>NZ_JBVJKN010000044.1:0-49764 GCF_055585225.1 Streptomyces sp. NPDC053673 | reverse complement strand
GTAGACGGCTACGCTCGCGATCCCGGCGTCCCGGCATGCACGGGCAACGCGGACAGCGATCTCGCCTCGGTTGGCGATGAGCACCTTGCGCACGACGGGGCATCTCCTGACTGCTCGGAAATAGCGGTCACCCGTGCTCGGCTTTCGGGAGGAATTTCCTCCGGAACAGCGCGCCGGGCCGCTGAATCATGATTGGCCGGGCCCGTTCCCGCTTTCAAGATGATCGCATTCAGTCTTCGGTCAGGTTCTGCAGGGAGACTGCTGATTTGTTGGCCAACAGCCAGGCGAATGTCACAGCTCCGTCAGGTGCCACAGAAATGGAAAGGGGGTGAGCTCCGGTTCCCGGAACTCACCCCCAGCCGTCCGAGGGGACTGTGCGTGAAATCAGCCTCGCCCGAAGCGGAATCCCACGCCGCGGACCGTGATGATCCAGTCACTGCCTCCGAGTTTGTTGCGGAGGCTGCTGACATGTGTGTCGACGGTCCGCCGGGACCAGGAGTCCCCCCACACCTGCTCCATTATTCGTTTTCGAGAAACAACGGTGCCCGGATGGGACGCCAGGAGATGGAGCAGATCGAACTCCTTGCGCGTGAGATCGATGATCCGGCCGCCGAGGCAGACTTCCCGGGTCCCGGCATCGATGTGCAGGGGGCCGTGCGAGACGACCTTGGCGCTGTTCTGCTGCGGCCGCGCACGACGCATGACGGCCTCCATACGGGCCATGAGTTCACGGAAGCCGTAAGGCTTGACCAGGTAGTCGTCCGCGCCGGCCTGGAGACCGAGGACGCGATCCAGTTCGGTGCCCCACGCGGTGACGGCGATCATGGGGACGTCGCACATCGACCTGATGGAACGGCACACCTCCAGGCCGTCGAGATCGGGAAGTTCCAGGTCGAGCAGGATGATGTCGGCGCCCTCGCATGCCTGGAGAGCCGCTCCTCCCGTCGAGGCGCCGTCCACCTTGTGCCCGTGCCGCCGCAGCCCGTTGGCGAGGGGCTCCCTCTCGTCGGCGTTGCCCTCGACCACGAGGACGCGCCAGGTGGCAGTGGTGTGCTGTGCGGGTAACGACGTCTTTCGCGGTTCCAACGTGTCGGTCGAGTACTGACTCATTACTCTCCCCCTTGCGAGTAGTTCCAGCTCGACGTACATGGCAGGCCACTGCGAGCGAGGCTAAAAACCAGCGCATCAGTTTGTCAAAATAAATCTGGGTAAACTTGCCCGGACCAGGCGCATTGTGAAATCTTGTCCGAGTATGCCGACGTACGTACACACGCTCTTCAGGCCAACGTAGATCGGCCCGCCCGGTGTCCAATATGTAGACAGACCAATGTGCCCGTTCCGGCCACGGCCGCTTTCCGCCGGTAACCCGACCGTGTCGCTGTTCCGGGCGGCAGTTCTGACGTTTCTCTGTACTTGTCGGCCTCTGCGGATGCTTGACGGTGTGTCCGCACCCGGTGCCGTGAGGTTGATACCGTACCGGCCGGTCTGTAATGAGCGGCGGAGGGAAGATCGGCAGAGGGGGAGTGCGACAGCGATCACCGGCGATTTGTTAACGCGCGGCAAACATGCATCGAGCGGCTGTAGACCGAGGGGGGCGGTGTGAAAGAGCTCACGCCTGGGGTGTGGCTGCCGATCGCCATCCGTACGTATTCCGGACGCAGTTGGGATGGGGGGCCCGTGTTCGTATACGGCCGCCGCGTCACACCTGCCCGCTCTGACACCAGAAATGGGCACGAAACAGATGACACAGCAAGCGCGAGCGATCCGGACCCGTACGTCGATTCTGCTGGCAGCGGCAGCCGTGTTCGACGAGCGCGGCTACAGCTCGGCCACGATCACCGAGATCCTCGCGCGGGCCGGTGTGACCAAGGGTGCGCTCTACTTCCACTTCGCCTCGAAGGAGGAGCTTGCGCGCGAGGTGATGGAGGCCCAGTTCAGGGTCGGCCCGCTGCCGCCGCAGCGGACGAAGCTCCAGGAACTGGCGGACCAGGCGCTGCTCTTCGCCCACCAGTTACGCCATGACCCGCTGACGCGGGCGAGTGTCGGGCTCGCGATGGACCGGTGGGGCGAGGGCCTCGACCGGGCCGCACCGTTCCGCTCCTGGATCGACCGGCTCACGGATCTGCTGGCCGAGGCGAGGGCACAAGGGGAACTCCTGCCACACATCGACCCTGCCGACACGGCCGAGATGCTGGCCGGCGCCTTCTCCGGGATTCAGGAGATGTCCCACGTCCTGTGCGAGCGGGCGGATCTGACGCACCGGGTGCTCGTTCTGCTGTGTCATGTGCTGCCGAGCATCTCGCTCCCCGCCGTGCTTCCCACGCTCGACATCGCGGATGACCGGGCGGAACGGCTGCTCGCCTCGTACGAGACGAGCCGGTCCCAGGACCCGCCTTCCGGATCGGCCCCGCACGCTCCGGAGGACACGCCCTGATCCACGGGACGGGCCCTCATCCACGGGACGGGCCCTCATCCACGGGACGCGCCCTGACCGGCCGTTGGTGCTCAGCTCCCCGTCCCGTCGCCGAGCCGGTATCCGAGGCCGCGTACGGTGATGATCCAGTCGCCGTCACCGAGCTTGGTGCGCAGCGTGCTCACATGGGTGTCGACGGTGCGGCTGGAGATCGCCCACTCGTCCGCCCAGACCTTCGAGATCAGGTCCCTCCGGGACACGACCGCATCCGGGGACGAGGCAAGCAGGAAGAGCAGGTCGAACTCCTTGCGGGTCACGTCGATGATCCGCTCGCGCACGCGCACCTGCCGGCTGCGCGGATCGATGTGCAGGGCACCGCGTGACAGGACCGCCGTGCTCGTCCGTGCGGCGGCGCGGCGCATGACCGCATTCATCCGGGCCACGAGCTCGCGGTATCCGTACGGCTTGACCAGGCAGTCGTCCGCACCCGCCTGAAGGCTGAGGACACGGTCGAGTTCCGTGTCCTTGCTGGTGAAGGTGATGATCGGGGTGCCGCCTCTGGCGCGGATCTCCCCGCAGACCTCCACGCCGTCCAGATCGGGCAGGCCCAGGTCGAGGAGGATCAGATCGGCCTGGTCCCAGGTCCTGAGCGCCGCTCGGCCCGAACGGACACGGCTGGCCCGGTGTCCGTTCCTGATCAGTCGGGAGACCAGGGCTTCGGCGGCCTGATCATCGGAGTCGACCACGAGCACACGCATCATCACTCCACGCCCGGAGGCGGTCCGTCGGACACGAGCCGGCGGCACAACACGACTTCGTCATCCGGTCGGCGAACGGAAAGGACGGTGGCCCCAGGCGGAGCCGGCCGCCTGGGACCACCGTCGGGAACGTTCCTACTGACCCGCCGACCGGGAGTGCACGACCCGGTAGGTGTTCCAGTCGTGCGAGGTCGCCAGGGCGGCCACGCGGACGTCGGTCTTCTGCCGTGCGGCGGACCGCTCCGCCTCGGGCAGGTCACGGAAGCGGTCGTACGACTCCTTGTCGTCCCACTGGGAGTAGGAGACGACGAACGTGCCGTCGAGACCGCGGGCGCGCAGACCCCGCAGGACGGTGTGGGTCCGGTAGCCCGGCACCTCGAGCAGCCACTCCTGTGACGGGCCCAGGGCGTCGATCAGGTCGTCCTGGCCCTTCTCCGCCACACCGTAGATCTCGATGACGGTGTAGTCGTCGCGGTCGGGCGAGATCTCGGTCACGCCGCCCAGCGCCGGCGCCTGCTGGGTGAAGGCCACCTCGTTCTGCAGCAGCCGGATCGACGTCGTGATCTCTCGGAAGAGAGGGAGCGTACGGTGCTTGAACTCCTCGCCGGCGTAGCGGGCTTCGAGGTCCTCGGTGGAGCGCCACTGGATGAAGTTGGCCGTGCCGGGCTTGTCCTGGCCGCTGTGGACCGTGCTGGAGATCCAGCCGTCGAAGGCCGCGCTGTCGACGATCTCCCGCATCGCCCCGAGCAGGCTGTCCTGCTTCTCGGGGGCGTCGGTCGAGAACAGGTTGAGGACGGTCAGGTGCTTTCCGTCGGCTGCAATTTTCGGCATTCTCTCTTCTCTTCCGCTTGAGGACATGGAGGAACGGAGGGCCGTTTCCCGAACAGCATCACAAGAACGGATCGTGAGCTGAAGTGCGCTCTGTTCAAGAATTCCGGCAGGTTCGTCAACTCTTCGAGGGCGTCGTCAGATCTTCTGCAACTTCGTCAGATCTGTGACAAGCGGCCTTGGGTGCCCCTCGGAAAGGGCGCCATGCTCGGGCAATGAACTCAGGCCAGTCAACTCCCGGTTCCGGCACGGGCACGCTGCTGGACCGTTATCTGATCGCTCTCGACGACGACAAGCTCGACGACGCGTGGGCGCGAAGCCTGTTCACCGAGGACGCCCGTGTCGAGTTCCCGATGAGCCGGCACGAGGGCATCGTCGGGCTCGCCGATTACCACCGCGACGCACTGGCGGCATTCGAGCGGACGCAGCATCTGAATTCACCCGCGATTGTCGATGTCATGAGCGACGACCGGGCCGTACTGCGTGCCAATCTCGTGTCGACGCACGTCCACCACCCCGGCGCGGCCGCCGAACCGCTCTTCGTGACCGGCACGCTGGTGACCGGTGAGGCCCGGCGTACGCCCGAGGGCTGGCGGCTCGCCGCGCTGTCGTTCCGCGTGGTGTGGATGACCGGCAGCCCACCCGTCACCGGAGGCGCCCGATGACCGTCATGGCAGCCGGCACACCGGACATGAAGTTCGCGATCATGCTGGCCGACATCGCCGTCGTCCTGCTGGTGGGTCTCCTGCTGGGCCGGGCGGTACGGCGGTTGCGCCAGCCCGCGGTGATCGGCGAGATCGCGGCGGGCATCGCCCTCGGCCCGAGCGTGCTGGGCATGCTCCCCGGGGACCTGCCCCATCGGATCTTCCCGGCCGACGTACGCCCGTTTCTGTCGGCGGTCTCCCAAGTCGGCCTCGTCATCTTCATGTTCGTGGTGGGCTGGGAGTTCGAGAAGCGGCTGATCCGCCCGCACGCCGGCCTGGCGGCCGGGGTCTCACTCTCCTCCGTCGCGCTCGCCTTCGGCCTCGGCGTGGCCCTCGCGACCGTGCTCCACCCGCACCATGCGACGGTGGCAGGACATCACATCTCCTTCGTCGCCTTCGCCACCTTCATGGGTACGGCGATGTCGGTGACCGCGTTCCCCGTGCTGGCCCGGATCCTCGCCGACAACAAGCTGCTCGACACCCGGGTCGGCACCCTGTCCCTGGCCAGCGCGGCCATCGACGACGTGCTGGCCTGGTGTCTGCTGGCGTATGTGTCGGCCCTGGTCAGCGCGGACGGCGACTATACGGAGCTGGCACGGATCGGTGCGCTCGGCGTCGGCTACGTCGCGCTGATGCTGCTGGTGGTGCGGCCCCTGGTCGCCCGGCTGGTGTGGCGCTGGGCGAGCACCGAACGCTGGTCGTCGCTGCTGGTGGTCCTGTGCGCCGGTGCGTTCACCTCGGCCTGGCTGACCACCTGGATCGGTATCCACGCCATCTTCGGCGCCTTCCTGTTCGGCTTCGTGATGCCGCGTGAGCCGGTCCGTGTCCTCACCCAGCATCTGCGCAAGCCGCTGGACAACGTGAGCCTTGTGCTGTTGCCGGTGTTCTTCATCGTCACCGGGCTCGGTGTGGACCTCGGCGCCCTGACCGCCGGTGACTACCTCGCGCTGGCGCTGATCATCGCCGTCGCCTGCGCGGGCAAGCTGCTCGGCGCGATCGTACCGGCGCGTCTGTCCCGCCTGTCCTGGCGGGAGGCGAAGGACCTCGGGCTGCTCATGAACACCCGGGGTCTGACCGAACTCATCATCCTCAACGCGGCCGTCAGCCTGGGCGTCCTCGACGGGCGCATGTTCACCATGCTGGTGATCATGGCTCTCGTCACGACGGCGATGGCGGGGCCTCTGCTGTCCCGGCGCGAGGCTCTGACCACGGACCCGACTCCGGAACCCGCGGATCTCATCACCCCGCGTACCTGACGAGACGAGAGGGCTCTCGTGATTCCCGTACAGCACGCATCGCACCAGCAGAAGCCGGTGGACGGCAAGGCGCTGCGCAACGTGTGCGGCAACTTCGCCACCGGCGTCACGGTCATCACCACCGGCGGGCCCGGCAACTCCGCCGGAACCACGGTCAATTCCTTCACCTCCGTCTCGCTCGAACCGCCGCTCGTGCTGTTCTGCCTGCACGAGCGGTCCCGGCTGCGTCCGGTGCTGAAGGACTCGGGCGGGTTCGTCGTCAACTTCCTGACACGTCAACAGGAGCCACTCGCCTGGGCGTTCGCCGGCCGTGAGTCCGCGAAGGTCGAGGAGGTGCCGCACCACCGGTCCTCGGAGGGACTGCCGGTCCTCAGCGGGGCCCTGGCGTTCCTGGGCTGCCGGCTGATGGAGGAGTACGACGGAGGGGACCACTCCATCGTGCTGGGTGAGGTCGTCGAGCTCGGGGTTCCCGCCCGCGACGAGAACCCGCTCATCTTCTACCGGGGCTCCATGCGTGTGCTGGAGGCCCTGACCGCGGACGCAGGCGCAGGTGCGGGTACAAGTACGGGTGCGTCGCGGCGCTGAGCCGCGGTCGTGCCCGTCAGGCTCGCTGGTCCGCGGAGTCGAAGTCGCGGCGCGCCTGTTCGACCTTGGACAGGTTGGACTCGGACCACTCGGCGAGCGTCGCGAAGAGCGGCGCCAGGCTGCGTCCGAGATCGCTGATCTCGTACTCCACCCTGGGGGGAACCTCGGGGTGATAGGTGCGCAGGACGAGACCGTCGCGCTCCATCTGCCGCAGCCTCTGCGTCAGTACCTTCGGCGTGATCGTGGCGATGTTGCGCTGCAGCTCCACGAAGCGCTGCCGGCCGTACTCGTTGAGGGTCCACAGGATCGGCGTGGTCCAGCGGCTGAAGACGATGTCGAGTACCGGTGCGATCGGGCATGCCTGTTCGGACCGTGCCGGTGCCGTGCGCGCGCGGGTGCCGCTCTGGGTGGTCGTACCGCTCATGGGTCCTCCCGGAAGTCGCTTTCCTCTAGGTACCTACTATACCCAGGATGCTAGCGTCCTGACGCGCTCTCCGGTCCGGCTCCGGTTCCGTCCCGGCTCCGCCTCCGGTTCCTCCTGCGATCTCGCTTCCGATTCCGCGAATCCTCCTCATCCACCAGGAGCGACATGTCGATCCCAGAGTCCCTGCACAGCACCGGCCGGGCAGCGGCCACACCGCAGGTGCGCCGTCCCGGGCTCATCCTGGCGTTTCTCTGCCTCGCCGGATTCATGACGTTTCTCGATGTGTCGATCGTGAACGTCGCGCTTCCCACCATCGAGGACGAGCTCAACATCTCCCAGACCCAGCTGCAGTACGTCGTCACGACGTACGGAACGCTGCTCGGCGGGTTCCTTCTGCTCTGCGGCCGGCTCGCCGACACCTTCGGGCGACGCCGGATGCTGCAGACCGGACTGATCCTGTTCGCCCTGTCGTCCCTGCTCGCGGGGTTCGCACAGGACGCCGTCATGCTGGTCGTCGCCCGTGGCGCCCAGGGCCTCGGCGCGGCGTTCATCGCCACCGCCGCACTCAGCCTGCTGACGAACACCTTCGAGGAGGGCGCCGAGCGCAACAAGGCCCTCGGCGCCTGGGGTGCGCTGAGCGGTATCGCCGCGGTGGCCGGTGTCACCCTGGGCGGTCTGCTCACGGACGGCCCCGGCTGGCGCTGGGTCTTCTTCATCAACGTGCCGATCGGACTGGTGGGCGCGCTGGTGGCGCCGCTCATCGTGCCCGAGAGCCGTGCCACGCGGCGGCGTCAGGGATTCGACGTCACCGGGGCGGTCCTCCTCACCACCGGTCTGGTGCTGCTGATCTTCTCCCTCGGCCTCACCGTCGACGACTCGGACGTCCCCACGGCCCGGATCTACAGTGGGTTCGGCGTGGCGGCCGTGCTGCTGCTCGCCTTCCTGCTCATCGAACGGCGCGCCAAGGCGCCGCTGATCCCGCTCGGCATCTTCCGGCGCCCGGCGCTGCGGGCGGCGAACGCCGTCGCCGTGCTGCTGCTCGGTACCGCTGTGTCGCTGTTCTTCTTCGCCAGCCTGTTCATGCAGCAGGTCCTGGACTATTCGGCGGTCAAGACCGGCCTCGCCTATGTGCCGCTCGCCGTCATCACGGCGGTCGGTGCCGGTGTCGCCTCGCAGCTCGTCACCAAGGTCGCCACCAAGCCGGTCCTCATGGCCGGTCTCGCCCTCGCGGCGGGCGGCATGCTGCTGCTGTGGCGGGCGCCGTCCGACGCCTCGTACCTCACGGATCTGCTGCCCGCCTTCCTGCTCACGGGTCTCGGGCTCGGTCTGTCGTTCGTGCCCGTGCAGGTCTCCGCGTTCACGGGGGCCGAGGAGCAGGACTCCGGCCTGGCTGCCGGTCTCATCAACACCAGTCAGGAGGTCGGCGGCGCGGTCGGCCTGGCCGTCGCCGCCACCATCGCCTTCCGCAACATCCCCCAACTGGAGGCACAGGCCCGGGGCATCCCGGAACTCGTCAGGGAGGCGCGGACCAGCGTCTTCCACGACGCCTTCCTCGTCGGAGCGGGCTTCGCCGCCGCCGCGTTCGTCGTCACGCTGCTGCTCCTTCCCGTCATGAAGGCATCAGGGCAGCCCGGCGACGCGCCGAAGCACGCCGCGTAGAGAACGGGCGAACGCATGCCGCTGCGACTGCCGCTGTCCGCCTCGGCCGAGGACTTTCTCGCCGAGAACCACCTGGGCACCCTCGTCACCCATCGCCCCGACGGCACGCCGCACGTGACGCCCGTGCGGTTCACCTGGGACGGTGACGCCGGGCTGGCCCGGGTCATGACCGCCCGGACGCGCCGCAAGACCAGGAACGTGCTGGCCGGCCCCGGTGACCGGGTGGCGGTCTGTCAGGTGGCGGGTCCTCACTGGATCACTCTCGAAGGCACCGCGACCGTGTCGGACGACCCCCTACGGGTGAGGGAGGGCGTACGCCGTTACGCCAAGCGCTACTGGTCACCGCCGCCGGAGCCACCGGGGCTCGTGGTGATCGAGGTCGCGGTCGAACGCGTGATGGGCCTGTACTGAGCCCGTGCCGAAAGCCGGTAGGGCCGGCCGCCGAATCCGCGGGTGAGGGTGCCGGAAAGCGTCTTCCGGCACCCTCACGCCTTTACCCGTGACCGCTCCGGATCTGCCCCTGCAGCAGCTGCAGGAATTTGACGAACTTGTCGGAGTCCTGTACTCGCAGCCATTCATCTTCCCGGGCGCCCTCGGAATACTGGAAAGAAACAGCCGTCGGGAGAGGGAACATGGACAATTTCGATGCCGATGTGATTGTTGCGGGAGCGGGCCCTTCGGGGCTCATGCTCGCGGGTGAACTCCGCTTGGCGGGACTTTCGGTCGTCGTGGTCGACCGGCTGGTCGAACCCATGCAGCAGTCACGGGCCCTGGGGTTTTCCGCCCGTACTATCGAGGAGTTCGGCCAGCGTGGGCTTCTGGCGAAATTCGGTGAACTCGATACCATCCCCGTCGGGCATTTCGGCGGTCTGCCCATCGACTATCGCATTGTCGAAGGCGGGAACTTCGGGGTCCGCGGCGTTCCCCAGTCCCTGACGGAATCCATACTCAACGACTGGGCGGTCGGCCTCGGCGCCGACGTACGCCGGGGGCAGGAGCTCGTCGGCCTCACGGCCTCGGACGACGGCGTCGAGGTCGAACTCGCCACCGCCGAGGGCGACAAGCGGCTGCGCGCCGCGTACGTGGTGGGCTGCGACGGTGCCCGCAGTACCGTCCGCCGCCTGGCCGGCATCGACTTCCCGGGCACGGACGCGACCATCGAGATGAAGATGGCCGACGTCTCCGGTGTCCCACTGCGCATCCGCCCGACCGGCGAAGTCGGTGAAGCGGGCATGGTCGTGGTGCTCCCGCTGGGCCCGCACGCCACGCGCGTCGTCGTCTTCGAGCGGAACGCCGGGGTCAGGAAGGTGCAGGAACCGCCCACCTTCCCGGAGGTCGCCGACGCCTTCCAGCGCGTGACCGGCGAGGACATCCACGCCGCCGAGCCGGTGTGGACCAGCTACTTCACCGACGCGAGCCGCCAGGCCGGTTCCTACCGGAACGGACGGATCTTCCTGGCCGGGGACGCGGCGCACATCCATCTCCCCATCGGCGCCCAGGGCATCAGCGCCGGCCTGGGGGACGTGGTGAACCTCGGATGGAAGCTCGCTGCCGAGATCAAGGGCTACGCCCCGCCCGGGCTGCTCGACACCTACCACACCGAGCGGCACCCGGTCGGCGCCCGGATCGTGGCCAACACCCTGGTCCAGCGCTCCCTCTACCTCGGCGGCGCCGAGATGCAGCCGCTGCGCGACGTCTTCGCGGAACTGGTCACGATCGAAGCGGTCCAGCGCCACCTCGTCGGCCTGGTCACCGGACTGGACATCGCCTACGACGTCGGCGCAGGCGGCCATCCGTTGCTCGGCCGCCGCCTGCCCGACCAGGAACTGCTGATCGGCGACCGGAAGTCCACCACGTACCAGCTCCTGCACAAGGGGCACGCGCTGCTGCTCGACCTCCACGACAGTCCCGGACTGCGCGAGACGGCGCAGGCCTGGTCCGACCGGGTCGACATCGTCACCGCCACGCGCCACGACCCCGGGGCACCGGCCGCCGACCTGCTGGTGCGCCCGGACGGCTATGTCGCCTGGGCCGGTGCCGACGGCTCCGCCGACGGACTCGGCGAGGCGCTCACCCGCTGGTTCGGCGAGCCCCGACACCAGAACTGAGCACAGGCCGACGCGCGGCAGACGCGTCGTGGGAATCCGAAATCCGAGAAGAGGAGTGCGGTCTTGCCCACCAACGCTGGGGCAGTGACAGAGGCCCCCAAGGCAGACGAGTGGACCGAGTGCGACGTCGCGATCCTGGGTTCGGGCCTGGGAGGCTCGATCATCGGCGCGATCCTGGCCCGGCAGGGCGCCGACGTGGTGCTCATCGACGCGGGGCAGCATCCGCGGTTCGCGGTCGGTGAGTCCCAGAACCCGCAGCTGGTGGAGTGGCTGCACATTCTGGCGGTACGGTACGACGTCCCCGAGATCAAGCACATGCTGGACATCAAGGCGGTGACCGAGAACATCGGTCCGCACCACGGCAGGAAGCAGAGCTTCGGCTTTGTCACCCACCGGACGAACCGTGAGCCGGACCCGCGCGAGGCCACCATGTTCGTCATCCCCAAGATGCTGACCGAGGCCACGCATCTCTTCCGCCAGGACACCGACTCGTACTACGTGAACGTGGCCGCCAAGTACGGCTGCACGCTCCGTCAGAACTGGCGCGCGACCGACCTCGACTTCGACGAGAGCGGAGTCACGGTCACCGGCCAGAACGGCGAGGTGTTCCGCGCCAAGTACCTCATCGACGCCAGCGGATTCCGCTCGCCGCTGGCCCAGAAGTTCGACCTGCGCGAGAACCCGCCCCGGCACAAGCACCATGCGCGGTCCCTGTTCACGCACTACGTCGGCATCAAGCCGTACGACGATGTGTGCAACTACCCCGACGCCCTGCGCCCGCCGGCCGAGTCCCCCTTCCACGGCGGGACCCTGCACCATCTGATCGAGCGCGGCTGGTTCTGGATCATCCCCTTCGACAACTACAAGGACTCCAAGAACCCGGTGTGCAGCGTCGGACTCACCTTCGACGAGCGCGTCTACCCCAAGCCCAAGGACATGACTCCCGACGAGGAGTTCAACCACTACCTCGACATGTACCCGGCGGTGAAGAGGCAGTTCGAGGGCGCCAAGCGGGTACGTGAGTGGGTCTCCACCGATCGGCTCCAGTACTCGTCCAAGCGGACCATCGGCCACCGCTGGTGCCTGATGTCCCACGCCGCCGGCTTCATCGACCCGCTGTACTCGCGCGGTCTGTCCAACACCTTCGAGGTGGTGGACGCCCTCGCCTACCGCATCCTGGACGCGCTGCGCGACGACGACTTCTCCGTGGAGCGCTTCGAGTACGTCGAGCGGCTCGAGCAGGGCCTCCTCGAGTACAACGACATGATCGTGAACAGCTCGTACATCTCGTTCTCCCACTTCCGGCTGTGGAACGCCGTGTTCCGGGTGTGGGCGTGCTTCACGACGCCCGCGACCATGCGGCTGATCCAGGGCCGGCAGAACTTCTCCCTGGACGGCGACGACCGCCACTTCAAGGAGATGGAGAAGGCTCCTTACCCGGGGCTGTGGTGGCCTGACAGCCACGCCTTCAAGCATCTGCTCGACGTCACCAACGACACGTGTGAGAAGTACGAGGCCGGCGAGATCGACGGCGACAAGGCGGCCGACATCGTCTTCCAGGCCATCAACGACTGCGAGTCCGTCAACACGCCCTTCGGCTGGAAGGAAGGCGAGGACCGCCGCTTCTTCCGGGCGACGACCCCCACGATGATCAAGTTCATGTGGTGGGCGAGCACCAGCGGACCCAAGGAGATGCGCGACCTCGGCCGCTCCATGCTCAGCGGCGTCGTCAGGCAGGGCCTGCGCGGCCGCAAGGTGTCCTGAGCCGGGAGCCCCTTCCTCAACCTCTGCACCCCCGTCCCCACCCGACCACCCTCCCCAACACCCCCCACACCGAAGCCCGGTGCCGTCGCCACCGGCCCGTCCGCCCTTCCATCGGGCGGGCGGGCCGCTGTGCCGCCGGTGCCGTCGTCACAGCTACTCCGATCTTGGGACAACGTGTGATCACTCGAAGAACGCTCCTCGGCGCGGGAACATTCGCCGTAGGCCTCACCGTGCTGCCGTCCACCCCCGTCCTCGCGGGAGGGGGAATCCGCTGGGACCAGCTCGAGCGCAACCTCGAAGGACCGCTCGTGCTGCCGTCCGACGAGGCGTACACCGTCGCCAGGCAGCTCGAACTGGCGCAGTTCGACGCCACGAACCCCCAGGCCGTCGCCTACTGCGTCAGCTCGGCCGACGTGTCCGTCGCGCTTCGCTTCGCACAGGACAACTGTCTGCCCGCCGCGGTACGCAGTGGCGGGCACAGCTACGGGGGGTACTCGACCACCCCCGGCCTGATCGTCGACGTCTCGCGGCTGAACGCCGTGACGGTCGGGGAGGGCTCGGTGCGGATCGGCCCCGGCGCGCAGAACGTCGACATCCTCAACACACTCGCTCCGCACGGACTGGTGGTCAGCGAGGGCGGCTGCCCCACGGTCGCGGCCGGCGGCTTCCTGCAGGGCGGCGGCTTCGGCCTGCTGACGCGTCCTCTCGGGATGGCCTGTGACGCCGTGACCTCGGCCGAGGTGGTCCTGGCCGACGGGCGGATCGTCACCGCGTCGCCACGGCAGAACAGCGATCTGTACTGGGCGATACGCGGTGGTGGCGGCGGAAACTTCGGCGTCGTCACCAGGTTCACGGTCACCCCGCACACCGGTGACCAGATGGCTGTCACCATGCTGGCCTTCCCCTACGACGGCACGGTCGACGTCCTGGACGGCGTTGCCCGGTGGCTCCTGGACGCACCGCGCACCATCGGCGGCGGTGCGTACGTGGTCCAGCCCGATGCGGCGCCGGGCACGGTGCCCCAGACGAACGTCATGCTCGCCTCGCGCGGCACTCCTGCCGAACTCGCCACGGAAGCTGCCCGGTTGATCGCACTGACAGGCGCGCCCCAGCAACGTCAGGACGCCGTCATGACGTATCAGGCACTGATGATGATGGTCTTCGGGTGCGGCAACCTGACCCAGGAGCAGTGCCGGCGGTCCGAGAAGAATCCCCAGGGCGTACTCCCCAGACCCGCGTTCGGCCTGGAGCGAACCCGTCTGGGGAGCGAACCGCTCAGCCACAGTGGCTGGTCGGACGTGATGTCGGCCTTCGACGCCGACCGCAGGGCGGGCCAGGCGCGCTATCTCGATCTGCACATGTTCGGGGGAGCGGCCAACGACCCGGCCCGCACCGACACGGCGTACGTCCACCGCGACGCCCTGTTCTCCGTCAACTACCGCGTCCTGATCAACGATCCGGCGCAGAACACGGCCGAGAACCGGGCGGTCGCGACACGCTGGGTGGACAACGGATTCGCCACGATCGACCCGCTGTCGAACGGCGAGAGCTACCAGAACTGGATGGACCCGGCGCTGCGGGACTGGAAGCAGTCGTACTACGCCGAGAACTACTCACGGCTGGCGACGGTCAAGGCCAAGTACGACCCCAACCGCTTCTTCACGTTCGCCCAGGGCATCTGAACGGGGGTGTGGGGGACTTCGTCCCCCACACCGTCACGGGCGGCGGCCGTACCAGCCGACGAGCCGGTCGATGTCCGGGGCATCGCCGGGCACCTCCACGACCGGGCCGAAAGGCACCTGGCCGCCACGCGGCTCGGCCGGGACGGCACGGTGCATGGAGGCCAGCGGCGCCGCGAGGACCTCAGGGTCCCATTCGGGGCTCTGGCCGATCGCGGTGGCCACGTCCCAGGTGTGCAGGACGAACTCGTTGGTGTAGATCACCGCGGCCGCCGCACCCGGCACCGGGCCCCAGGGCAGGCCGATCTGCCGTCCGAGGACAGCGGGATCGGACCAGACGGCCTCGACGTCCTTGGCGGCGGCGGCCCACGCGGCCGGCCACTCGCCGTCGGTCACGTCCTCGGCGAAGTGCGGAACGCTGAAGAAGTCGCCGCCGCCGCCGATCACGGCCACCCTGCGCAGGACGGAGACGAGGTGGTTGCAGAGGTCACGCACGGTGTACTCGGGACAGGGCGTGGACCCGTCGTACTGGTCGGGCCGTACGGCGGCGACGGTGCGTCCTGCGAGGTCGATGGCCTTGGTGAGGCCGAGACGCGGATCGCTCATGGCTTCGGTCTTCGCTTCAGTCATGGCTTCAGTCTTCAGGTCAAACCGGTCATCCTCCGGCCTGTTTACGGGGGAAGGGCGATCAGTCCTGAAAGCCGGACGCCATGACGCCGCCGGGAAGTCGCTTTCCTCTAGGTACCTACTATACGAAGGATGCTAGCGTCCCGAATCGCAGCAGAGGACACACAGAGCGCAGTGAACGCAGAGGACAGAGGCCCGACGACGTCCCGCAACGACAGCGCCGCCTCGACTGCAGGAATTGCCACGATGACCACCGGTTATGGGAGCTGTTCATGATCGTAGTTACGGGAGCGACCGGGAACGTGGGCCGACCGCTCATCGCGTCACTCGCCTCGGCCGGCGAACAGGTGACAGCCGTCTCACGGCGCCCACTGAGCTTCGAGGCCCCGCAGGGCGTACGACACCACCAAGCCGACCTGGCGCATCCCGAGAGCCTGCGGCCCGGGCTCGACGGGGCCGAAGCCCTGTTCATCCTCCTCGCCGGGCCGCTCCTCGTGTCCGGCGGGAGTCCGAGCAAGCTGCTCGACGTCGCGGCGTCCAGTGGCGTGCGACGGGTCGTCCTGCTCTCGTCGCAGATCGTCGGGACACGGCCCGAGGTCCTCTCGCACGGCCCCCTCCGCGCATTCGAGGAGGCCGTCCAAGAGTCCGGCCTCGACTGGACGTTGCTGCGGCCGGGAGGCTTCGCCTCCAACGCGTTCGCCTGGGCCGAGTCGGTCCGCGCGGAACGGACCGTCGTCGCGCCGTTCGGGGACATCGCGCTGCCGGTCGTCGACCCCGCCGACATCGCCGACGTCGCGGCCGTGACCCTGCGGGAACATGGCCACGCCGGCCGCACTTACGAACTGACCGGACCGGCACCGATCTCCCCGCGCGGGCAGGCCGAGGCGCTCGGTGACGCACTGGGGACTCCGGTGCAGTTCACCGAATTCACCCGGGAGCAGGCGCGCACCCACATGCTGCAGTTCATGCCCGAGACCGTCGTGGACGGGACTCTCGACATCCTCGGCGAGCCGCTGGCCACCGAGCAGCGGGTGAGCCCCGACGTCGAGCAGCTCCTCGGCCGCCCGCCCCGCACCTTCGGTGAGTGGGCGGAACGCAACATCGCAGCCTTCAAGTGACGTGACCTGACGGGACCTGACGTGACCGGACGGGAATCCGCCCGTCCTGCTTCCGCGCGGACCGTGCCTGCGCAGACCGTCTCTGCGCAGGCTGTCCGAGCGGAAGCAGGACATGGCCCAGCCGCTGGTGCGCCGTCACTTGCTGACGCGGCCAGAGCTCTCACGGACGCCGCACACAACGTGCCCACACCGGACCCTGAAGAACTCAGCGCATGGCTCACGACCGCAACCGTGGAGATGAGAGATGCGTTCAGCTGTCTCGCCGGCATGTGCGAGATGCTTCGTGACTCGGCACCGGAGAGCTTTCATGCCTCCCAGCTGAACCAGTCAGCCGTTCAGCTGCGCCTGCTGGAACGAATCTGGGGCCGCATACAACGTGACAGCTCATGCCCCGGTGTGATGTGACGGCCTCGACAGACCGCCGCCGCGAATCCCTGAAACCGACCGGTAGGTTACTTGTTCCCTGGTGTCCGAGCTGATCGCTCGTATCACCCGTTCTGATGCGCATCTCGGGCAGGGTTACGGCCATGATGTCCAGAATTGGCCCCACGAAGAGTTGCGTCTCCTCACAGGGGTGAAAGACGGATGCCGACGTATGTCACGCTGCTGAACTGGACCGATCAGGGGATGCGGGCCTACAAGGACACTGCGCAGCGCGCCGAGGCCTTCGCCGCAGCGGCGCAGAAACTCGGGGCGAAGCTCCTGAATATTTACTGGACCGTCGGTGCGTACGACCTCGTCGCCGTCGTCGAGGCGCCCGACGACGAGACCGCCACTGCGGCGCTCCTGCAGCTCGGTGGTGTGGGCAACGTCCGTACCACGACCCTGAGGGCCTTCGGCCGGGAGGAAATGGACCGCATCATCGCCAAGGCCACTGGCTGAGGACCTCGCCGACTGCGGCAGGCGGCCTCGACCGGCGTGGCCCGGTCGACGAGAGTTCGCAGTCACCCGGACCCGGCCGGCGTGCCGACGAATAGAATCGGCTTTCATGTCGAACGCTGACGAGCTGCTTGTTGACGTCGCCGCCATGGTGGAGACCGAGCAGAGCAATCAGATGTCCATGACCGTGGTCACCGGCGGCGCTGTCATCACCGGACGGCTGGCTCCCGAAGCCGTGTGGAGGCAGCGTGTGGCGGAGGTCCTGAGGGACTCGGACCGCCTCGGCCCGTTCTCCGGCGTCTTCACCGCCGACCGGACGAGGGACCGGCCTGACCGTGTCGGGCCGCCCACGCATCTGCACTTCCACGTCGCCCGGATCCTGCAAGGCAACATCGGGATCCCCGAGACGGGAGGGATGTACCGCGTCGCGATCAAGGACGTCAGCGGCTGGACCGTCGGCGACTTCAGCTACTCCGATCGCTGAGCCACCGCGGTGGTCGGGGCGGCGGGTCGGGACAGCCGTGGGCGCTGCCCCCTGCAAGGACCGCCGCACGTTGAACCGGTGACGCACGGGACGCGAGATTCACCGATGTCAAGAACGAAAGGTATCCGTATGGACCTGAAACTCGAAGTCATCGTGCTGCCCGTTTCCGACGTCGATCGGGCCAAGAGTTTCTACGAGGCGGCGGGATTCCGGATGGATATCGACAACGTCGCCAGTGAGGACTACCGGTGTGTGCAGTTCACACCGCCCGGCTCCGAGGGCTCGATCATCTTCGGTAAGGGGGTCACCTCCGCCGTGCCCGGCTCGGTCCAGGGCCTGTACCTCATCGTCTTCGACATCGAGGAGGCCCGTGCAGAGCTCATCGGCCGCGGCATCGAGGTGAGCGAGGTGTTCCACGATGCCGGAGGGCTTTTCCACCACGGCCACGACGCGGGAGAGGTCGTCCATCCCGCCGGGGACGAGGGGCGGCTGGCCGGCCCGCACCCCGCCCGTGCCGACTACGGTTCCTACGCCACCTTCAGTGACCCGGACGGCAACGGCTGGGTGCTCCAGGAGGTCAGGAAGAGGGCCCCCGGCCGTTGACACCCCGTCTGCTTCCCAGGCTGCGGCGGCAGTGACCAGCCTGATCGACGCAAGGGGCGGACCCCTGCCGGGCCCGCCCCTACGAGCCAGGTCAGCCGGTCAGGGTAGCCACGGAGCGCATGGCGAGGAAGTTGCTGCGGTAAGCGTCGTGGGTCGCGGCGCCCTCGACGCGCAGGAGGGCCTCGTCGTTCTCCCGCAGGGAGGAGACGTCGAGGTTGTGGGATCCGGTGAAGGTCCACTTGGTGTCCGGGTGCCCGGCGTAATTACCCTCGACCAGAAGGTACTTGGAGTGGACGAAGAGGTCGTCCCCCTCGCTCGTGGGCGTACCGTTGTCGAGATGGAGTTTGTACGGCTTGATCCGTGCATGGTTGCCGAGGGCCGTCAGCTCATCGGTCTCGTTGTAGACGACCTCGACCCAGCAGTCCTGATCGGCCAGCGCCCGCAGCTTGGTGGCCACCTCCTCGCGGTAGAAGGCGTAGGCAGCGACGCGGATGACGGTCTTGTGGGAGGCGGACCCGACCGTCGTATTACCCGTGCATGACACGTTGTTCAGCACGTCGACGATGAGGTCGCCGCTGCTCTGCGGGAAGAAGTAGTACTTCTCGCCCCCGGCGGTGGCTCCCTGCCGGAAGTAGTCCGCATTGCGGTTCTCGGCGGCGAGGTCGTTGAAGTACCCCGTGTACGCCGTGTAGAGCTCGGTGTTGCCCACGGACGTATAGGCGTTGTTCCAGAACCGGGAGGTGTTCGCGGCGGTCTGGTTGGCGGATGTCTGGATCACCACGTCCTCGGCAACTCCCGGGTCGCCCACCCGGGAGAAGAGGAAGAACTTGTTGTGGTTGATGTGGTTCTTGGCGGCGTTGAACGTCGCGTCGGCGATGCACGCGCGGTCCGCGGGACAGATGTGCACCCAGGACGCCTGGGTCATGTCCGTACCGAGGGCGGACTTGAGCTGTGTCGCGGCCGTGGAGGTGGAGTAGGAGTGGTCCAGGACGACACGCACCTGAACCCCACGCTCGTGAGCGCGTCCGAGCGCGTCGCTGTACCCGGTGTCGGTCAGGGCGTACATGGCGGCGCGCAGCGTACGGCCGCTCTGGGTGTCGTCGATCGCCTTGATGATGTGGTTCTTGACCGCATCCTGTTCAGCGGGGGTGCCGAGGGGGTTGTTGAAGACCGCACCCGTGGTGAGTGCGGGGCCCGTGTCCGCCGCCAACGCGGTGGGGGACGGGACCAGAAGCGCAGCCAGAAGGGACCCTGTGAACAGGGCCGTCGCCCATATACGTCTGATGTCTCTCACTCCTCGACACTGATCGTTTCCTGCTGTGAGCAGGTGCACGATAGCCCTTGCCGATGGCCCCGCCGCCACGAGGCCCGGCGAAGTCGTGTCGGGTCCAGGTGACTCAGATCACTTGAGCGCGGCCTGGGGCACGGGCACGCCAACGCCTCGGCCGCGCACACCCTGCCGAGGACAGCGCGAAGTATGGCTCGCGAAGCAAGGCGATTGTCAGCTCCGCCGGCGGCCTCGACGACATCAGGAGCGGCTTCCGTATCACCCTCGTCGGCCACTGGGCGTTAGCCTGCCCGCCCCCGCACCGCGAGTCCGTCCCCGGCCTGAGCCTCGCCACACCGCGAGGCCGGTCAACCGTTGCTTCGTGACGGCGAATTCGCACCCTCACCGGCGAGGAGCGGTGCGGTCGGAGGGGGCGGGGCCCGGCTGCAATGGTGGCTCTGGAATCCTTGCCCCGTGTCCCTCACACCACTCGCCCCGGAACCGGAACCCATAACGGCTGATCCGCCCCACTCTGCAGCAAGCCCTCTGCTCACCCAGTCCTGGCTCGACCTGGCCTTCATCCACTGGGCCGCCGACCCTGCGGACGTCGCTCCGCTGCTGCCGACCGGGACCGTCCCGGACACCCTGAACGGGGCGACGTACGTCGGCCTCGTCGCCTTCCGGATGCACCGCGTCGGATGGTTCCGCCTCCCCGGCATCCCCTACCTGGGCACGTTCCCCGAGACCAACGTCCGCCTCTACTCGGTGGATGCGCACGGGCGCCGCGGCGTGGTCTTCCGCTCGCTCGACGCCTCCCGCCTCATACCGGTGGCGGTAGGGCGAACCGCCTTCCGGCTCCCGTACCTCTGGTCGCGGATGGCCATCCGCTACGACGGCACCACCATCACGTACACCAGCACCCGACGCTGGCCCGGACCTCGGGGCGCGCACAGCAGGATCGCCGTACGGGTCGGCGAACGCGTCCAGGACCCCACCGAGCTCGAGCACTTCCTGACCGCCCGCTGGGGCATGCACAGCGCCTTCATCGGCCGGCCGCTGTACCTCCCGAACACCCACCCGCGCTGGCCGCTGCACCGCGCCGACCTCCTCGAGTGCGACGAGGACCTCGTGGCCGCGGCAGGACTGCCCCGGCCGGTCGGTGAACCCGTGAGCGTGCTGTACTCGCCGGGAGTCCCCGTGGAATTCGGGCGCCCGGCCCGCCGCCCCGGCGGCATCCCCACCCCCTGACGAGCAATGCTCGAGGGTGGGGGCGCAGGGTCGGGTCAGGGGATGCGGATGCTGGTGACAAGCTGCTGATGCACCTGGTCAGGGTGTCGGCGTGCGGTGTCGCCGGGGTGGCGAATGCACTGCCGGGCATGGACACGCCCCCTGCAGCCATAGCGGCCGAGGCGGCCGGGTTGGCCGCGGCGCTGCCCGTCTTGCCGTTGCGGTTACGCGTTCGCCGGTGTGGCGAGTGGCTGCGGGGACCGGCGAGCGTTGAAGGCGGAGCGGTACGCCTGCGGGGTGGTGCCCACGACTCGGCGGAAGCGTTCCCGAAAGGCTGTCGCTGATCCGAATCCGGCCTGGTGGGCGATGCGTTCGATGGGATGGTCGCTGTTCTCCAGGAGGTATTGCGCACGCCGTACGCGGGCCCGCAGCAGCCACTGCAGAGGAGTGGTGCCCATCTGTTCGCGGAAGCGGCGGCTGAACGTGCGACCGCTCATTGGGGCATGACCCAGATACGCCAGAAACCCGCCACGGGATGATCTTGACCGCCTGAGCGGGTCCGCCCGTCACCCGTTCGGCTCGGCGTCGTTGGTGGTGACGTTGGATGTCGTCCGGGGCGGGGTGGGTTGTGACCTCGATCGAGAGGACCGCGTATCCGCGGTTCAAGCGGCTGATCACCGCGCATGAGCTGCATCTGTTCTTCGCGCCGAGCCGTGACGAGGTCGAGTGGGCTACTACCCGTACCGACTGCGATGAGCATCTGCTGGCCCAGATGCTGATGTTGAATTCGTACCAGCGAATGGGGTGCTTCCCGAAGCTGGACGAGATCCCCGACACGGTCGTCGACTTCGTCCGCCGGGCGTTGGACCTGCCGGAGGGCACCATGCCGGGAGCCGCGAACCGTACGGCGGAGCGGCAGCGGACCGCCGTACGGCAGCGCACGGGCCTGTCGTACGACAAGGCGAGGGCCCGGAAGATCGCCGAGGCGGTGATGCGGAGCGAGGCCGTCTCGGAAGAACCGCCCGGCGGGTGAAGCGGCTCGCGCTGATGGTGTGTCTCGTGCACAAGGCGCGGATGCGGGCCCGCGACGACCTCACCACGATGTTCTGCAAGCGGGTCGCGTTGCAGGTCAAGCGGGCCAAGGCGGAGCTGGAGAGCATCCGGGAGCAACAGCAGGCCATCGTTGAGGTGTTGATCGGGAACTACCGCACCGTGCTCCAGCACATCGACGCCGACAGTCCCGTCCAGGCCGCCCGGGAGAAGGCGGCTGTCATGACGGCCGAGATCCTGTCGGCGGTCGGGGAACTCGACCAGGACACGAAGGCCGACTCCGTCGCCGCGCGGCTCGGCGAAGGGCTCGGGCCCGCCCTGAACATGATGGTGCAGGCCCTGCGCGTGCAGGCCGGCGCCCTGGGAGTGCCCGCGGCGGCGGTGGACGACTTCGGCGGGTTCGCGGGCCAGTACGAGCAGATCGAGAAGGTCGCAGCCCACCACGGCAACTACTGGGAGGTGCTGCTGTACGGGCACCTGCTCAAGGACCGCTCCACGATGTACGACCTGACCAGCCGCCTGGAGCTGCGGGCAACCTCCGAGGACAACCGCGTCCTGAACGCGCTCGCGCACGCCCGCCGGTACAAGACCTCCCGCGACTACATCCCGGAGCGGCACGAGGACGGCCGCCCGGTCGACATCTCCTTCGCCACGCTGAACTGGCAGAAGGCCGTACGGGACAAGAACCGGCCCGGTGTCTTCGTGCGCAAGCACTTCGAGGCGATGGTGTTCGCCGCGCTCGCTGAGGAACTGCGCACCGGTGACGTCGCGGTGGCCGGGTCGGAGGAGTACGCCGACTGGAGCGAGCAACTCCTGCCGTGGGAGGACGTCGAGGCGAAGCTGGGCGACTACCTGGTGGAGGTCGGCCCCGCCTCCGGCAACGAGCCGAAGCTGAAGGACCCCTTCGGCCGGTACGTCATCACTACCTTCGTGAAGGGCACCAACATGGGCCCCTACGAGGCCGCCCGCCACATCCCCGGCGTCACCGGACACGAGCTGTCGCTGGCCGCGAACCGGCACTTCTCCATCCCGACGCTCAACGAGGCGATCGCCGACCTGGTCAATGCGCACGCCCGCCTGGACATCTCCCAGGCGTGGGGCGACGGCTCCTCGGTCGCCGCGGACGGCACCCACATGGACACCTACCTCAACAATCTGCTGTCTGAGACGTCCGTGCGGTACGGCAAACCGGGCGGCATCGCCTACCACCACATCTCCGACACCTACATCGCGCTGTTCACGCACTTCATCCCGTGCGGGGTGTGGGAGGCCGTCTACATCATCGAGGGCCTGCTCAAGAACACCTCCGAGCTGAAACCGACCACCGTGCACGCGGATACGCAGGGCCAGAGCTTCCCTGTCTTCGCGCTCGCGCACCTGCTGGGCTTCGACCTGATGCCCAGGATCAGGAACTGGAAGGACCTGACCTTCTACCGGCCCACGAAGAGAGCCGAGTACGTGCACATCGACGCCCTGTTCGGGGAGCCGGGCCGCAACGTCATCGACTTCGACCTGATCGAGTCCCAGTTCCGGCACCTGATGCGGGTGGCCGTCTCCGTGCGCGAGGGCGCCATCTCCTCCACGCTGCTGCTGCGGCGCCTGCGGGCGGGCTCACGCAAGAACGCGACATACACGGCCTTCCGCGAGGTCGGCCGCGTCATCCGCACCGTCCAGCTGCTGCGCTACCTCTCGGACGCCCCGCTGCGCCGGCGGGTGACCGCCGCCACAAACAAGGTCGAAGCATTCAACGGCTTCTCCCAGTGGATCGGCTTCGGCAACGGCGGCGTCATCACCGACAACGACCCCGTCGAGCAGGAGAAGACCGTGAAGTTCAACGCCCTGCTCACGAACGCGGTGATCTTCCACAACGCCCTGGACATCGCCAAGATCGTGCGCCAGCTCCAGGAGGAGGGCTACATCATCGCCCCTGAGGACCTCGCCCACATCTCGCCGTACTTGACCGAGCACATCCGCCGCTTCGGCGAGTACTCCACCCACGAACTCGGCATCCAGCCCGAGGCGTACGACCCGCACCTGGAAGTCGACTTCAGCCCGCTCCGAGGCAACGACCCGCCCGCCCCGGACGGCTACGGCCAGGCGGCATGACCAGGAGAGTCGGCCCTGGAGTCCCACTGGCTCAGACACCAGGGGACACCTGACCCGCCGGTAGGTTGGCGGGGCCCTACCGCCGTTCGGCTTCTGTTTGGTGCTGGCCCTGGGTGCGTGCCAGGACTCGATGGACGGTGGCCCGGCTGACGGAGAAGAACTCGGCGATGGTGTGCTCGCGGGTGGCGTGCTCCTTGACGAGGCCGGCCCGGCCAGCCCCGCAGGACTTGCCGCACAGGGTTGTAACAAGTATAGTTACGACTAGACCCGAGGGGTGAGGAAGGTGGAGTCCGGCGTGAGCGCCAACAGTAGGCTGACCATCGCGGCGCACACCTTGACATGGATCGGGCTGTATCAGCGGCGTGGCCACGAGGTCGCCACATCCGAGCAGATCGCGACGAGCGTCAACACCAACCCGGTGGTGATCCGCCGCCTGCTGGGCGAGCTGCGCAAGGCCGGCCTGGCCGATTCACGGCGGGGTGCGGGGGCGGGCTGGATGCTCGCGCGGGACCTGGCGGCGATCACCCTGCTCGACGTCTACCAGGCGATCGAACCGGGACCGGTCTTCGCCCTGCATCGCGCGGCACCGGACCCTGAGTGCGTCGTGGGCCACGGCATCGGGCCGACGATGGCCGCCGTGTACGACGATGTGGAGGCCGCCCTGTGCAGGGAGCTGGCCAAGACCACGCTGGAGGACGTGCTGCGGGACGTCTTGAAAGCCGCCTGACCTCGGACCGCGCACTTCCCCTGATCGAGGGTCGCATTCCGCGAGTGCCGATGTAACCAAAATGGTTACATCGAGAAATTGGAGAGTCTCATGGGACAACTGGACGACAAGACCGCCCTCGTCACCGGCGCCTCCAGCGGCATCGGCCTGGCGATCGCCCGCCGTTTCGCCGCCGAGGGCGCGACCGTCTACCTGACCGGTCGCCGCAAGGCCGCGCTGGACGCCGCCGTCGCGCAGGTCGGCGCCCGCGGTATCGCCATCCAGGGCGATGCCTCGGACCTCGGCGACCTCGACCGGCTCTTCGCCGAGATCGCGAACCGCAGCGGCCGCCTGGACATCGTGGTGGCCAACGCCGGGGTCGGGGACTACGCCCCGCTCGGCGCGATCACCGAGGAGGAGTACGACCGCACTGCCTCGATCAATCTCAAGGGCACGGTCTTCACTGTCCAAAAGGCGCTGCCGCTGCTGACGGCCGGCGCCTCGGTGATGCTGCTCTCCTCCAGCGCGGCCCTGCGGGCCGCCCCGGGCCTGGGCGTCTACGCCGCCACCAAGGCCGCGATCCGCAGCCTCGCCCGCACCTGGGCCGCGGAACTGGCCGGCCGCGGAATCCGTGTCAACGCCCTCACCCCCGGTCCTGTCGAGACCCCGGGCCTGGACGAGCTTCTCGCCGCTTTCCCGCACGGCGATCGGCCCACCGCGGGCGAGCCCGCCCCACCGACCCCGCTCGGCCGCGCCGGCCATCCCGACGAGGTCGCCGCCACCGCCCTCTACCTGGCCGGCGACCAAAGCAGTTTCACCACCGGCGCGGAACTGCTCGTCGACGGCGGCGCCACACAGCTCTAGGCGCCAAACCGGCGACGCGGGACGCATTCGACGCTCCAGGGCGTCTGAGCCGCGCACTTGCGACCGTCGTCAGGGCAACGGCTTCGACACAACAAGGTTCGACACAACAAGGAGTGAGTCATGAAGAGCGTGGTCCACTACCGGGCGGGCGATGCGGCAGCCGTCGCACACATCGAGGACCGACCGGAGGCGCCCGCCCCTCGGGCCGGCGAAATCCAAGTGCGTGTCAGCGTCTCCCCGGTCCACCGCGGCGATCTGGTCGCGACGGAGACCGGCCTGCCGGACGGATCCGCGGGGCGCAGGCTGGGCACCGAGGCGGCGGGCGTGGTGACTGCGGTGGGTCCATCGGTGCCGGCGCTCCGTGTCGGCGATCGGGTAGCGGTCTTTCCGGCCCCGGGCGCATGGTCCGAGCACATCACCGTGCCGGCCGAGGCCGCCGTAGCCGTCCCGGACTCCCTCAGCGACGAAACGGCGAGCGTCCTGCTCGTCAACACCATCACCTCTCGTGACGTGCTCCGTGCGGTCGATGAGCTGAGGGCCGCCGCGGCAGCGCCGAGCGATTCCCCACTCCTCGTGTCGGGGGCCGCGTCCGCGGTCGGCAAGCTCATCGTTGAGCAGGCCCGCGACCGTGGCTGGCTCGTTGTCGCCATCGTCCGCAGTGACCGTTCTGCGTCAACGGTCCGCACAAACTGGCCGGACGTGCCCGTCGTGGTCTCCGGAAGCGGCGGCTGGCAGCGCGAGCTGGAGCGGGCCGTCCGCGGGAGGCCGGTGCCGGTCATCGCCGATGCGCACGGCGGTCCCTTCGTACGGGAGATCCTGCCCTTTCTCGACGATGGTGGGACGCTGGTCGTCTGGGGCGATCTAGCCGCGCAGCCGTGGACGCTCTCGACGTTGGAGCTGCTCATGCGGGAACTGAAGATCCGCGCGGTGAGCATCACGCGCTGGGCAACCCGCCCTGGGGATGTCCGGGCCGCCGATCGGCGAGCCGCCCTCCAGATCGCCGCGCAGCATCCAGACCTTCTCACCGTTCGTGCCGCCTACCCGCTCGACGAGCTGCCGAGCGCCATCTCGGCGGCGCGGACCAGCGGCACCGGCACCGTATTGCTCAAGCTGAACTGACCAAACCTGGACCGCAGGGGAGCAGTGACCTCATGGAATTCAAGACCATCGGCACCATCGGTGCGGGAGCACCAGCACAAGCCGTGGCCGCCCACGCGGCACGCGCCGGGCACCCGGTGCTGGTCAGCAACAGCCGCGGCCCCAGCACACTCGGCGACGCCGTCGCCGCCATCGGGCCCGGCGCCTCGGCGGCCACGTTCGAAGAAGCGGCGGCGGCCGACCTGGTCCTGCTCGCCGTCCCGTTCGGCGCGGTCCCCGCGGTCGGGCGGCGGCTCGGGGACTGGACGGGCCGAGTGGTGGTCGACATGACCAACCAGTTCGCCCGGTCCGACCCCTACCGCGGCTTCGCCGACGTCTCGCCGCTTACCGGCAGCGAGTGGGTCGCCCAGCAACTGCCCGGCGTCACGCTGATCAAAGCCTTCAACGCCATGTTCGCCACCTATATGGCTCCCGATCCCCGGCACCAGGACGGCAACCAGGTCGTCTTCCTCGCCGGTGACGACGAGAGCGCCAAGGCCCCCTTCACACGGCTGCTGACCGAATTCGGGTTCGCGCCGGTCGACCTTGGCGCGCTGCGCGAAGGCGGGGCGCTCATGCAGCTCGGCGGGCCGCTGAGCGGCAAGCACTTCCTGTTCCAGGGCTGAGGCCCGACCGACACCTCAAGAGACGAAGAGACAAAGGACAAGGACGATGGCAACAGATACTCAGACCTCGCGGACCGTGGCCGAGAAGTTCCTGGAGCGCCTCGGCAGGCAGGACCCCGACGGCATCCAGGAACTGTTCTCCGAGGAGATCGACTGGCACGTCCCCGGCAGTGACGCACTGCCCTGGACCGGGCGCCGTACCCGCCAGGAGGAGGTCGCGCCGTACTTCACCACCATGTGGCCGCACTTCGCGGAAGGCCAGAGCAAGGTCGTGCTGGAGCGCTTCATCGTCGACGGTGGTGACGTGGTGCTGCTGGCGGTCTTCACACACACCGCCGCACCCACCGGCAAGGAGTTCACCACACCGGTGGCCATGCACCTGGCGGTCGAGGACGGCCGAATCGTTCGCATGCACCTGTACGAGGACACACTGACCGTCGCCGAGGCGTTCAACGTCGGCTGAGCGGAGGGCACTCAGGGACCCCGCGGCCCGGGGCGGCCCGGCCGGGCATGTACGCATAGGGTCAGCCGAGACACGGCCGAAGCCGAAACGGAGAGCAGAACTCGCCCCCGGCCAATCGCTGCGGTCAGCACGTTGGGGCGGTCGGCCTTCGGCGATGACTGCCGATCAGGTCCCCCAGCGTCGCCAGGCCATCGGCCGGTGTCGCCATGTCGACCAGCGTGCCGCCCGCCGGGCCTGCCGCGCTGGGGACTTGACCGGCGCCCACGAACTTTCGCCCCCCACCGTGTTCCGCCGGTCTCCGGCCTCCTCGCCCGGCTGAATGGTATTCGCAAACGATCGTTTGCCGACAGGCAGGCGACGCGTCCAATGAACCCGTGCAATCCGGGGGTTCACGGCAGCGCGAATCCAATCAGATCCCAATGATGCCACCGGCGAACGCGAGAAGTGCAAGTGCTGTGCGGCGACCGTCTCCAGGGGAGGATGACGCATGGGCGCACCGGCATTCGCTGACGGGTGCCCGGCAGCTCACCGTGGCCGCTCGCTTCTGCGGCAACTTCGGAATCTGCTCGAACGGGCTCGACCTCGGACGGGTTCGTCGCCCGTCGTCGGCGGATACCTCCTCGGCTTCGAGCACGCGTAGGCCGGTGGGGCCGACTGCCCAGGCTGGTTGGCCAGGTGCGCGGAGATCGTTTCTGAGGACCGCCGAGCGGGATTCCGCATCGCTGATGCCTACGATCGCGCGGGGGCGGTGCGGTGGTATGCGGCCAGGGTGAAGAGCGGACCGATCGCCAGCAGTGCGGCGAGGGCGGCGAATCCGTAGGTGAGAGTGGATGCCGTGGCGACGGCGGCGACCAGGAGGGGGCCTCCGGCGTCGCCGAGTTCGCGGCCGAGTTCGGCGGATCCCATGGTCTGGCCGAGCCGTTCCTGAGGGGTGGAGGCGGCGAGGGCGGCGAAGCCGAGCGGGGTGATCAGGCCGGTTCCGGCGCCGATCAGGGCCGCACCCATCAGGATGCCGAGGAGACCGGGGATCATGGCACAGCCGAGACCTGCGGCGGTGACGGCGAGTCCGGCCGCCAGGCCGGTGCGCGTGGTGATGCGACCGGCGTCCAGGGCCCGCCCTGCGTGTGGCTGGGCGAGGGCAGCGCAGGCGGCGAGGACCGAGACGGCTGCACCGGTGGCAACCGTGCCCAGCCCGGCGGTGGCCCCCGAGACGGGCAGGAAGCCGACACCGACGGAGAGTGCGGCGGTCGCGCCCGCAAGGGCCGCGGTGGGGGCGAGGAAGGTCCGGGAGGTGAGCCGGCGCACCAGATCGAGCACGGTCTGCCGGGGCTTGGGCAGCGGCGCCAGGGCGGGGACGGCCGCCACGGCCCAGGCAGCGACGGCCGTGGCCAGGACGGCCATGACGGCGAAGAGGAGGCGCAGTCCGCCGGCCCAGACCAGTACGCCGCCCAGGAGCGGGCCGAGGGTGTAGCCGATGGACTTGTAGAAGCCGTAACTGCCGAACGCCCGGCCGTGCTTGGCGGCCGGATTGAGCCGGGCGACCAGCGCGGAGGCCGAGGGCGAGAACGCCGACGCGGCCGCGCCCTGACCGAGGCGTGCCGCCCACAGCCAGCCGGGGCTGTCCGCGACCGCATACAGCGCGGAGGCGGCGGCGAAGGCGACCAGCCCGCCCAGCAGCACGGGTTTGGCACCGATCTTGTCGGCGAGCGTGCCGAAGAGCGGCTTGAGGAGCACCTCGGCGCCGTCGTACAGGGCGAGCAGCCCGCCCAGGACCAGCAGGGAGGTCACTGCGTCCTCGGAGAAGCCGCCGAGGTTGGCTGCGATGCCGTGTGCGCCGAATGCGGTGGTGAACCCGGCCGCGTACAGCGGCCACATCGTCCCGCCTCGTCCGGCGTCGGTGGTGCCGTCGGCGGTCATTCGCCCGCCCCCTCACTCTGGTGCAGGGCGGCGAAGACCTGCTCCGCGTAGTCCTCGCAGACGGCGGTGCACTCCTTGAGGCGCTCGGCGGCCCGGGCCGCCTCGGGGGCGCCGAAGACGTCGCGGGCCATCAGGTCACGGTGCCAACGCCGCAGGCGCTCCAGGCTCTGCTCCTCTTCCTCCAGCTCGGCCAGCGTGAACTTGGCGATCCGGATCTCCTTGGCGATCTCGGCCTCGAACTTGGCGCAGTCCGCGAGGAATTCAGCCCAGTCCTCCGAGCGCGCGGCGGTGAACATCGCCTCGAAGCGGGCGGCGTCCTCGGGCCCACGCCCGGACGCGTGCAGCGTCACGACCTGACCCTCGGCCCGCTCCGTCAGCTCGATCGCCCGGTGGACGCCGTCGGCGAAGACCGGCACGTCCGGCACAGCCCACACTCCCTGGCCCAGCGAGAGCGCGCCGACCTTGCGCAGCTCACGCCAGACCGCCACCCGGTGCCGCGAAGGGTCGGCGGGCAGCTTGATGACGAGGACAACCCACCGTATCCCTGCTCCATTATCCGTCACACAGTCGAATGTAGCAGGCGTTACAAGACCGGGCTGCCGGCTGGGCGCGGATCAGCCCGATCGTCGCCCTCGTCGGCACCACCGTCACGGCCGGCGGCGGTGGTGGCGAGCACGGCCGGTGCCGACCGTCCCACCGCGTGAAAGGGGTCGGGTGTCCTGGCGATACAGAGTCGCCTTGATGTCCGCACAATGGATGACGAGAGAGCGTCGCTGCGTCCGGGCGTCCCGTGGCCGGGCTCAGGCATTGCGGCCCTCGGGCGGAAGGGGATAGTCGGTGCCATCAGATCGGCCGGGGGGCGAGAAGGCTCCGGGTCCGTTCTGGTCCGAGCCGGGGCCGATGCTGGAACGCGTGCCCGTTGCGGTCTTCGGTATCGACGAGGACGACCGGATCTGCTACTGGGGGCCCGGCGCGCAGGACCTCTTCGGGCACGACCCCGCGGCGGTGCTGTCCAACCCCGTCGGCGTCCTCCTTGCAGAACCGCCACGGGGCGCCGCCGACGCATCGATCCGGCTGGCGGAGCGGGGCCGCACCCTGGGGTACTGGCGCGGTCGGCTACGGGCACGGCATCGGGACGGCGCGGCCTTCGACTGCGGCTTCCGGGTCTTTCCCATGACCGGGCCCGACGGGGCGTCCGTGGTCATGGCCCTGGCCAGCCGAAGTGACGCGCTCGACCGGGTGAAGACCAATCTGGCGTTCCTCGATTCGCTTTTCGAGACCTGCCCCATCGGCTTGGTCATGCTCGACGAGGGCTTGCGCTACGTCCACCTCAACCAGGCGCTCGCCGACATGGACGGACTCCCCATCGAGGAGCACCTCGGACGGCGCATGGAAGACATCATGATCACGTCCGATGGAGGTGAGTACCAGCGGACACTGCGAGCAGTCGCCGAGCAGGGGCAGCCCGTGGTGGGCGCTCTGGTGGGTGTGCGCACACCAGGTCACCCGGACCGTGATCAGGTGCGGTCGGTGAGCTTCTTCCCTCTCAGCCAGGCGGTCGGCAGCCGGCCCGGACTGGGCGGGCTGATGGTCGACGTGACCGACCGGGAGGAGGCGATCATGGAGGTGAGCGCGGGACGTCAGCGGCTGGCTCTGCTGAACCGGGCCGCGGCCTCGATCGGCACCACCCTGGACGTGTACGTCACCGCCCAGGAACTGGTTGACGCCGCGGTTCCCGACTTCTCCGACGCCTCCGTCGTGGAACTCGTGGAGTGGATGGACGAGTCCCTCGAGTTCGATCCGGATCTGCCGCTGTTCACCCGGCGGATCGCCTCCGGCACGATCCTGCCCCCACCCGCCACTGAACTGGTGAGCGGACTGGAAAGCGTGACCTACCCGCCCGGTTCCGCGATCCATCAGATGCTGCGCACGGGCCGCGTCGTCCCTGTACTGGTGAACGACGAGTTCGTGACCCGGACAATCATCGACCAGGCCCGCGCCCAGCTGCTGAGAGACAGCGGCCTGAACTGCATCCTCATCGCCCCGCTCGTCGCCCGCGGCACGGTCCAGGGCCTCGCCATGTTCGGACGCTCCGCAGCCAGGCCCGTCTTCACCGACGAGGACCACGGCCTGGCCGGTGAGCTCGCCTCCCGCGCCGCGCTCTGCCTGGACAACGCCCGTCTCTACAGCCGAGTCCAGGACATCGCGCTCACCCTCCAGCGCGAGCTGCTCCCCAGCGCCCTGGCGACCAGCCCCTACGTGCAGGTTGCCCACCGCTATGTACCCGGCAGCCGCATCACCGAGGTGGGCGGCGACTGGTACGACGTGATCAACCTGTCCGGCGACCGGGTCGCCCTGGTCGTCGGTGACGTGATGGGACACGGGGTGCCGGCCGCCGCGGCCATGGGACGACTGCGCATCACGGCCAAGACGATTGCCCGGCACAGCCAGGAACCCGACGATCTGCTCGCCGAGCTCGATGCCTGTGCCCAGGAGGCGGGAATCGAGATGGCGACCTGCCTCTACATCCTCTACGACCCCGCCACCGGGCGCGCCCGCATCGCCAGCGCCGGCCACCCCCCGCCCCTGGTGCGCCACCCGGACGGCACGGTCGAGACGATCAGCGACGTCCTCGGCATCCCCCTCGGGGTTGGCGGTCACGCCTTCAGAACGATCGAGATCGACCTCCCTGAGGACGCCGTACTCGCCCTCTACACCGACGGCCTCATCGAGGCACGCGGCCGGGACATCGAAGCGGGCCTGGACGCAGTGCGAAATGAACTGCGCCGGGAGTCCGACCAGCTGGAAGCGACGGCGGACCGCATTCTCTCGAGCCTGCTGCCCGATCCACCGAACGACGACACAGTGCTGGTCCTCGCCCGTGTCCGCCGTTCCCCTCCGCGCAGCCCGTAGTTCGCCGGCGGGCGACGTGCGACTCCTGTCGAGCCGGGCGGAGCGGCACAGGTTTCCGTATTGCCGACCGTCCCAACTGACGCCCTGCCAGGCTCCACAGGCGTGATCCATAAGAGCGGCCCTGGTCCGGTCCTGTCCGGTCCGGGGAAGCAGGGATTCCGGACAGCTTGGTGATCATTTGAGGCGTGGGGCTCTTGGCTGGGGCGCGCGGTGCCCCTAGCGTCCCCTTGACCGCACTCATCAGGCACTTCTCAGGGGGAAGCATGTCCACCGCCCCGGCGCGCCCGGCGCCGCCCGCCCGTTCCGGATCCGCCGCCGCACTCGGCTGGATCCTGACCATCGGCCTCAACGTCGTTGCGCCGATCCTCACGTACAACGCGCTCGTCGACCATGGTTGGAGCGAATTCTCGGCACTGCTGGTCAGCGGCGCATGGCCTGTCCTCGACAGCGCCGTCCACGTGGCCTGGCGCCGCAAGCTCGACGAGTTCGCCGTCGTCACCCTGGTCTTCCTGGTGATCACGGCCGTGGTCTCGCTGGTCGGCACGCACTCCGCCCGCGCCCTGCTGATCAAGGACTCCGCCGTGACCGGGCTGTTCGGGCTGCTCTGCCTGGCCACCCTGCTCGCCGCGCGGCCGCTGATGTTCTACTTCGGCCGCAAGTTCGCCACCGATGGCACTCCGGAGAGCACTGCCTGGTGGAACGGCCTGTGGCAGTACGACGGCTTCCGCCGGACCATGAACGTGATGACCACGGTCTGGGGCGTGGCGTACCTCGCCGAGGCAGGGGCGCGGATCGCACTGGCGTACATCCTGCCCACCAGCACCATGGTGGTGGTCAGCCCCGTCATGATCTACGGGGTGCTCGGCCTGCTGGGCGTGTGGACCGCCATGTACGCCAAGCGCTCACAGGCCGCGGGCGAGCGCCGGGCGGCCGAGGCCGCCGCTGCCGAGGCGGCCGCCGCCCACGCCGCGACTCCCTGAGCCGAAAACCCGGTAGCCCGGCGGGCAGCCCGCGAACCGGGCCACCGGTCTCCTGCCCGTCGGGACCTCGTCGTTGAACCTGAAGCCGGCCCCTGATCAGAGGGCAGCGGCCGCCTGACCAGTGAACGTGCGCGGGCAGGGCCTGTTCCGGATCGAGCCGCTGCCGACGAGCCCAGCATCGCCGTGGCCCGGCGGCTCGGGATGACGAGAGACGGCGTGCTGAGGGAGAGCTACCTGTACCGGGGGAAGCGGCTGCGGGGTGTGTCGTTCCCGCCCTCGGAGCCCCCGTGCTCGGAGGCTCAGGGGACCCGGACGACATGGCGCGCTGGTGTACGGATCCGCCGACCATGGAGGCCCATCTCCCGAGCGGCGGTCTGCCGTCGGCCCACGGGCCTCGCGAGGTCGGCGGAGGTGCCCGAGTCGCGCGAAAGGGCCCCCCTTGGGCAGCCGATCATTGATCTTGTGCTCGGTCAGGGGCAAGGTGCATGAGAGGCGCGTGCGCCCGGCGCACCCGGCTCCCTCACGCACTCCGGCGTACCTGTTCCCGTCGGTGAAACGGGGTGCCCGTTCACCCGTCGAGCCGTTAGTTCGGTTATGGATACATCTGGTTCGGGCGGACGGGCCATCGTCCGCGCGGTCGCATCATTCCTGCTCCTCGCCGCCACAGCCGTGACCGGTCCCACCGCCATTGCCACCGACGGCAGCCAACCGGCGCCATCGGCGGACCCCGCGGCGATCCGCGAGTGGAACGCCATCGCCACCGACACCATCTCCACCAACCTCGGCGTCGCCCGCCCCTCCGGGCAGGCAGTCATCTGGCACGGGTTCGTCTCGGCCGCCGTCTACAACGCCGTGGTCGGTATCGAGGGGCGCTACGCCCCGTACAAGTGGCATACGCACGGGCCCTCCACCGCATCCCCCGAGGCAGCGGCCGTGACCGCCGCGCACCACGTACTGCTCACCTACTTCCCCGCGTCCCGGGACCCGCTCGATGCCGCGTACGCCGATTCGCTCGCCAAGATCCCCGAGGGCAGGGCGAAACGGCAGGGCGTGGCCTTCGGGGAACGCGCCGCCGACCATCTCATCGAACTGCGCGAAGGGGACGGCCGGTTCGAGCCGGTGGAGTTCACCGCTTCGCCCGCGCCCGGCGTCTGGCGGCCCACCCCGCCCGCCCACATGCCCTTCATCGACACCTGGCTCGGCAGGCTGCGCCCGCTGCTGCTCAATTCCCCGGATCAGTTCCGTCCGGGCGAGCCGCCCGCTCTTTCCTCGGCCCGTTACGCCGAGGACGTGAACGAGGTGAAGCTCATGGGGGCGAAGAGCGGCTCGTCCCGCACTGCCCTTCAGACCGAAACCGCCCTGTTCTTCGGGGGCGGTCTGGTGGTGCAGCTCCAAGAGGCGTTCCGGGACTACACCGCCCGGCACCATCTGGGCATCGTCGAGACAGCGCGGCTGTTCGTCGCAGGGAACGCGTCGGCGACCGATGCCGTCGTCACCGCTTGGGACGCCAAACTCCACTACGGATTCTGGCGGCCGATCACGGCTGTTCATCTGGCCGACACGGACGGCAACCCCGCGACCGAAGCGGACCCGCAGTGGCAGCCGTTGCTCGTCACACCACCGCACCCCGACTACATCAGCGGTCACGCCGCCGTCGCCGGCGCCGTGACCCAGACCCTGGCCGGGATCCTCGGGACCACACGCCTCGACCTCAACGTCCCCTCCGAGATCACCGGCACCACACGGCACTACGAATACGCCGACCAGTTCAACGAGGACATGATCAACGCCCGCGTCTGGGCCGGAATCCACTCCCGCACGGCCGACACCGCCGGCTGCCGGGCCGGCAACCGGATCGGCGTCTGGACACTCACCCACTACTTCCAACCGCTGGGCTCACCACGCCTGCAGGCCACGCCGCCGTTCCAGCCGACGTGCCCGGACGACAGCGCGGTGCGGCGCGGCCAGCGACCGTACATCGGTCCGCGCGACCCGGCGCTGTGGGCGGACGAGCTGGACCTCGTGGCGCGGCTGTGCCGCTGAGCGCGCCGCCGGGGCGTGGTTCCGGCCTCTTGTGCGTTCACCGCCTCAGGAGTTGAGCGAAGCGGTCCAGCGCCTGATCGACGCGGCGGCGATCGCCGGCCGGCCGAGCGGTCGAGCAGAAGGCCCCGGACAACGGCGACGACCAGCGTGGGAATGGCGGTGTCGGGGCACTGCGCCGGCCGGCGCCGATCGGTGCGGGATCCGGGTGGGATCCCCGACGGTTGGCGGGTGATCGCGGGGGTGGTGCGGGCGATGGACCCGCAGCCGCCGCGTGCGTGCGACCTACGGCACCACTGGAAGGCCGGCACCGTGACGCCCGCAGGCGCGCGATTGAGCGTTCGGGGCCGGTCCGCAGGCGAACGTCTCATGGCACATCGGCCGTATCAGCGGGCGGACCGTATCGACCGCGGCCCGCTCGCCGGCCAGCATCGCCACGAGCCGCCCGGTCTCCGCCGGCACGCGCGAGCCGGAGACAGGCGCTTCGACATAGCTGCCGCCGACCGCGCGGACATCGGCTTCGAGTCGTTGTGAGTAGTCGGGCGACGTCGTCCCCATAGGGACGATCGTGTGCCCCGCGACGTTCACGGCGAAGCATGACGCAGTCGTCGCCCATCAGGGCGACCGGAGCCGCCTCGCCGGCCTTGCCAGCCTCGCCGCCGCGCCGGAGAGCGGTCCGGCGGAAGCCGTGCTCGGCGTGCTCGTCGCGGACGCCTGGCAGCGGCGGGGGCTGGGTACGGCCCTGGTCGACGCCCTACTCGCCCGCGCCGGAGAACGCGGCGTCGAGCGCGTGTCGGCCTGCGTGCTGCCGGGCAGGTCCGGGCTGCTCACCGCACTGGCCCGCCGCGTGAAGATGGAGAGCTCGACACGTGATCAGGACGGCCTGACCGGCGTATATAGGCTGACCTGATCCGTGGGGTGAGAGATGGTGCGCGCGCCGGTCGGTTGGAGGTCAGTGATGGCGGGTTCGGAGCGGGGGCCGCGTGAGCGGATGGTCTTCAGTGCGGCCCAGCTCATTCGGCGCGACGGCGTCACGGCGACAGGGATGAGGGACGTCGTCGCCCACGCGGAAGCGCCACGCGGCTCCCTCCAGCACTACTTTCCGGGCGGCAAGCAGCAGCTCGTCGACGAAGCCGTCGACTGGGCCGGGAAGTACGCCGCCAAGCGCGTCGGCCGGTTCCTCGCCGAGATGCCCCACCCGTCGCCCAGCGGGCTGTTCGACGCCATGGTGCACCAGTGGATCGAGGAGTACCGGACAGCCGGGTTCGCTTCGGGCTGCCCTGTCGCCGCGGCGACGGTGGACTGTACGGCCTCCACCGAATCCACCAGGACCGCTGCCGCCGCCGCGTTCGCGTGCTGGACCCGGCCGGTGACCCAGGCCCTCGGGGAGATGGGCGTACCGGCCGAGCGTGCCGATGGACTCGCGACGCTCAGGATCAGTGCGCTGGAGGGAGCGATCCTGATCGCGTGCGCGGAACGGGATGTACACGCTTTGACGACCGTGGCGCGAGAGCTCGGCCCCCTCCTGGATGCCTGTGTGGCTCAAGGGAAAGGGAAAGCAGGACGGTGAGCGTATTGACGGCGCCCCCCTCAGGATGAACTGACCAGCCTGCACTTCCCTCCACGAACTTCCGCTGAGCAGCACGGTTAACGGCCGCGGCCTGCGGTGGTTGAATTCGGGGATGGACTCCAGTGGAGAACCGCCGCCGCGGCAGGTCAGCCTCACCAAGGGCGGCCAGGCCCGGATATCCCTCGACAAGGAAGACCGTGGCCTGACGGTCACGGCGTCGCTGCAATGGGACGGCGGCAGCGCCGAGCGCCGAGCGCGGGGCGCAGATCTCGACCTGTACGCGCTGTTCGTGCCGGTCGACGCGGCCGTACGCAGCGCGGACCATGCGCCCGGCCATGTCTTTCCGCAGATTCAGCGTGGACTGTTCCGCAACAAGAACAGGGACGAGGCCAAGGCCCTGCAAGCGGAGCTCGCGACCCGTACCGATGCGGGCCGGGCCGTCTACTACAAGAACCTCGGCTCCCTGAAGGAGCCGCCGTACATGCAGTTGAGCGGCGACGCGAAAACCCCGGGCGAGGAGACGATCAGCATCGTCCGCCCGGACCAGCAGGGGTACGCCCTGATCTGCGCGTACAGCGCAGTGAGCAACGGCGCAGGCAGCTTCCGCAGTTACGGTGCGCGGGTCGTCGTCACGGACGGGCTCGGCTCGATGGTGACGGTGCCGCTCTACGAGGACACCAACACGTCGTACTGGGTGGCCATCGCCTTCGTCGACTTCACGGATCCGCAGGGGGTGGCCATCCGCCATGTCGAGCGCTACAGCAAGCGGTTCACGGAGAGGCGGCCGGTGCTGCACACCGACGGCACGGTGCTGATGGACGCCGGGCCGGTGGAGTTCAAGCGCAGTTGATCAGCCGCGTTCTCGCGATTGCAGGCTCCGCGATTCGGTCGAGTGCCCGGATCGCGAGTTCCCGTAGACCGGCCGGAAGCGGGGGAAGCCGGCACGCCCCGGGCAGGTCGATGCGGGGCAGGAGCCAGTTCCAGGGGTCTCGGGGGAGCGTTGTCAGTCCTCGAAGGCACACTGGTGCCCATGAGCGCCTCCGCATCCACCGCAGCCGGTTCAGCCGACCCCTCCCGCACCTGGGTGGAGTCGATGGGCGGCCCGCTGATCGCCGTCCCCGTTTCCGCGTTGGACTCATGGGGCGGCTGTACAGAGTCGGGGATGGTCCTCGGCGAGGGGGACACCGCGGACGACTACGACCGCGCCTGCGAAGTGGACGCTCTGGCCGCCGTAATAGCCGTCGGGGCCCGCGGCGCGCGGGCCCTGGTGCTCGGGGACGAGCCCGCCAGCAGCTGCTACCTCATTGAGCACCAGGCCTTCCTCCGGTGGCTGGCTGCCGACTCCGAGAGCGGCCTGATTGCCGAGGCCGAGGCCGTCGTCGCCGATCCCGCCACCGAGTGGCAGGACTGCGGCATCTGGGAGACGGACGGCCCGGCCGTGCTCATGGACTCCGTCATCGCCGGTGACGAGCTGGGTGTCGAGTACCCCGGCGGCGGACTGCCGGACCAGGCCCCTGTGCCGCTGCCGCCCGGCCGCTGGGCCGTCCGCGCAGTCCACTCCTGGGCAGACGACCGCGCCTGGGTGGGTCTGGTCCAGCTCCGCCCAGCCGTCGGCGGATAGGTCTCAAGGACCGCCGGCAGCACGCGGGGGGACAGACGTCGCCGAGTCCGGCGAAGTGTTCCTCACGAGGTCCCGCCGACCGATCAGCGGGGGAGCCGAAACCCCCCTGATGGCGTCTACGCCAACGTCCCCTTGCCCTGCAGGTAGCTACTGAGTACCACCCCGGTGCCGCCCTTGAACATCATCTGCACGAATCCGACAGATGGCATCGCGGTTCGGTGGATCAGTAGCGGTGGCCGGGCCACTGCGGGTCGTCCCAGCGGTCGATGCCGGTGAGGCCAAGCAGCCGTATCCGGTGCAGCAGTTCTTCGGACACGCCGTGGGCGCGGAGCCGGGCAGGGGCATGGCGGACCAGCCAGACTGTCAGCTCGGCGCACATCGCTTCCTCGTTGTCCCAGGTGCGCCACGGGAGTTGACCTCCGAGCAGGTCGTACTCCCACTGGTCCACCGCCTCGGCCAGGTGCTGGTCGGCCGGGGTGCCGGTCAGCGTTTCCCAGGTGGTGAGCCACGGGCCGAGCGTGGCAGAGGCCTCGGCGGTCAGCACGAAGACCTTGTGGGCGGGTACGGCGGGACGGGGATCGGTGAGCGTGTCGGCCCACCAGGCGTGGAGGAATTCCCAGACCGCCGCGGCTTGCTCGGCAGGCCACTGCTGCCAGCGGCCACGAGCGAACGACCGTCCGGCGTCCTGCATGCCGAGAACACTCTCGACGCGGCCGCTGACGAGGGCCGTGGCGAACTGGGGCAGGATCCGGCGCAGCACGGATGCGTGGTCGCTCCAGTCGGGGGCCTGCCAGGTGCGCCGCAGAAGGTCGGGATCCAGCTCCGTGTCCGGCGACTTGAGCTGCGCGAGCTCTTCCGCGCTTCCCCAGTGGCACTCGCAGTTGTGTTCGTCGGGGTGGGCGGTCATCCCGCGGAAGGCGGCGGCCAGGCCGTCGAGCGCGGCGTCGAGGCGACGTCGTGCGGTGGGTCGGTCGAGGTTGATCATGGCGTTCGCCTTCAAGGACTCCGGAGCCTGCGCCGGCCGAAGGTCGCGACCTTACCGGAGCCGGATGGCCATCGGTACGGCGGCACCGCCCGCAGTCGCTTGCGATCGCCCGGGGATGTCACAGGATCTGCGACAGTGCCGGCGCAGGTGCTCTGATACGGGCTCCTGAGACGGGACCGGGACCGTAGGGGTTGCTGTTCCGGTCCGCGAGCTACGGGTGCCGGTTTGTCTCATCGCGTTGCTCGTAGCGGTGCACCTGGTCGATCAGGCGGTGCAGCAGGCTTCGGGCGGCAGTGATCTCGGCCAGGGGGAGTTCCGCGGTCAGTGTCCGGTGAACCCGGGTCGCGCGGGTGGTGATCCTTTCCAGCGTCTGCTGTCCGGCGGGGGTGAGGGTCAGCAGCGGTGATGCACGATGGTCCGGGTTGGGCCGGAAGACGGCCAGCTCCTCCCGTACGAGGTCGTTGGCGACGCGCTGGACTCCCTGGCGGGCGATCCCGAGGCGACGGGCGGCTTTCGCCACAGTGAGCCCCTTCTCGCCGGCCACGCTCAGCAGCTGCCAGCGCGCCTGTGTCTGCCCTTCGGTCGCAGCGATGGCCTCGCCCGTCTTGCGGAGCAGACCCGCCGCTTCGAAGACGTCGGCGACCAGCAGGGCCATCTCGTCAGCCATGCCACACTCCCAAACACATTGACAACATGATGACGGTTTGGAAACCTGTTGCCATCCTACCGTGGCGCACTCCCGCACGGGCAAGCCCCCACTACGTCCGGAGAAACCGATGAGCAGCGCGATCACCACCCTGCAGGCCGCCCTTGAGCGGGCGGCCGCCGTCAGGCCGAAGGTCGGCGGGTTTCCCTACCTCGCCGAAGCACTCCGCCAGGCAGGCGTCAGCCGCTGCCGCATGGCGGTGCCCTCGAACGCCTTCGTCTACCTCACCGACGCCGGTCCCGTCGCCGTCCAGGGCGAGCCGCTCTGCAGCGGCATGGTCGACATTGCGCCGTTCGACCGCGAGGCCCTGATCGCGGCCCTGCGGACCGACCAGGCCGGTGAGTCCACCTTCCCCGAGTTCGTCCAGGGCTGCTGGAAGGCCGGGGTGCTCTGGTACGACGTCGACCTGAGCGCACGCACCTGCACCTACTACGGGGCCGACGGCGATCACTACACCGAGTCCTACACCGCCGTCGAGATCTGAGTGACGCCCACGACCCGCAGCGCCGCCCCCGGGCGCGTTCGCCGGCCGTGCGCGAACGGTTGGAGGCCATCGGCCGGTCCTCCCTCAGGACACGTCAAGGGGTCATGTCGTAGCCGGCTCGGCACAGCGGCTTGCGCGCACTGTCGTCTCATCAGGTTCGATGCCCAGCATGGCCGTCATCTCCTGTGCGGTGGTGCGCTCGCTGGACAGTGCGAAGCAGACGTACTGATCAAGAGGCATCTGCGGAGAGTGCCCGTGCCGGCCGAGGCGTTCCGGGTCCGCGATCACAGCTGTCCGGCAGGAATGCAAAGTGTCAGAAGTGTGCGCTTGGATGTGCGCATGACCGTTCATGACGTTGCTCGGCGGCTGCCCGCGACAGCAGTCCTCCGAGACCACTGCCGCTCCATGGCCATGCTGGAGGCGGTGCTGAGTCCCGAGTGGGCCGACCGCTGCTATTCCTTCGACGCCCACTGGTCCGCGACGGAGGCGATGGCCTCGATGCGCAACGGGTCGGGCGACGAGCACTCGATCGTCTTCTCGGCCGCCGGTGCGTACGTCCGTGGGTTCGCGCATGAATCACCCATGAGCCCCTACGCAGAGGACGGACCATGGCCCGGCGTGCTCGACGAGGTTCCCGAAGTCTTTCGGCCGTATGTTGAAGAACCCGCATTCTCGGACGAGCACGGGATGCCTGTCATCACCGCATGCATGTGGCGGGAGACGGGAGATGATGTCTGGAAGACGGGGACGATCGACTTCCCCGAGGGCACGGCGGGAGACCCGGACGGTGCAGGGCACCTGTTCCAGCTGCTGGCGGATCGCTCTGCGGAGGCATTTCAGGAGTGGGCCGAGGACTATTACGAGGTCCCGGTCGATGTCGAGGCCGTCCGCCACGTCTTTGCCTCGCGTCCGTTGGCCGACGCAGTGGTCGCTGCGTTGAACCCTGAGGTCACCGTTGCCGGTCTTGCGGAGGACATCGCAGAGACCGGCTATTCGCAGTACTGAAGACCTTCGGCAAGGGCCGATGGTTTCGGTGTGGGCGGCGCGTCATTCGTCGAGGGCGACGGTGGCGCCGTGCCCTGACCAGCTCGGCCGCGTCCGGCGAGTTCTTCGCGTAGGGCCGCGTTGTCGAGGTGCAGTGCGGCGATGAGGGTGGCCGCCGCGTCGACGCGGCCTTGGAGCTGGGTCCGCTCTCTTACCAGCTCATTCAACTGGCCGCTCAGATGGTGGAGTTCAGCGTTCCGACAGTCCCGGCGGGCCTCACCGGATCGCGGGCGCCGGTGGCGGCAGTAGCCCGTCGGAGGTTCGGGTTCGCCGCGACGCAGGCCCCGGGGTGCTGACCTCGCCGCGTCCCGCCGGGCGACGCAGGGCCATTGACGAGATGTGGGCCCTCGCCCAGCAGGCCACCCTCAGCCGCCGCCGTGAAACCTACGTCGGGCCATGGCTGCCTGAACCGCTCGTCAGCCCCCTCACCGACGCCCCCGTCCCCGACGATGCCGCTGATGCGGCAGTGCGCGCCGAATCGGTGCACGTGACACGCTTTCCGCCTCGGGCCTTCCGGCGCCGGCCGGGAGGCCCGGGCAGGTGCCATGCGGGTTCCGCAACGCCGACCCCGCCCCGTACCCGCTCAGCGCCCGCCGAGGACCACGCTGAACCGCTGCCTTCCACTTCCACCCGGTCGTCGCGCGCTCGCCGAAGCGATGGACACCCACCTCGCGCTGATGCGGGAGAGGGGCGGGGACTGCGACAGGGTCGAAGTCTTCGCAAGGAGGACCCCTGACACTGGCGCTGACCGGCCGCGCATCCCCGTACACCCCGTGCGCCCTGTACGCCTCACCCCAAGCGCCCCAAGGGCTCCAGGCGCCCCAGAGGCTCCAGGGAATCCTGGGATCCGGGGGGATCCCCCCTCGTGAAACCAATCACATTTTGATCTCTTTTTGCCTGTTTTGCCGGATCGTTTTGGGCGAATCCACGTACATCGGGCTGTTCTGGCGTCCCCAAGCGCCTGTCCGGCCGGCCGGCGCTACAGGGAGATACATGGGACGCGCACCCCGCACAACGGGCACCTGGCGGATTGCTCTGCCTGCCACAGGGAACGCTCTGCCCGCCGCAGGCGGGGCTGTCCTGCTGGCCCTCGGCGGCATCTACACCGCAGGGCTGGCGACCAGCGACATCCCCGAGGGCACTCAGGTGCGAGGGGTCGACGTCGGCCGCATGAGCCGAGCGGAGGCCCAGCGGGTCCTGGACGAAAAGCTCGCGCCGGCCTTCGCGGCGCCGGTCGCGATGAAGATCGGGGACCGCGTCGAGAAGGCCGATCCCGCCGCGCTCGGACTGTCCCTGGACACCGCAGCGACCGCCGACCGCGCCGCTCGCGCGGGCTCCGACCCCCTCACCGTGGCCGGCAGGCTCCTCACCTCCGGCGGTCGGGACATCGAGCCGGTGATCCGCGTGGACGAGCGCAAGAGCCGGGCCGCGGTCGAGCGCATGGCGGCGGCCACCGAGCGCCAGGCCGGCGACGGGGCGATCTCGTTCGAGGGCGGCCGGGCAAGGGCGATCGCCCCGGTCACCGGTATCTCCCTGATCACCGACCAGGCCCTTCACACCCTCCGCGACGCCTACCTCCGCACGACGGACGCCGGCCGCGGTCCCGGCCCCGTCGTGATGCCGGTGAAGCAGACGAAGCCGCGGATCGGCCCGCAGGAGACGGAGCGAGCCATGAATCAGTTCGCCCGGCCCGCACTCTCCGGCCCGCTCACCCTCACCCTCGCCGGCGAGCGCATCTCCATCGGCCCCTCCACGCTCGGCAAGCACCTGGCGATGAAGCCCGACAGTCAGGGCCGCCTCGTGCTGGCCCTCGACTCCAAGGGCCTGCTCGCCGACCCCGCTGTGGCCGGGCCGCTGCAGGAAGCCGCCCAGGGCCCCTCGGACGCCGCGCTTCGCCTTGACAGCAACGACCGCGTGGTGGTCGCGAAGGAGGCCCGCGTGGGGCGGAAGGTCACCGACACCGCGCTCGGCGAGGCCGTCCTGCCCCTGCTGACCCGCACCGGCGCGGCCCGCACCGGCGAGATCGCCGCCCCGGCCCTCCAGCCCAAGTTCACGAGCGCCACGGCGCAGCGGCTCGGCATCAAGGAGAAGGTCTCCTCCTTCACCGTGAACTTCCCGGCCGCTCCCTACCGCATCACCAACATCGCCCGCGCCGTGGAACTCATCAACGGCTCCGTCGTCCTGCCCGGACAGGAATGGAGCTTCAACAAGACCGTCGGCGAGCGCACGAAGGAGAACGGCTTCGTCGACGGCATCATGATCAACAACGGTCAGTACGAGAAGTCTCCCGGCGGTGGCGTGTCCGCCGTCGCCACCACGATGTTCAACGCCATGTTCTTCGCGGGCGTCAAACCCCTCGAGTACGGCGCCCACTCCTTCTACATCGAACGCTATCCAGAAGGCCGTGAGGCCACCGTCGCGTGGGGCACCCTCGATCTGCGCTTCACCAACGACCTGGACCACGCCCTCTACATCAAGGCCGAATCCACTGACACCTCGGTGACCATCACCTTCCTCGGCACCAAGAAGTACGACGAGATACGCGCGACCCAGGGACCGCGTACCAACATCACACCGCCGGGCACACGCACCGGCAGCGGTCCCACGTGCGAGGTCCAGACCCCCCTCGAAGGCTTCGACGTCGCCGTCGACCGCGTCTTCGTCCAGGACGGCCGGGAAGTCAAGCGGGAGAACTTCCAGACGCACTACACGCCCCGTGACAAGGTCACCTGCACTCCGGAGAAGACAACCCCCGCTCCGGCAGCTGAACCGGCTCCGGCAGCGGACCGGCCGGAAAGCCCGCCCGCGCCGGCACCGAGCGACAGCCCCAGCGCCGGCTGATCCGAAATGCCTTGTCTCCGCAGACAGACGCGCCACCCGCCCCGAGCCACGGCTCGGGGCGGGTGGTTGTCTTGTGGCCCTGCCATCGAGTGCGCGAAGCGGTATCGACTCAGGTGCAGTCAGGTGACGGGTGGAGCAGCCGCTGCCCGGGGCTTAGCGTCAGAAGACAGGAGTCCTCCACATCCGCTCGCAGAGAGGGGTGATCATGGACATCAAAGGTTCGGTAGCTCTTGTGACGGGAGCCAACCGTGGCATCGGGCTGGCCTTCACCCAGGCACTGCTCGCTCACGGCGCCGCCAAGGTTTACGCCGGTGTCCGGGAGCCGGAGAGCGTCAGGGACCCCGGGCTCGTTCCGCTGCGACTGGACGTCACCGACGAGGAACAGGTCGCCGCAGCCGCACGTGCCGCCGGCGATGTCAGCATCGTCATCAACAACGCCGGGGTCGCCGGTGGCCCGTCCCTCCTGGAGGGGTCGTTCGACGGTGCCAGGCGCGAGATGGAGGTCAACTACTTCGGCACCTGGGCCGTCTCGCGTGCGTTCGCGCCCGTACTGGCCGCCAACGGCGGGGGAGCGCTGGTCAGCATGCTGTCCGTCGCGTCGTGGGTGGCCAACAGGCGGCTTCCGAGCTACGCGGCCTCCAAGTCCGCTCAGTGGTCGCTGACGAACGCCTTCCGACTGGCGCTGCGGGAGCAGGGCACGCTGGTGGTCGGCGTGCATGCCGGATATGTCGACACCGACTTGGCGGCGGACATCGACTCCCCGAAGATCCTTGCCGGCGACGTGGCCGAGAAGACGATGGCGGCGCTGCTCAATGACGACCCCGAAGTGCTGGCCGACGAGGTCACCCGCCACGTACGCGCCGCGCTCTCGGGGGAACTGGAGGCGCTGTACGCCGATCGGTGACCGGCTCGGGTCCGCTGTCAGTGAACCCGACTCGACGCTCGGTGTTCGCGGTGCTTGGGTGCCGGGATGGAGATCTTGGTTCTGGGCGGAACAGCATGGGTGGGCCGGGAGTTGTCGCGGCAGGCTGTTGAGCGCGGCCATCGGGTGACGTGCCTCGCTCGCGGCGAAAGCGGAGACGTCGCGGACGGAGCGAGGCTGGTGGCCGCCGACCGGCGCGATCCTTCGGCGTACCGACCGCTGCTCGACCGCGAATGGGATGCGGTCGTCGAGGTGTCGTGGCAGCCAGGTTTCGTTCGTGAGGCGCTCCGCGCACTGGGCGGCAGGGCCAGGCACTGGACCTATGTCTCCTCCATCAGCGCCTACGCCTCCCATGCGACCCCGGACGCGGACGAGTTCGCGGCCCTCCATGCTCCGACCGACCGGAGCGAGGTCGACCGCGCGTTGTACGGCGAGGCGAAGGTCGCCTGCGAGCAGGCGTCGACGGCCGTCGTGGGCGATCGCCTCCTCATCGCACGCGCTGGTCTCATCGGCGGCCCGGGTGATCACAGCGGGCGCTCCGGCTACTGGGTGGCCCGTGCCGCACGCGATCCGCAAGGGCCGATGCTGGTTCCCGATGCATTGGCCATGCCCACCCAGGCAGTTGACGCGCGGGACCTCACCTCCTGGCTGCTCGACGCCGCGGAGACGGGCAGCATCGGCACATACGACGCTGTCGGTCCGGTCGTTCCGTTCGGAGAGTGGATCGAGCTGTCCCGCGCCATCGGCGGGCACACCGGGCCGGTGGTGACCGCCGACTCGGCGTGGCTGCTCGCGAACGGCGTGGGGGAGTACATGGGCACCCAGTCGCTGCCGATGTGGCTGGTCGATCCAGGCTGGAAAGGCTGGTCGGACCGGAACGGGTCCGCGGCGCGCGCCGCGGGGCTCCGGCATCGGCCCAGGACGGAGCTGCTGGCCGACACACTGCTCTGGGAACGCGAGCAGGGGCTGGAACGGGCCAGGCGAGCCGGCCTCAGCGCCCAGCGCGAACGCGAGTTGCTCGACGCTCTCGTCTGAGTCCGACGGCTTTGGCCATGAGCATCACGGATGTGAGCGAGCCTTCTGGTTCGCTACCTGACGGAGCACGCTCAAGGCCGGCCTGATGCAGTGTCCCGTGTCCGGAATCATGTGCCGCAGCTCCTCAGGCATGTCGGGCGGCTAGGCCGTGTCCCGGGCCGGTGCGCAGGCCACTCCGGTGCTCCCGTCAGTCTCGGTGCGGGCCCAAGTTCCCCAGGACCTCGTCGAGTTGGGCCGCGGTGAGCGGGGGCTCGGGCAGGCGGCCGGCGGTGGGGGAGGCGCGCAGGCCGTCGAGGAGCAGGGCGAGAGGGCGGCGCCAGGCGTCCGGGGCCGTGGCGGTGAGGGCCGGGACGGCGCGGCCGAGCGCCGCCAGCGCGAAGAGGAGATCCTCGGTGCTGAGATCGTCGCGAATGGTGCCCTGTTCGCGGCCGCGACGCAGAAGCAGATCCACGGTCTCGCGGTTGTGGGCGTGGACGGCGTCCAGGGAGCCGACGCCGTCCAGGCGCGTGGTCATCAAGTCGTTCGCACCGCGGTCGGCGGCCAGGCCCGCGAAGACCGTTTCGACGTAGGCCAGCAGGCCTGACCAGCCGTCCTCAGCGGCCCGGGCCCGCTCCCCGGCGGCCATGGTCTCCGCCAGGGCATCCCGGAAGACCTCGTCGACGAGCGCGGCGCGGCTGGGGAAATGCCGGTACAGGGTGGCGTTTCCCACGCCCGCCCGGCGGGCGATCACGTCGAGTGGCGCGTCCAGCCCCTGCTCGGCGAACACCTCGCGGGCCGCCTCCACCAGCAGCTCACGGTTGCGCCGCGCATCGCGCCGCCGTACCGGATCCGGCCCTTGTGCGCCGACCGTCATGACTTCACCCCTCGACAGTACTGGGGACTACTCCCCGGTACCGATGCTATCGTCGGTTTCTCAAATGGGGAGCAGTCCCCATTTAACTGGGAGGAACGGGGCCATGGCGGACACGGCACTGGTGCTGGGCGGGGGCGGGGCGGTCGGCGGTGCCTGGGCGGCCGGTGCGCTCGCCGGGCTCTGCGAGGCGGGGATCGACGTGGCGCGCGCCGACGTCGTCATCGGCACCTCCGCGGGCGCCGTCCTGGGCTCCCGGCTCGCCTCGGGAATCAGCGCGGCCGAACTCTACGAGCGCCAGCTCAGCGGAGCCGACGCGATAGACATCGCAGTCACTCTGGGGCAGACGGCCCGCTTCCTGTGGGCGGCACTCGGCTCCCGGAACCCGCAGCGTTCCGTCGAGCGCCTCGGCCGGGCCGCGCTGGCGGCTCGTACCGGCCCCGAGTCGGACGTCTTCGCCGCCGTCGGCACCCTGCTGGGCGACGTACGGGACTGGCCCGAGCGCGAGTTGCGGATCACGGCGGTCGACGCGCGGACCGGGAGTCTCGAGGTGTTCGACGCAGGCTCGGGCCCGACCCTTCTCGAAGCGGTCGCGGCAAGCTGTGCGGTGCCCGTGGTCTGGCCGCCCGTGACCGTCGCGGGCCGCCGCTGGATGGACGGCGGCAGCCGCTCGACCACCAACATCCGCCTCGCCCGCGGCCACCGTCGCATCGTGGCGCTCTCGCCGATACCCGACGCCGTCGGTCCGCACCCGAGCGCTCAACAGGAGGCCGCCGCCCTGGCTGCGGACGGTGCCCGCATCACCGTCCTCGCCCCGGATCGCACCGCCCGCCGCGTGATGGGCCGCAACATGGTGGACGACTCCCGCCGCTCGGCTGCCGCCCGCGCCGGACACGCCCAGGCCGCCGCACTCGCAGAGACCGTGGCCGAGGTGTGGCACGGCTGATGCGACCACGGTGCGGCGCCCGCCGAGAAGAGGAGCCCCGGCGGCGACCATGGTCATCAGCCCTGATCGTGGCCCGAGGAAAGGTTCCGAGCGCGGGCCAGGCGTCGCGGGCCAGGCGGGACTCTCGCAACACGCCCCGGCGCCCTGGGAGCGCGGGCGTTCAGGAGCGTTTTGCGGTGAACGGTCCGACGGTGCCGAAGGCCAGGGCGGCGAAGCGTTCGCCGATGCGGCGGTGTGCGGCGGCGTCCGGGTGGAGCTGGTCGGGCAGTGGCAGCTCGGCGAAGTCCGCCTCGCCATAGAGGTCGCGGCCGTCGAGGTGGTGCAGGTTCGGGTCGTCGGCTGCCCGCTGCTTCACGATGCGGGCCAGTTCTTCCCGGATGACGTTGAGCGTCAGCTTCCCGCTGCGCCGTTCCGCGGGGTCGCCCGCGGCCCGGAACTGTAGCTTCCCTGCGCTGAGGTTGCTGAAGTCCGGGGCGCTGGGGCCGGGGGTGTCCTCGTGGATGGGGCACAGGATGGGCGAGACGACCAGCAGCGGCGTGGTGGGATGCCCCTCGCGGATGGTGTCGAGGAAGCCGTGCACGGCCGGAGTGAAGGCGCGCAGACGCATCACGTCGGTGTTGACCAGGTTGATGCCGATCTTGACGCTGATCAGGTCCGCAGGCGTGTCCCGCAGGGCACGGGCGGTGAACGCGTCGAGCAGGGCGCTGCCGCCCAGACCGAGGTTGATCAGCTCCACGCCGCCGAGAGAGGCGGCCAGCGCCGGCCAAGTCGTGGTGGGGCTTGCGGCGTCGGAGCCGTGGCTGATCGAACTGCCGTGATGCAGCCACACACTGTGACCGTTTTCCGGCACGGTCTCGACGGCGGCGTCGGTGCGGAGGGCGACCAGCTGGGTGATCTCGTTGTGGGGCAGCCAGATCTCGAGGTCCTTCACACGGTCGGGCAGACCGGTGAACCGGACCGTGCCGACCGGGCCGGGCCGGGTTTCCGCAGACCCGGTGGACATGTCAACCAGCAGTACGTTGCCGCCGGTCACGCTTGCCTGCCCGGCCAGGCGGCCATCGACAAGCAGGTCGTACACACCGTCCGGACGGGGCGGCGCGCCCTGGTAGGCCATCTTGGTGCGGAGCGTGTCCAGCTCGACGGCGGTGGCCCGGCTACGGAACACCAGCCGTACACCGGAGGGCTGGGCCTCCGCCATGGCCAACTGCCCATCGGCGCACTGTGTGCGGGCCTGGACGGGCAGCCGGTGCGGCAGCACACCGTGCTCGGTGCGCTCCAGGTCGAGCGCGCCGCGCAGCAGGTCGGCGGCGACGGGTGTGGTGACCCAGTCCGTCGCCCGGGGCGTGGTGGAGGAGCCGGGGACGGGGTCTGGGTGAGCGCTCATGATCTCAGCCTGTCAACCGGGTTCCTGCGTCCGCAAATGACTTTCCGGCCCACCCCGTGGGCGGTGCCGTCACTATGCCGTGACTGTCCGTGACGGTGTGGCGTGTGACACGCCTGTGACAGTCGGCGGACACCGTCATGAAGTCCTCCCGGCAGCCTTTTGAAAGAGGGCAAAACGCAGTATTCGGGCAT
>NZ_JBVJKN010000043.1:0-50057 GCF_055585225.1 Streptomyces sp. NPDC053673 | reverse complement strand
ACCGCCTTGCGATGCGTCCCCTCGGCCCTCCGGGCCTGGGGAGACCCCATGCATCTGACGCCGCGGCCTGGTCCTCGAAGATCGCCCGGACAGGAGCTAGTGCCGCGACAGGGCAAAGCTTGCCGGGAGGGGCACTAGACGTCGTCGGCCGTGCCTCGGAAGCGGCGGTAGAGGATCGCGCCGCCCAGGATCAGGGCCGCGCCGACCGGGGCCGTGAGGCCGACGACGGACGGAGCACCGGTCTCTGCCAGTTCGACCGGGCTCCGGGGCACGTGATGAACCGGTGCTGCCGGTCTCGCCTTCGGCGGGGTCGCCGGCCTCGGCGCGGCCGGGGGCTTCCCGGACGAGTTCGAGGACGAGTTGCCGACGGCCGCGTTGCCGACGCCGACGACGTTGACGGAGTTACCGGTGACATTCACCGGCACATCGACGGGAATCTGGATCCCGTTGCCCGAGAGCACACCGGGAGAATCCTTTCCGCTCCCCTTGGCGACGGCGCCGCCGCCGTTTCCTTCGTTCTCGCAGCTGTTGCCGACCGCCGGGTTCAGCAGGCCGATCACATTCACGGTGTTGCCGCACACATTGACCGGGACGTGCACCGGGAGCTGCACCGTGTTCCCGGAGATCAGTCCCGCCGACCCGGCCGCGCGCCCGTGCGCGTCCGAGTCGGCACGGGCCGCCCCGGCCCCTGCCCCGGCCGCGGCGAGGGCGCCGCCCGTGACCATCGCTGCGATCAGACCTGTTCGGCGAATCTGCCTCATGGGTTCCTGCCTTCCGGAGGATGAACACGGGTGCTCACCCGCACCGGAAATAACGCGATGGAGCCATTCGGGTTATGGCCGACAATCGTTTCACCCCATCGAGTGGAGTGATGTCGAACTGTCCTACACCGTCCGGGCGTTCATGACCCGGCGTCGTAATCCTGAATACGCCGCCCATGATCCCGGTCCGTCAGATCAGTCAGTCGCGCTTCGAGTTCGACCGCGATCTCGTCCACGTCGAGCGTCAGAAGTCTCCGGTCACGCATCAGAACCCGGCCGTCGACGATCGTGGTCAGGACATCCGCCGACCGTGCGCTGAAGACGAGAGAAGCGGCCATGTCGTGTATCGGGCGCACATGGGGTCCGGTCAGGTCCACCAGGATCAGATCGGCGCGCCGCCCCGGGGCAAGCGCGCCTACCGTCGTCCGGCCCTCGGCCGGGGGGACCACCGTTTCGTGTCGCTCGCCCAGTCCGACGACCTGCGCGCTCTGCGTGGTCGCGTGATCCAGCGCCTGGTCTGCCGTCAGCCAGCGCGGGTCCCTCTCCGCCGACTTCTGGACGAGCGCGGTGAGCGCCATGCTCTCCCACACGTCGAGCGTGTTGTTGGACGCCGCTCCGTCCGTGGCCAGGCCGACCGGGATGCCGATCTCACGCAGCGATCTGATGGGCGTCGTGTCCCAGCCGAACTTGAGGTAGCCCTTGGGCGCCGTCGCAACCCCGACCCGGCCGGTGGCCCGCGCGAGGACCGGAAGGTCGCTCTCGACGATGCCGGTGCCGTGCGCCACGAGGAGGTCCACATCGAGCAGTCCGGCACGCTGCAGAGTCTCGACGGGCGTACGGCCATACCGCTCAAGGCTGCTGTCCGTCTGCGCCCGGTTCTCGGCGGCATGGATGTGGACGGGCAGCCCGTGCTCACGCGCCAGCTCTGCCGCGGTCGCCAGATCCGCGTCATCGACGGTGTACGGGGCATGCGGCGCCAGCGAGGTGGTGATCCGGCCGCCTGCGTCACCGTTCCGGCGCAGCGCGAAGCCCAGGGAACGCTCACGCCCGTCCGCCCCCTGACTGGAGAAGTACGCCCAGCCGAGGTTGGCGCGCAGCCCGCTCCGTACGACGGCGTCGGCGACGCGGTCCATCGAGAAGTAGTGGTCGGCGAAGGTCGTGACCCCGCCCCGGATCATCTCCGCGCAGGCGAGCAGCGCTCCGAGCTCCACGACCTCATCGGTGAGGTTGCTCTCGATGGGCCAGACCCAGTCGTTGAACCACTCCTCTACGGGAACGTCCTCCGCGATGCCGCGCAGGGCCACCATCGAGGCGTGGGTGTGGCAGTTGATCAGCCCCGGCATGGCCAACTGGCCGCGGGCGTCGATCCGTTCGCGGGCGGGCAGTGCGGCCACGGCGCCGGAGGAGGTGACGTCCGCGATGACTCCGTCACGTACGACGACGGCCCGGTCCTCCTCGAACCGGATCGCGCCTTCCGCACCGTGCAGGAGCGCGGTGCACCCCTCGATGACGAGATCCGCGGGGCCGTCCGCCTGCTCCGTTCCCGCCGTGTTCGAGAGGTCACCGGCTCCGGTCAACGCCGTCCCCGCGATTGACGTTCAGGCCTCCGACCGGGCCCGTTTGCAGCATGACGCCGTGCTGGACACTCCTGCTCATGACGTTGTGCACTGTTGTGTGAGGCGCGGCCGGGGGCTCGGGCGTCAGCTCGTCGAGAAGCGCACGAAGTTCGGCCGCGCTCTCGGGGTCCGCCCGCAGGGTGCGGCGCATGCGGTTGCGCCACTCGGCGGTGATGTCGGCCGCCGTCTGCTCCTCGGCCCCCTCCTCGACCAGTTCGGCGTGGGCGAGGTCGAGGTCCGCCGCGACGCTCTCCTCGTCCGCGGTGCCGTGCCGGGCGAAGAACGCGACCATCCGCTCCTTGGCCCGCGTCCATCCGTCGGTCGTCATCTGCTGGACGAGCGCGGTCGCTCCCGCTGTCGCCAGCGCCACCAACTCCGCTTCCATCAGGCTCCCTTCAGCGGCTCCCCCGCCCGTCGGACGAGCTTTTCCGAGCGTACCCGTCAGCGGCCGAGCAGCGTGGTGAGCGCCCCGACCGGGTCCTGGTCGGGTATGCCGCGGGGCCACCAGTCCTCGCGGCCGGGGTCCGATTCGTACCCGTACCAGAGGCCGTCCCGTCCGAGGCGCAGCTGCAGGGAGGTGGTGGAGAGGCGGTTGTGCCGGGGGCGGAAGTGCGGAAAGTCCGCGGCGGTCAGGGCGGGGCGGGCCCGGTCGAAGGGTCCGGCCGGCGGGTCCCACTCCTCCTCCAGGACCGCCAGCCCCGCGAGGCCTCCCTGCCGCCAGGCAGCCACGGCACGGGCGAGGTCGGTGACGGTGCGGTCGGTGGCCCGGGCGAGCGCGGTGTACAGGGCGCGGGTGGAGGCGGTGAGGCCGGAGCCGGGGTGCGCGGCTGCGAGCCGGACGGCGTCCTGCCAGAGGGTGAGGCCGGCGACGGGATCCCGGCCGGTCTGGAGGGTGGCGAGTGCGCGGGCCGCGGCCTCGGTGGCGAGGAGGTCGAGGGCGAGCGCATCGAGACGGTGGTGACCCCGGCCGAAGGCTGAGGGAGCATCCGGGGATCCGGCGGCCTGCGGGTAGACCGGCGGGCGTCCGGGGTGCGGGGGCACCGGCAATGGGGCCGGAAGGGGTGGCAGCGTGCGCGGGGCGAGAGCCTCGCGCGCGGTGACCGTCGCAAGGACCGGGGTGGTGCCGTGCCCCTGCTCCGTGGTCCGCTCGTCCGACGCCGAGAGGGTCGCGTTGCGCCGGGTGAGCTCGGCGAGGATCTCCTGCTCGCCGAGCCCGCGCATCAGGAACAGTACGAACGGGTCCTCGTCGAGGATCCGTGCCGTCTGGTAGCACAGGGCGGCCGCATGCTTGCAGGGGAAGCCGTCGTCGGGGCAGGAGCAGTCGGGAATCAGATCTCCGGGAGCCGGCAGCAGGTCGGCGGCGTCCGCGAGGGCGTGCGGGACGTCCTTGTCGAGCAGGGCGGCGATGTGGTCGGGCCGGGCGGCCGCCAGGCCGAGCAGCCGGTCCCAGTCGGCGTCGTCGAGGGTGCGCAGCCGGATCTCCGTACGGTACGGGCGCGGCCGGGTGCCGTGGACGTACGCCGTGACCCGACCGGGCATGACGGTGATCGCGTCGACCTGGCCGCGTCCGGCATAGGCGCGGCCACGGGCGAGACGGGCCGGGTCGAGGGCGGTGTCCTCCAGCGCGTCCACCCAGGCGTTGCCCCACCAGGAAGCGGCGAAGGTCTGCTCGCCGGAGCGCGGGGCGAGCACCGGGAACGTGCGCCGACGGTCGTCCGGCCGGCGCAGGGCGTCCCGGCGGAGCCCCGCCCTGCGGCGAGGGTCCTGCGCACCACGGGGGCGACCGGGCAGGGCGGGGCTCATGACGGCCTCCTCAGGGAGACGAGATCGGCCAGCTCCCGGTCGCTGAGCTCGGTCAGCGCCGCCTCCCCGGAGCCGAGCACCGCGTCCGCCAACGCCCGTTTGGAGAGCAGCATTTCGGCGATGCGGTCCTCGACCGTGCCCTCCGCGATGAGGCGGTGGACCTGGACGGGCTGGGTCTGGCCGATTCGGTAGGCCCGGTCGGTGGCCTGGTCCTCCACCGCCGGGTTCCACCAGCGGTCGTAGTGGACGACATGGCCGGCACGGGTCAGATTCAGTCCGGTGCCGGCGGCCTTGAGCGAGAGGACGAAGACGGGGATCTCGCCGGACTGGAACCGGTCCACCATCCGGTCCCGGTCCGCCACCGGGGTGGCGCCGTGCAGCAGCTGGGACGGGATCGCCCGGGCCGCGAGGTGTGCGGAGATGAGCCGCGCCATCGTCACGTACTGGGTGAAGACCAGCACCGAACCGTCCTCCGCGAGGATCGTGTCGAGCAGCTCGTCGAGGAGCGCGAGCTTCCCCGAGCGGGCGGTGAGGCGGGCGGTGTCCTCCTTCAGGTACTGCGCCGGGTGATTGCAGATCTGTTTGAGCGAGGTGAGCAGCTTCATGACGAGGCCGCGGCGCGCCATGCCCTCGGCGCTCTCGATCTGTGCCATGGTCTCGCGCACGACCGCCTCGTACAGCGATGCCTGCTCCCGGGTGAGTGGCACGGGATGGTCGGACTCCGTCTTGGGCGGCAGCTCGGGCACGATGCCGGGATCGCTCTTCTTCCGGCGCAGCAGGAAGGGACGGACGAGGCGGGCGAGACGCTCCACGGCCGCCTCGTTCTCGATGTGCTCCTGGTTCTCGACGGCGCGGGCGTGGCGGGCCCGGAAGGACTTCAGCGGGCCGAGCAGCCCGGGTGTGGTCCAGTCGAGGAGGGCCCAGAGCTCGGAGAGATTGTTCTCCACCGGGGTGCCGGTCAGGGCGACTCTCGCCGGGGCGGGGATGGTGCGCAGCGCCCTGGCCGTCGCGGAGAAGGGGTTCTTGACGTGCTGCGCCTCGTCCGCGACGACCATGCCCCACTCCCGGTCGGCCAACTCGGCTGCGCTCGTGCGCATCGTGCCGTAGGTGGTGAGGACGAAGCCGTCAGGGCCGACGTCGAGGCTGCGCTCCTGACCGTGGAAACGGCGCACGGGCACGCCCGGCGCGAATCGGGCGATCTCCCGCTGCCAGTTGCCGAGCAGCGAAGCCGGGCAGACGACGAGCGTGGGCGCGCTGCGGTCGCGGTGCCCGGCACGCTGCTCGGCACCGGGTCGGACGTCCTGCTCGGCGCAGTGCTGGACAGCCTGCACGGCACCAGGTCGGACAGCCTGCTCGGCACCGTGTCGGGCACGCTGCTCGGCGCGGTGGAGATGGAGTGCGATCACCGTGACCGTCTTGCCGAGGCCCATGTCGTCGGCGAGGCAGCCGCCGAGTCCGAGCGAGGTCATCAGATCCAGCCAGGCGAGGCCGCGGAGCTGGTAGTCGCGCAGGGTGGCGTCGAGGCCCGTCGGCTGGGCGAGGGCGGCGGGGCCCTCGGTGAGGCGGTCGCGCAGAGCGGCCAGCGCACCTTCCGGAACGGCTTCGACCGTCTCGCCGTCCACCTCGGCGGTACCGGTGAGCGCCACGGCCAGCGCGTCCACGGGCTCCAGCAGCCCCAGCTCCCGTTTGCGCGCCTTGCGCACGAGGTCGGGGTCGACGACGACCCACTGGTCGCGCAGCCGGACGATGGGGCGGTGCGCCTCGGCGAGCGCGTCCATCTCGCGCTCGGTCAGCGGGTCCCCGTCGAGCGCGAGCTGCCAGTTGAACCTGAGGAGCTGCTCGCTGTCGAAGAACGGGGTGCCGTCGGTGGCGGAGCCGGGAGCGGGCGGCCGGACGACGGCGGCCGCGCTGAGTGTCCGGGCCAGCTCCTTGGGCCAGTGGACGGCCACTCCGGCGGCGACGAGGCGGGCCGTGGCCTCGCCCAGCAGTTCGTACAGCTCGTCCTCGGTGAGCGGCAGCACGTCGGGGACCTCGCGCTCCATGAGCCGGCCGAGCGGTGGCCACACACGGGCCGCCCGGCGCACGGCGAGCACGGCGTCGATACGGGCGCGCGGTCCGAAGTGCTCGTCGCCGTCGCCCGCCCAGAGCCGGGCGGCGTCGAGGACGAGCGTCGGATCGGCGAGGCTGTGCACCTGGAGGAGAGCGGCGCCAGCCTGCCGCTCGTCACCGCCTTCCTCGGCCAGGTCGAACAGTTCGTAGGCCGACAGGTCGAGGCGGAGCGAGATCCGTACGCCCGCGTCCATCCCGGCCGCGACCTCCGCCGCCCAGTCACGGGCGTCCGGCAGGTGCTGCGGCGCCATGGCGGCGAACGGCCGGCCGGCCGCGTGCTCGGCGGCCGGGGTACGGGGCAGGGTGTCCGCGACCGCGTCCAGGAACGACCTGATCAGGGCTTCGGGGTCGGGCAGCTGAAGGGGGCGCAGGTCCGGCAGCGGGGTGGCGTGCGCCTCGGGAGGCATGGCGGCGGCGATCGCCCTGAGCTGGGCGATGTCCTCCGCGTCCAGCGGGCCCGCCCGCCAGGCGTCGTGGTCGTCGGGGGTCAGACCGGGCAGCAGCCGGCCACGCGCGGCCAGCTGCAGGGCGTGCAGGGCGGCGGCTCCCCAGCATGCCGCGGCGGGGTGGGCCGCCGCGTCGTGCCGGGCGCGGACAAGCACCGGTACGGCGTCGGCGACGCGGAGCAGCACGGCGGGGACGGTGCGGCTGCGGACGCTCTTTCCGTGCGGCCGTACGACCGTCAGCTCGCCGGACTCGCCGGCACCTCTGTGCCCGGCGGACTCACGGGCACCTCTGTACCCTCCGGACTCGGGGGCGCCCCCGTACCCGCCGGCACTCCCGGCCTCGCCGGCCACCCCGAGAGCACCGGACTCGACCGGAAGCGCGCCTCCGTCCGGTCTCCAGAAGGCGACCCGCCCTTCTCGCGGCAGCACGGCCGGCACGAACACCGCGGCACAGGTGTGCAACACGTGCGGGGCACCTCCCCTCCCACTCACTGGTCGAGTCCTTGGAACCACGACCATACGGGCGGGGTCTGACAATGCCCCTCACCGGCCTGCGGCCTGCGCGGTGACGATCACCTGGGCCTGTCGACCGCGTCCTGAGGGTCCACCTCACGCTCCAGCGACGTATCCGATGCCTCCTCCGACGCCTCCGGCAGTTCCGACACCGGCAGATCCAGGCTCGCCAGCGCCGCCAGCCCCTCCAGAGCCGCAGGCTGCTGCTCGTCCAGTTCGTTCGACGTGGCGGGCTCGTTCGACGTGACCGGCTCGTTCGACGAGTCGGCCTGCGCCGGGGCCTTTGGCGCGGCCTCCGGGGCGACCTGCGAGCCGCGCTCCAGGAACCGCAACAGCTCCACCGGAATGGGCAGCACCAGCGTGGAGTTCTTCTCGGCGGCCACGGCCATCACCGTCTGAAGCAGCCGCAGCTGCAGCGCCGAGGGCGCGTCGGCCATCTGGTGCGCCGCCTCGGCCAGCTTCTTCGATGCCTGGAGTTCCGCGTCGGCGTTGATGACCCGGGCCCGGCGCTCCCGGTCGGCCTCCGCCTGCCGTGCCATCGAGCGCTTCATCGTCTCCGGCAGCGACACGTCCTTGATCTCCACCCGGTCGACGCTCACTCCCCAGCCGAGTGCCGGGCTGTCGATCATCAGCTCCAGGCCCTGGTTGAGCTTCTCCCGGTTGGACAGCAGATCGTCCAGTTCGCTCTTTCCGATGATCGAGCGCAGCGACGTCTGAGCCATCTGCGAGACGGCGAAGCGGTAGTCCTCGACGCTGATGATCGCGTCGGCCGCGTCCACCACCTTGAAGTACACGACGGCATCCACCCGGACCGTGACGTTGTCGCGCGTGATGCCCTCCTGGGCGGGCACCGGCATGGTCACGATCTGCATGTTCACCTTGTGCAGCCGGTCCACGATCGGAATGATCATGGTGAATCCCGGGTCGCGCACACGGCTGCGGAGCCGCCCGAGACGGAGCACCACGCCCCGTTCGTACTGCTTGACGACCTTGGCCGCGGCCAGTCCGTACACCAGGAGGGCGGATCCAGCCGCCACACCCGCCGCCACCAGCTCTTCGACCATTACGGCACCCCCTGCCGTCCGCTCGGTCCCCGCTTCAACGGTATTCCTGTCGTGACCCCCGGTCGAGCGTCCGGATCCCCTGTGCGGCTGCACCTGGGGTGCCGCCGTGCCGGTTGTCCGGCAGGGTGGCGAGCACGAGTCCGGCACCACAGACGAGGACCAGCCATGTCCGATCACCGGCGTCCCGGCATCGCCGCCGGGGCAGTGCTCCTGACCCTCGCCGTCGCGGGCTGTTCCGGCCTTGGCCGGACCGCGTTGGGCACCGTCAACTACCAGACCGAGGGGGGCCAGGCCGTCACAGTGTCGAATCCCGAGGTCGACGGGTGCCACGAACTCTCGGCGGGCGGTGCCTTCCGGATCGAGAACGCCACCCTGGTCGACCTCGTCGCTTATCCGACGCCGGACTGCAAGGGCGGCAACTCGGCGTACATCCCGACGACGCTGTTCGACAACATCGTTCCCGGTACGCCGCCCTGGCGCAGCTACGGCTTCGTCCACTGAGCCAGGGACAGCGAGGGGGTACGGGGCGTAGGGACGGGGAGGGGCACGGCCGGGCTACGCCCGCCGGCGGACGAGCGCGACGAGCTCGGCGTTGTGCTGCCGCCTGACCCAGGCGATGACGACGAGCGGCACCGCCACCAGCACCGGAGTGATCGCGTACTGCCCGTCGAAAACGGTCAGCTGGGTCACGAACGCGCCGATCATCAGCCCGATCAGCGCCAGCGCGGAGATCCCGGAGAGGATCGGAATCACCAGGGCCACCGCACCGGCCAGCTCCAGAGCGCCGGTGGTGTACATGAACCAGTCGCCGAAGCCGATCTTGTCGAAGGCCTCCGTGGCGGAGGAGTGAGCGATCAGCTTCGGCACAGCGCTGGGGATCGCGAGGAACAGGGCGAGAACGATCTGCAGCGTGCGGACGGTGAGGTGCGTGCGGCGGCTGATCCCGGCGGTCCCGACGGAGGCGGGCGCGGAGGTGGCGGCGGACATGGAGATCTCCCTCGGACGAGCGTTCTGTGTGGGCGTCGCGTGCCGACGATCCGTGCACGCACCGCGCGCAGGCACTGCGCGCACAAACCGCGTGCACGCGTTCCGTGCGAGCACTCGGTTTCGCTTTCACAGAGTCAGACCGGGAGCGCCCTCCGAACTCATCGCTGTTCGCACCATCGTCCGGACTTCCGCGTGCGGCCGGGCCCTCCGGGTACATCCTGGAGTGGGAGAGGCGATTGCCATGCGCACTGGGAGTGAACCCACGACCGCACGCAGTCCCCTGCGGATGCGGTTCTGGCTGAGTGTATGGGGCCTGATCTGGGCCGTCGTGGGCCTGGGTACCTTCGCGGTCACGGAGCACCCCGGCTGGGCGATCACCTGTGCGGTGCTCTGCGTGATCATCATGGCCGATCTGCTGATGGTGGTGCACCGTCTCCACCAGGGGCCGCACTACCAGCCCGGCCCGGACATCCCTCCGTACGAACCTGACCGCGGCGGTCCACGAGCACGCGGCTAGGCCGTGTTTTTGGCCTAGGGCGTATTGCAACTGTCGCCCTGAAGCTACTGGCCGGCGCGGCGGTGGAGCCGCGCGCGGTACCAGGAGCGAAGCGCTTGACCCTCACGTGGCGTCATGCCGCATTGTCGGTGGCGTGGAGGAACTCCTGACCGTGGGACGCGTGGCCGAGCTGGCCGGCGTGAGCGTCCGCACACTGCATCACTACGACGAGATCGGCCTCGTGCAGCCATCCGCGCGGACCTCGGCCGGATACCGGGCCTACTCGGCGGCCGACGTGGAGCGACTGCGGGAGGTGCTCGCCTACCGGCGGCTGGGCTTCGGATTGCGCGAAATCGCGGATCTCGTCGACGACCCGGCCACCGACGCGGTCGCGCACCTGCACCGGCTGCGCGGCCTGCTGCTGGACCAGCGCGACCGCGCTGCTGCCATGGTGACGGCCATAGACCGGGAGCTGGAGGCACGGGCAATGGGGATCAGGACGACGCCGGAGGAACAACTGAAAGTATTCGGCGCGCAGTTGTACGAAGCCATCGGGTCGGCTTATCCGGCGACGCGCCGCACCGAGCCGCGGATCGCCGCGAGGATCTGGGATGCGCTCGAAGACGCACGGACGGTACTGAACGTGGGCGCCGGCACCGGCTCCTACGAACCCCCGGACCGCGACGTGACCGCGGTGGAACCGTCGGCGGTCATGCGGGCGCAGCGTCCCGCGAGTGCGGCGCCGTGCGTGGCCGCCGTCGCGGAGAGCCTCCCGTTCGAGGACCAGTCCTTCGACGCCGCGATGGCCTTCAGCACCGTTCATCACTGGCAGGACCCGATCGGCGGGCTGCGCGAGATGCGGCGGGTGGCGCGGCGCGTGGTGGTGTTCACGCACGACGCCAGTGACACCGGCTGGCGTCACCGGTTCTGGCTCACCCGCGACTACCTGCCTGAGGTCGCCGGCCTGGTCGCCGGCCGGCCCTCGGTGGACCAGCTGGCCGGCGCGATCGGGGCCCGTATGGAGCCGGTGCTCATCCCGTGGGACTGCGCTGACGGCTTCTTCGAGGCCTACTGGCGCCGGCCCGAGGCGTACCTGGACGAACATGCGCGCCGCGCGGTATCGGTATGGACCAGAGTCGGGCCGGAGGCCGAGCAGCGGGCGGTGAACAGCCTTCGCGACGACCTTTCCTCAGGCCGGTGGGCCGAGCGCAACCGCGACCTCGTCGCCCTCGACGCGGCCGAGCTCGGCCTCCGCCTCCTCGTAGCCTGAAGCAACGTGCGCGAGAACGCCGAAAGGCGCTGCTGAAACCTGCCGCGCCGCGGTTACGCCTCGAAGCGCGCCGCGGTTACGCCTCGAAGCGCGCCGCTGCCACGTATTCGGGCTTGGGGTCGAGCGCCGCCGCCAGCCGGAAGTGGCGCAGGGCCTCGTCCGGCCGGCTGGTGCGTTCGAGGGTGCGGGCGAGCGCGAAGTGGGCGTAGGCGTTGTCCGGTTCGCGCTCCACGATCAGGCGGAACTCACGCTCGGCGGAGCGGAGCATGGCCGCCGCGAAGTACGCACGGGCCCTCAGGAGGCGGGCCGCAAAGCTCTCGGGATGGGCCGCGATCACCGAGTCGAGCAGCTTCACCGCACCGCGCGGGTCCCGCGCCGCCAGCAGTTGCTCGGCCGCGCGGAAGTCGATGACGTGAGTCTCCGGGTTCGTCTCGGGCACGCTCGCATCCTTCCCAACGCTTCGCGGATTCAACATTCCGCGCGACATCGGTATTCCGATGATCACAGCAGTGGTCCGGCGATCACGAAACCCCGGTCGATGCGGGGGCGCCCATGGCCGGGCAGGAGGACCTCGCGCGGGTCGCCGCGGTCGTACGAGTCCCGGCCGTGGAGCCGCGGACGGAGCCGGGGCTCAGCGTCAGCTGCGACGCGCGCGCTCGGTCAGGTCCCCCCAGACCTTCCGTACCTGAGGTTCCAGCGCTTCGAGCGGCCCGTCATTGTCGATGACGAGGTCGGCGATGGCGCGCCGCTGCTCACGCGTGGCCTGCGAGGCCATCCGCGCCCGTGCCTCGGACTCGGTCATGCCACGGAGCCGTACGAGCCGGTCCAGCTGGGTCTCCGGCGCCGCGTCCACGACGACGACCAGGTCGTAGAGGGGGGCCAGAGCGTTCTCGGTGAGCAGCGGTACGTCGTGGATCACCACCGAATCCGGTCCCGCCGCGGCCTCCAGCTCCGCAGACCGCGCGCCGACGAGCGGGTGCACGATCGCGTTGAGCTGCGCCAGCCGGTCGGTGTCCGCGAACACGATCGAGCCGAGCTTCGGACGGTCCAGGGTCCCGTCGGCGGCGAGGATCTCCGGCCCGAACGCCTCCACGACGGCCGCGAGCCCGGGCGTCCCGGGCTCGACCACCTCGCGAGCGATCTTGTCGGCGTCGATCAGCACGGCTCCGTACGAGACGAGGAGCCGGGACACTTCACTCTTGCCGGCGCCGATCCCGCCGGTCAGGCCCACCTTCAGCATGAGCGGAAGCTTAGGGGTGCCGCTGCCGAGCTAGGGTCTGTCCGGCGGATCTTGCTGGGCTCGCGACGCCCTGCGACTCCGTCTCCTGCGTTGTCCTCAGTCGGCATGGCTCCGCCATGACTCTCCCCCTGCCTTCGGCGGGGGGACCCCCATCCTCCGCCTTGGATCCGAAGCCCCATGACGCCGCTCGCTGATCCAGCCCGATCCACCGGACAGACCCTAGGAGTCGCCCTCCCGCTCGGCCAGGAACCGCTCGAACTCGCGGCCGATCTCGTCCGCGGAAGGCAGATCAACCGGCTCCGCGACCAGGCTCCCGCGCGACTCGACGCCGGCGATGGCGTCGTACTGGTGCTCAAGCCCCTGCACCAGGGCAACCAGCTCTTCGTCACCCTCGCCGATCTGCCGGTCGATCTCGGTCTGGGTGCGCTGTGCCTGCGTGCGCAGGGAGTGTGCGACACCCGGCAGGACCAGTCCGGTGGCGGCGGTGATCGCCTCCAGGGCGGTGAGCGCGGCATCGGGGTAGGAGGAGCGGGCGACGTAGTGAGGTACGTGCGCGGCGACACCGAGGACATCGTGCCCGGACTGCATCAGCCGGTACTCGACGAGCGACTCGGCGCTGCCCGGCACCTGGGCTTCGTCGAAGGGGCTGCGGTGGCCCGGCATGAGATCCGTGCGGTTGCCGTGCGGCGTGATGCCGACCGGGCGGGTGTGCGGCACCCCCATGGGGATCCCGTGGAAGTTCACCGAGAGGCGTACGCCCAGACGCTCGACGATCTGCCGGACGGCGACGGCGAACCGCTCCCACTCGACATCGGGTTCGGGTCCGGAGAGCAGCAGGAAGGGTGCGCCGGTGGCGTCCTGGACCAGCCGGACCTCCAGGGCCGGGGTCTCGTAGTCCGTCCAGCGGTCGCGCCGGAAGGTCAGCAGCGGGCGGCGCGCCCGGTAGTCCACGAGCCTGTCGTGGTCGAAGCGGGCGACGACTTGGTGCGGAAGCGAGTCCAGCAGCGTCTCGGCGATCTGTTCGCCGGTCTCTCCCGCGTCGATGTATCCGTCGAAGTGGTACAGCATGACCAGCCCGGCCGACTCCTGCGCGAGGGCCACGTCGACGACTGCCAGGCCCTTCTGATCCCACTCGTACAAACCCTGCGGATCAAGCACGATTACCGCCCCTCCTCCATGTCACATCTGCCAACATCACGGCGGGTGCGGTCATTCCCGGAGCGCGCATCCGATCCGTCGTCGTCGGGCTGGACGAACCGGCTGGGTGCGAATCCTTGAGTGCGAATCCTTGAGTGCGAGTCCTTGAACGGGAGTCCTTGAACGGGAGTCCATGAGCACGAGTGAGGCCCGCTCCCCTGAGGGGAACGGGCCTCATTCAGCTGCTGTCAGCCGTGCGGCGAGCGCTGGAAGCGCTCGGCGTCAGAGCGTCAGCTCTGGCCGCCCGCCAGCTTCTCGCGCAGGGCAGCCAGGGCCTCGTCGGAGGCCAGGGCGCCGGAGGTGTCGTCCGACTCCGAGGAGTACGAACCACCCGTGGCACCGGCAGCGGCCGGAGCGGCCTGGCCACCCTCGGCAGCGGCGGCCTCGTCGGCCTCGCGGCTCTTGATGACCTGCGCCTGGTGCTGCTCGAAGCGCTGCTGCGCCTCGGCGTACTGGCGCTCCCACTCCTCGCGCTGCTTCTCGAAGCCCTCGAGCCAGTCGTTGGTCTCCGGGTCGAAGCCCTCGGGGTAGATGTAGTTGCCCTGGTCGTCGTAGGACGCGGCCATGCCGTACAGGGTCGGGTCGAACTCGACCGACGCCGGGTCGGCACCGAAGGACTCGTTGGCCTGCTTCAGGGACAGCGAGATCCGGCGACGCTCGAGGTCGATGTCGATGACCTTGACGAAGATCTCGTCGTTGACCTGGACGACCTGCTCCGGGATCTCCACGTGGCGCTCGGCCAGCTCGGAGATGTGGACCAGACCCTCGATGCCCTCGTCCACGCGGACGAACGCACCGAACGGAACCAGCTTCGTGACCTTGCCCGGGACGACCTGGCCGATCTGGTGGGTGCGGGCGAACTGCTGCCACGGGTCTTCCTGCGTCGCCTTCAGCGACAGGGAGACACGCTCGCGGTCCATGTCGACGTCGAGAACCTCGACGGTGACTTCCTGGCCGACCTCGACAACCTCGGACGGGTGGTCGATGTGCTTCCAGGACAGCTCGGAGACGTGGACGAGACCGTCGACGCCACCCAGGTCCACGAAGGCACCGAAGTTGACGATCGAGGAGACGACGCCGGAACGGACCTGACCCTTCTGCAGGGTGGTGAGGAACGTCTGGCGGACCTCGGACTGGGTCTGCTCGAGCCAGGCGCGGCGGGACAGGACCACGTTGTTGCGGTTCTTGTCCAGCTCGATGATCTTCGCCTCGAGCTCCTTGCCGACGTACGGCTGGAGGTCGCGGACGCGCCGCATCTCCACGAGGGAGGCGGGGAGGAAGCCGCGGAGGCCGATGTCGAGGATGAGACCACCCTTGACGACCTCGATGACGGTACCGGTGACGATGCCGTCCTCTTCCTTGATCTTCTCGATGGTGCCCCAGGCACGCTCGTACTGCGCGCGCTTCTTCGAGAGGATCAGGCGGCCTTCCTTGTCCTCCTTCTGGAGGACCAGGGCCTCGATCTCGTCGCCGACGGCCACGACCTCGTTCGGGTCGACGTCGTGCTTGATCGAGAGCTCGCGGCTCGGGATGACACCTTCGGTCTTGTAACCGATGTCGAGCAGGACCTCGTCCCGGTCGACCTTCACGATGACGCCGTCGACGATGTCGCCGTCGTTGAAGTACTTGATCGTCTCGTCGATCGCGGCGAGGAAGGCTTCCTCGTTACCGATGTCGTTGACCGCAACCTGCGGGGTGGTGGCGGTGGTCTCGGTGCTGCTCGTCATGTGGGAAAGGGCTCCGGTACGGACATTGAAGTCGTAGGTACTGCTACGCCGAGAGCCCGTATCGCAGCTGAAGAAGCCGGACAGCCAAGGAAGCGCCAACCCGAGAGGAAAGGCGCCTCGAAAACCGAGGGGACATACAACAGATGCGAGCGCGGCCTGCTCCGTCTGAGGCGCGCAAGCCCGCAGCGCAACCTTTAGCATAAGGGCGCGGCAGGGCACGGTCAATGCGCGAAGGCCCCCACCCGGGGCGGATCGTCGCATACCCGGCACAACTAAGGTTTGCCGAGGCCACGATGGCCACGCCTCGCTCATCCGCGACACGTCCGCGGCGCTTACCGGCGAGGTCTCAGCAACGTACAACGACGGGCGAGATGATCCAAGAGTACGAACCGGAAGCGACCCGGCGTGACGCCGGTGACGCGGAGAGCAGCCGGGCGAGTCGTGGCTGGTGGGACCGGAACGCGGATGAGTACCAGAGCGAGCACGGGACGTTCCTGGGCGACGACCGGTTCGTCTGGGGTCCGGAGGGGCTGGACGAGGCGGACGCGGCGCTGCTGGGTCCCGCGGAGTCCCTCAGAGGGCTGGATGTCCTGGAGATCGGTGCGGGCGCGGCGCAGTGCTCGCGCTGGCTGGCGGCACAGGGCGCGCGGCCGGTGGCCCTGGACCTCTCGCACCGCCAGCTCCAGCACGCACTGAGGATCGGCGCCGACGGCGTGTCGCTCGTGGAGGCGGACGCGGGGGCGCTGCCGTTCGCCGACGCCTCCTTCGACCTGGCGTGCTCGGCGTACGGGGCCGTGCCGTTCGTCTCCGACCCGGTGAAGGTGTTCCGTGAGGTGCGGCGTGTCCTGCGGCCGGGCGGACGGTGGGTCTTCTCGGTCACGCATCCGATCCGCTGGGCGTTCCCCGACGAGCCGGGCCCCGAGGGGCTGAGTGTGGCCGCCTCCTACTTCGACCGCACGCCCTACGTCGAGCAGGACGAGCAGGGCCGTGCCGTGTACGTGGAGCACCACAGGACGATCGGCGACCGGGTGCGGGACGTGGTGGCCGGGGGCTTCCGGCTGGTGGACCTGGTCGAGCCGGAGTGGCCTGCCTGGAACAGCCAGGAGTGGGGTGGCTGGTCGCCGCTGCGCGGGAATCTGATCCCGGGAACGGCGATCTTCGTCTGCGTACGGGACTGAGTGCGTGATCCGCGAAGACGCCCTGGCTCAGCTGCCTGTCCGTACGGTCCTGCCCGCTCTGGAGCGGGCACTCGACACGCACGGGACCGCCGTGCTGTGCGCGCCGCCCGGGACGGGCAAGACGACCCTCGTACCGCTCGCGCTGGCCGGGCTGTCGGGTGGCGCGGCGAACAGCGCTTCGAGCAGGGCCGGCGGCCGGGTCGTGGTCGCGGAGCCGCGGCGGATCGCGGCACGGGCGGCGGCGAAGCGGATGGCGTGGCTGCTGGGTGAGAAGGCCGGCGGCCGGGTCGGGTTCACCGTGCGCGGCGAGCGGGTCGTCGGGCGGGACACGCGGGTGGAGGTCGTCACCACGGGTGTGCTGCTGCAGCGGCTGCAGCGGGACCAGGAGCTGGCCGGCGTCGATGCGGTGATCCTCGACGAGTGCCACGAGCGGCATCTGGACGCGGACACGGTGGCGGCGTTCCTGCTGGACGTACGGGCGGCGCTGCGGCCGGAGCTGCGGCTCGTGGCGGCCTCGGCGACCACGGACGCCCAGGGGTGGGCGCGGCTGCTCGGAGACGCGCCGGTCGTGGCGGCCGAGGGCGTCGCGCATCCCGTGGAGGTGGTGTGGGCTCCCCCGGCCCGGCCGGTGCGGCCGCCGCACGGGATGAGGGTGGATCCGGCACTGCTGGCGCACGTGGCGTCGGTGGTCCTGCGGGCGCTGACCGAGCGCTCGGGCGATGTGCTGTGTTTCCTGCCCGGTGTCGGGGAGATCGCACGGGTCGCCGGACTGCTGTCGGACGTGGACGCCGAGGTGCTGCAGGTGCACGGGCGGGCGCCGGCGGCGGTGCAGGACGCGGTGCTGGCCGGCTCCGCCGCCGGCCGCCGGGTCGTGCTGGCGACGTCGGTGGCCGAGTCGTCGCTGACCGTGCCGGGAGTGCGGGTCGTGGTGGACTCGGGCCTTGCCCGGGAGCCGCGTACCGACCATGCGCGGGGCATCGGCTCGCTGACGACGGTACGGGCCTCGCAGGCTGCGGCCCGCCAGCGCGCGGGCCGGGCGGGCCGCGAGGCGCCGGGCGCGGTGTACCGCTGCTGGTCCGAGGCGGAGGACGTCCGGCTGCCCCGCTTCCCCGCGCCGGAGATCCAGGTCGCGGACCTGACCGCGTTCGCCCTGCAGGCGGCCTGCTGGGGCGACCCGGACGCCTCCGGTCTCGCCCTGCTGGACCCGCCGCCGGCCGGCGCGATGGCCGCGGCCCGCTCGGTCCTCTCCGCGATCGGTGCCGTCGGACCGTCGGGCACCGCCACGGACCGCGGCGTGCGCATGTCCCGCCTCGGTCTCCACCCCCGCCTCGCCAGGGCGCTGCTGGACGGCACGCCCGAGGTCGGTGCCCGCCGCGCCGCCGAAGTGGTGGCGCTGCTGAGCGAGGAGCCGCCACGGGAGTACGGCGACGACCTCGCTGCGGCCTGGCGCACGGCCCGCCGCGGCGGCGACGCGTACACCGCGCGCTGGCGCGCGGAGGTGCGGCGGCTCGCGGGTGCGGCCGGGGAGTCCTCCCCCGCCCTCCCCCTCGCTCCGCCGGGGGGACCCCGCGTTCCGCGTCCGGCCCCCGGCGCGTCCGGCGCGGGGGCACCCTCGGTCGCCGGGCGGGCCGCACATCCGGCCCCGCCGGGGGAGGGGCACCTCGCCGACGACACCGTCGCCGGGTTCGTCACCGCGCTCGCCTTTCCCGAGCGGGTCGCGCGGGCGCGCGGCGAAGCGGCGTACCTGATGGCGTCCGGGACCGGTACGGAGCTCGGGGAGGGGTCGCGGCTGCGGAGTGCGCCGTGGCTGGCGGTGGCCGTGGCGGACCGGGCCGCGCAGGCCGCGTCCGCGCGGGTGCGGCTCGCCGCCGTCGTGGACGAGGGCACCGCGCGCACTGCGGCGTCCCATCTGCTCGCCGAGGGCGAGGAGGTGCATTGGGAGGACGGCGACGTCGTCGCCCGGCGCGTGGAGCGGCTGGGTGCGGTGGAGCTGTCCGTACGGCCGCTGAAGGAGCCGGACCCCGGGCTCGTACGGGAGGCGCTGCTGGAGGGTCTGCGGCGCGAGGGGCTCGGGCTGCTCATGTGGTCCAGGGACGCCGGGGCCCTGCGGCAGCGGCTCGCGTTTCTTCACCGGGTACTGGGCGCGCCCTGGCCAGATGTGTCGGACGCCGCCCTGCTGGACCGCACGGACGAATGGCTGGAGCCGGAGCTGTCCCGGGCGAGCCGCCGGGCGGGCCTGGCCCGTATCGACGCCGGACAGGCGCTGCAGCGGCTGCTCCCCTGGGCGACCGGCGACGCGGTGCGCCTGGACGAGCTCGCTCCGGAACGGATCGAGGTGCCGAGCGGATCTCGCATCCGGGTCGACTATGGCGGTGAGCAGCCCGTGCTGGCCGTGAAGCTCCAGGAGCTGTTCGGCCTTCAGGAGACTCCGCGTCTCGCCGGAGTACCCGTACTCGTCCATCTCCTCTCCCCCGCCGGGCGCCCGGCGGCCGTCACCGCCGATCTGGCCTCGTTCTGGCGCGACGGATACCGCGCGGTGCGGGCCGAGTTGCGCGGGCGCTACCCGAAGCATGCCTGGCCCGAGGACCCTCCCTCATAGCCTTCGGCCTGGGAGACCCCACCTCGCTCCGCTTGCGGCGGAGCCTCCCGTGGGGTCGGCCGCGGGTCAGGCGTTGACCGGCTCCGGCTGTCGCCGCTCCGCAGCAGGCCCCTCCGGCCGGCGCGACCGTGCCTCCAGGTACAGGGAGAGCGCCAGCAGGCCCACGCCGAGGGTCAGGAATCCCCACGGCAGGTACGAGACGAGCAGCAGCACCGTCGTACGGTTCGAGGACACCAGGTCGACGGTGTAGTCGACGTAGTCCTCGCGCATCTTCACGTGCCCGGAGAACACGGTGACCTTGTCCCGGCCGCCGAGCAGCGAACCGCCGCGCAGCTCCTCGGTGTGGATCTCCTCGCCGTTGACGGGCGCGCCGGTGACCGGCTCGACCCAGAACATCCGCTTGGTCGTGTACCAGCGGGTGGTGCCGGTCGTCTTCTCCAGGGTGCTCGCGTCGATGCCCGGCATCGGCATCGTCTTCGGGTACGGCACCTTGGTCCACGGAATCGTCTGCTCGAAGTAGTAGACCTCCAGGCCCCGGAAGGTCCTCGTCCCCTTGTAGTGGATGGGCGCCGAGGTCCGGGGCTGGGCGTCGAAGTACTCGTAGTCGCGCTTCTCCGTCAGGAAGGGCCACTTGAACTCGATGCCCTCGCGCCGCACGGGGTCCCCGTCGACCGATTCGCCGGTGGCGTGCACGGGCGCCTGGGTGTGGGCGTCGAAGATGTAGCGCTCGGGGATCTGGGAGACCATCTTGCCGTCGGGGCCCTGGATGTACGACAGCCCGTCCCAGACGACGACATCACGGCCGGCGTCCCGTTCGATCCTCTCGGACTCCTCCACATTGCCCTTGAGGGTCTGGACGATGGTGACCTTCTCGACCTGCTTCGCCTGCATCGTGTCGTACTGCAGCAGGGTCGCGGGCTTCGCCTCCAGCACCATCTCCTGGTACTGGCTGGGCGGTATCTTCGCGAGCCGCGGGAAGGCGTACCAGCGCAGAACGGGTGCGAGGGCGGCGAAGAAGACGGCGAAAGCCAGGAGCACAAGGCTGGCTCTGCGGCGCATGGCGGCTGGTCCTCCCGCTACTGCTTGGGGCCGGGGACGGTGGTGTACAGGGGCTTGGGTGAGGTCTCCCCGGGCGGTACCTCGAGGACCGCGATGAGCAGGACGACGAGGAGCGCAGAGGCCAGCCCGATGGCGGCGGCGACGAGGGCGCGCATGGTCGGCCTCCCGGGTGCGCGGATCTGATACAGCGTCAGGACGGCAGGGCTGGGGCACCGTAGCAACGCGGCCGTGAGATGAGAACACGTTGCACCGCAAACGACACCGCCCCTTCGCCGTGCTGCGGCGAAGGGGCGGTGTGCGTACGGGAAGGGACCAGGTTCTGGCCCTTGTCCCGGCCTGGGCGAGGAACCAGAGCCCGGGCCTGGGCCGCGCCTGGGCCCGGGGCTAGGCCGGGGCGGCCACCTTCAGTTCGACGGTGAGCGTCCCGCCGCCCGGTGCGGTGAGGCGCAGCAGGAACGTGCCGGTCTGGTCGTCGGCGAAGATCTTCGGGAGGACGAGCGCGCCGTTGGCGTCGGTCTTCAGGTCGGTCAGGGTGCGGACCGGCTTGCCCTCCGCGTCCTTGAAGTAGGGGCCCTTGGTGTTCTCGACGCTGCTGCCCGCCGGGTCGTCGGCGGCGGTGATCATCGTGGCGGTGACCGCCACACCCGCGGCGGCGGCACCCTTGAGGGTGGCCTTGACCTCGACCGGGTCGGCGAACTCGGCGCCGGGCGCGGCCGTCAGCTCCTTGTCGCCGGTTCGTACCAGCGCGTCCGCCTGGCGGGGGCCGACGGTCGCGGTGTAGTCGAGGCCGGGCAGCGCACGTCCGGCGACGGTGGCGCGGACGGTGAAGTCACCGGTCTTCTCGCCCGCTGCCAGCGCGGGGGCGACGGCGATCCCGTCCGGGCCGGTACGGACGACCACCGCGGTCCTGGCGCCCGAGAACCGGGCATCGGTGTCGCCGACGATCTCGAAGACGAGATCCGCGCTGACGACGGACTGGCCCGCGCGGTTCTTGGCACGGACCTTGATCCGCTCCGCGAAGGCGCCGCCGGCGGTGGCGGCGAGCTGTCCGGTGTCCGCGTCCTCGATCCGGTACACCATCTCCGTGGGCGAGGGGGTGGGCTTCGTGGTCGGGGGCGGGGTCGGCTTGGGGGTGCCGCCGGGGGTGGAAGGGCTTGGGCTCGGGCTGGTGGTGCCGCCGGGCTTCGAAGGGCTCGGGCTGGGGCCGGGGGTGGCACCGGGCGTGACGGGAGCGGTGGGCGTGGGGCTCGCTCCGGTGCCGCCGTCGCTGCGGTCGGCCGGCAGCACGCCCGTACCGTCCGGCACTTGGTGGGTGCCGCGCTTGTAGTAGTCGAACCACGACATGACCGTCCGCAGGTACTCCCGCGAGTGGTTGTAGCTCAGGATCGCCTTGTCCAGATCGGCCTGGACGGACAGGTCGCGGCCACCGGCGCACAGATACTTTCCGGCGGCGAGGGCTGCGTCGTAGATGTTGTTCGGGTCCTTGCGGCCGTCGCTGTTGGCGTCCTGGCCCCAGGTGGCCCAGGTGGACGGGATGAACTGCATGGGGCCGACGGCCCGGTCGTGGGTGCGGTCGCCGTCGTAGGCGCCGCCGTCGGTGTCGGAGATGTTGGCGAAACCGGCGCCGTTGAGGACCGGACCCAGGATCGGGCTGAATGTGGTGCCGTTGGCGTCGACGCGGCCGCCGCGGGCCTGGCCGGACTCGACCTTGCCGATCGCGGCGAGCAGCTGCCAGGGGAGACGGCAGGCGGGGTCGGAGCTCGCGAGGGTCTGCTCGGCCTGCTTGTAGGCGGCGAGCACGGTGGCCGGAATGCCCGCTTCCGAGGGACCTGTCACCGGCAGGTCGGCTGAAGCACCCGGCTTGTTAGGGGTGTTGAGCGGGGGCAGGTCCGTGTAGTACGGGGAGTTGCCGGTCGCCGAGGTCCCGGACGACCCGGTCGAACCGGACTCCTGGCCGTCACCGCCGGTGGAGGCGGGCGTCACGCCCGGCGCCTGGGATGCGGAGAGCGCTGCCACCGCGACCGCTGCCACCGCAGTGGTGGTGGCCCCCTTGCGCAGTCGGCGGCCGAATTGCGCTGCCATACGTCTGTTCCCTCCCCGTCGACGGCCGTTCGCGCTCCCCGCGCATTGACTCGGGTGACACTACGGCAACTCCCAGCCCCGGAACACCGCTCCCCCGGCCGCTCTTGCCTGATGTTCACGTCCCGGCCATGCACGGCCTGCGGAGCATCGCGTTCGCATGGCGGGCAGTCAGCATCGCGCATACTGGGCGCCATTGGTCGAAGACGGTCGCACAGGGGGACTCCATGCCGTTCACACTCAGCCATGCCGCGGCGGTCCTGCCGGGCATACGGAGGAACGGGACGGCGCGCGGCCCGCTGTTCGCCTCGGCGCTCGTCGCGGGTTCCTTCGCACCCGATACGACGTACTTTGCGGCGAGCGTTCTTCCGGGAGCGATGGAGTTCGGGGATGTGACGCATGGGCCACTTGGTGTGCTGACGGCCGATGTCGCCATCACGGCGGCGCTCGTCGGCCTCTGGCTGATGGTGCGTGACCCGCTGCTGGCGCTGCTGCCGCGCGCGTGGCAGGGGCGGGTGCACACCTTCCTGCGGGGTCGTCCGTGGCGGGAGCGGCCACCGCTGGCCGCGGCGCTCTGGTTCTACGTGTCGGCGGCGCTCGGCGCGACGACGCACATCGTGTGGGACGCGTTCACCCACTTCGACCGCTGGGGCACGCGGATGCTGCCGGTGCTCGGCGAGGCCGTCGCCGGTTTCCCCCTCTACACGTACACGCAGTACGGAAGTTCGGCGGTGGCCCTGATCGCTCTCGTCTGGTTCACGGTCTCGGCGCTGCGCCGGCTGCCGGCGACGACTGCCCCGCCCGCGTCCGTGCCGCCGCTCGACCGGCGCGGGCGGCGAGCGGCCGGCGCGCTGCTCGCCGTGTGCGTACTGGCCGGGACCGTGCACCGCTGTGTGCGCTGGTATCTGTACTGGGGCCGGATCGACACCCCCCTCGACATCATCCCCACGGCATGCTTCGGCGCGGGCGCGGGGCTCGTGGTGGGCGTCGTGCTGTACGCCGCGACGGTACGGCTCCGGGCACGCCGCGCCGCGACGACGACGGTGCCCGAAGCCGACCGCGCGGGCGTCGCCTGACCGGATCCGGGCAGAGTCGGGCAGAGCCAAGTCAGAGCCAGTCAGAGCCGGGCGTGCACCGACGTGAGCGCACCGGCGGGAGCGCAGGCGTCCCCGCACCCCGCACCCCGGAACCCCGAAAAGCGCCGCACCCCGCCACCCCGGAACCCCGGAACCCCGCGCCAACAGGCCCGGCCCCGCCCCGGAGGGGGCTGACGGGGGGCCGTCGGCTCCCCGTCACTGATCAGTGCGCTGCGGACTCCCAGTCCGGGCCCACGCCCACCGAGACATCCAGCGGCGCCCGCAGCTCCACCGCCGTCGACATCTCATGGCGGACGATCTCCTCGACCCTGCCGCGCTCGCCCGGGGCGAGTTCCAGGACGATTTCGTCGTGGACCTGGAGCAGCATCCGCGACGTGAGCCCGGCTGCCCTCAGTGCGTTGTCGACGCGGAGCATGGCGACCTTGACGATGTCCGCCGCGGTGCCCTGGATCGGCGCGTTGAGCGCCATGCGCTCGGCCGCCTCACGACGCTGGCGGTTGTCGCTGTTGAGGTCGGGGAGGTAGCGGCGGCGGCCGAGCATCGTCGCCGTGTAGCCCGTGGCCCGCGCCTCGTCCACGACGCGCCGCAGATAGTCGCGGACCCCGCCGAACCGCTCGAAGTACGTGTCCATCAGCGCCCGCGCCTCGGCCGCCTCGATGTTCAGCTGCTGGGAGAGGCCGAACGCCGAGAGGCCGTACGCCAGTCCGTACGACATCGCCTTGATCTTGCGGCGCATCTCCGCGTCGACCGCCGACCGCTCGACACCGAACACCTGGGAGGCCACCGTCGTGTGCAGGTCCTCGCCGGAGGTGAACGCCTCGATCAGGCCCTCGTCCTCCGACAGATGGGCCATCACACGCAGCTCGATCTGGCTGTAGTCCGCGGTCATCAGCGACTCGAAGCCCTCGCCCACCACGAACCCGCGGCGGATCGCCCGGCCCTCGTCCGTACGCACCGGCACGTTCTGCAGGTTCGGGTCGGTCGACGACAGACGCCCCGTCGCCGCGACCGTCTGGCTGAAGGTCGTGTGGATCCGGCCGTCCGCCGCGATCGTCTTGACCAGGCCCTCGACCGTGGAGCGCAGCCGGGCCTGCTCACGGTGGCGCAGCATGATCACCGGCAGCTCGTGCTCGGTCTGGGAGGCCAGCCAGGCCAGCGCGTCCGCGTCCGTCGTGTAACCGGTCTTGGTCTTCTTCGTCTTGGGGAGGTTCAGCTCACCGAAGAAGACTTCCTGGAGCTGCTTGGGCGAGCCCAGGTTGAACTCGTGGCCCACGGAGGCGTGCGCCTCCTTCACCGCCTGCTGCACGGCGCCGGCGAACTGCTGCTCCATCGCCTCCAGATGGGCGCGGTCGGCCGAGATGCCGTGCCGCTCCATCCGGGCCAGCAGCAGGGACGTGGGCAGCTCGACATCGTGCAGCAGCCCGGTCGCGCCGACTTCCCCGAGCTTCTCGCCGAACGCCTCGCCCAGGTCGAGTACCGCGCGGGCCTGTGCCATCAGCGCATCGGCCTCGGCCTGCTCCTCCTCGGTGCCGAAGGCCAGCTGCCCGTCGGCGGCGGCCGGGGCCAGCTCGCGGTGGAGGTACTCGACGGACAGGGCGTCCAGGGCGAAGGAGCGGCGGCCGGGCTTGACCAGATACGCGGCGAGGGCGGTGTCCATCGTGACGCCCGCGATGTCCCAGCCGTGCTCGGGGAAGACCCGCAGCGCCTCCTTGGCACTGTGCATGACCTTCGGCCGGGCCGGGTCGGCGATCCAGGCGGCGAAGGCCCGCTCGTCGGCCTCGTCGAGCTGGGTGGTGTCGAACCAGGCGGCCTTGCCGTCGGCGGCCGCCAGCGCGATCTCACTGACGCTGCCGACTCCGAGCGCCCAGGCGGCGACCGTCGCCACACCGAGCGGCTGCCCGCCGTGCTGCTCCAGCCAGGGGGCCAGCTCGCCCGCGCCGAGCACGCTGCCGTCCAGCTCGACGCCGGCCTCGGGAGCCGGGGCCTCGTCCTCCACCGCGCCCGGGTCGACCGCGAGCAGCCGCTCGCGCAGGCTCGGGTTGCGGATCTCCAGGACCTCCAGGAACCCCTTCAGCGCGGTCCTGTCGTAGGGCGCGCGCTCCAGCTCCGCGACGGACCTGGGCAGCTCGACGTCGCGCACCAGCTCGGTCAGGTGGCGGTTGAGCTTGACGGCCTCCAGGTGGTCGCGGAGGGCCTGTCCGACCTTCCCCTTGACCTCGTCGGCACGCTCCACGAGCTCCGCGAACGAACCGAACTGGTTGATCCACTTCGTGGCGGTCTTCTCGCCGACGCCGGGGATGCCCGGCAGGTTGTCGGACGGGTCGCCGCGCAGGGCCGCGAAGTCCGGGTACTGCTGCGGAGTCAGTCCGTACTTCTCCTCGACCTTCTCCGGGGTGAAGCGGGTCAGCTCGGAGACGCCCTTGGTCGGGTAGAGCACGGTCACATGGTCCGAGACCAGCTGGAAGGAGTCCCGGTCCCCGGTGACGATGAGCACCTCGAAGCCGGCGGCCTCGGCCTGGGTGGCGAGGGTGGCGATGATGTCGTCCGCCTCGAAGCCGTCCACCGCGAACCGCACCGCGTTCATGGTGTCCAGCAGTTCGCCGATCAGCTCGACCTGGCCCTTGAACTCGTCGGGGGTCGAGGAGCGGTTCGCCTTGTACTCGGGGAAGTCCGCCGAGCGCCAGGTCTTGCGGGACACGTCGAAGGCCACGGCGAAATGCGTGGGCGCTTCGTCGCGCAGCGTGTTCGCCAGCATCGACGCGAAGCCGTAGATGGCGTTGGTCGTCTGGCCGCTCGCGGTCGTGAAGTTCTCCGCGGGCAGCGCGAAGAACGCCCGGTACGCCAGGGAGTGCCCGTCCATGAGGAGCAGGCGCGGTCGGGTTTCGTCTGGGGTCTTCTTCGATGCTGTCTCGGCCACGGACACGATCCTGCCACGGACCACTGACATTCCTGTCCGCCCCGGAGCGGGCTCCCCCGCTGCCGGTGGCACGTGACAGGATCTGGCGGGTACGAATCCGCCCCGCGCTCGAAGAGGAGCAGGATGGCCAGCAAGCCGCCCGCAGGTGACCCGGTCCAGGACGCCCCGCAGGTCGAGGCGCCCCAGCACGCCGCAGCCGGCCTTCCCGCGATCGGGCACACCCTCAGGATCGCGCAGCAGCAGATGGGGATGCGCCGCACCGCGCAGACCCTCCTCAAGGTGAATCAGAAGGACGGATTCGACTGCCCGGGCTGCGCCTGGCCCGAGGGCGACAAACGCCATGTGGCGGAGTTCTGCGAGAACGGTGCGAAGGCGGTCGCCGAGGAGGCGACCCTGCGCCGGGTCACGCCCGGCTTCTTCGCCGCGCACCCGGTCGCCGACCTCGCGCAGCGCAGCGGGTACTGGCTGGGTCAGCAGGGCCGCATCACACAGCCGATGTATCTCGCGGAGGGTGCCGAGCGGTACGAGGCGGTGACCTGGGAGCGGGCCTTCGCGATCATCGCCGAGGAGCTGAGGGCGCTCGCCTCCCCCGACGAGGCGCTCTTCTACACCTCGGGCCGCACCAGCAACGAGGCGGCGTTCCTGCTGCAGCTCTTCGCCCGCGAGTTCGGTACGAACAATCTGCCGGACTGTTCCAACATGTGCCACGAGTCCTCGGGCTCGGCACTGACCGAGACCATCGGCATCGGCAAGGGCAGCGTCTCCCTGGAGGATCTGCACCAGGCGGACCTGATCATCGTGGCGGGGCAGAATCCCGGTACGAACCACCCGCGCATGCTGTCCGCGCTGGAGAAGGCCAAGCAGGCGGGCGCGAAGATCATTTCGGTGAACCCGCTGCCCGAGGCGGGCCTGGAGAAGTTCAAGAATCCGCAGACCCCGCAGGGCATGCTCAAGGGCGTCTCCCTCACCGACCTCTTCCTCCAGATCCGGATCGGCGGCGACCAGGCGCTCTTCCGCCTCCTCAACAGGATGATCCTCGAAGCCTCCGACAGCGCCTCCGGCGCGGGCTCCGGGGCCGTCGACGAGGAGTTCGTACGGGAACACACACACGGCTTCGAAGAGTTCGCCGCCGCCGCGCGGGCCGCCGACTGGGACGAGACGCTCGCCGCGACGGGACTGGACAGGGCGGAGATCGAGCAGGCGCTGCGGATGATCCTGGCCTCCCGGCGCACGATCGTCTGCTGGGCGATGGGCCTGACCCAGCACAAGCACGCCGTCGCGACCATCAGGGAGGTCGTCAACCTGCTGCTGTTGCGGGGCGACATCGGCCGGCCCGGTTCCGGGGTCTGTCCGGTGCGCGGGCACTCGAATGTGCAGGGCGACCGCACGATGGGCATCTTCGAGCGGCCCGCGCCCGCGTTCCTCGACGCGCTGGAGAAGGAGTTCGGCTTCGCACCGCCGCGTCACCACGGCTTCGACGTCGTCCGTTCCATCCGGGCGCTGCGCGACGGCGAGGCCAAGGTGTTCTTCGCGATGGGCGGCAATTTCGTCGGCGCCACCCCCGACACCGAGGTCACCGAGGCGGCGATGCGCCGTGCCCGTCTCACCGTGCATGTGTCGACGAAGCTCAACCGCTCGCATGCGGTCACGGGCAGGCGCGCGCTGATCCTGCCCACGCTGGGCCGCACCGACAAGGACGTGCGGAAGAGCGCTCCCGGCAAGAAAGACACAGTGCAGTTCGTGACCGTCGAGGACTCGATGGGCATGGTGCACGCCTCGCGCGGCAATCTGCCGCCCGCGAGTCCGCATCTGCTCTCCGAGCCGGCGATCGTGGCGCGCATGGCGCGGGCCGTGCTCGGCGCGGACTCGCAGACGCCCTGGGAGGAGTTCGAGAAGGACTACGCGACGATCCGCGACCGGATCTCCCGTGTGGTCCCCGGCTTCCAGGACTTCAACGCGAGGATCGCGCGGCCGGGCGGTTTCACCCTGCCGCACGCCCCGCGCGACGAGCGCCGCTTCCCCACCGCCACCGGGAAGGCGAATTTCACCGCCGCGCCCGTGGAGTACCCCGAGGTTCCGGAGGGCCGGCTGCTGCTGCAGACCCTGCGCTCCCACGACCAGTACAACACCACGATCTACGGCCTGGACGACCGCTACCGCGGCATCAGGGGCGGCCGCCGCGTCGTCCTGGTGAACCCGGACGACGCCCGGGAGCTGGGCCTCGCGGACGGTGCGTACACGGACCTGGTCAGCGAGTGGAAGGACGGTGTGGAGCGCCGGGCGCCCGGATTCCGGGTGGTGCACTACCCGACCGCGCGGGGCTGCGCCGCCGCGTACTACCCGGAGACCAATGTGCTGGTGCCGCTGGACGCCACCGCCGACACCAGCAACACCCCCGCCAGCAAGTCCGTCATCGTGCGTCTGGAACAATCACCGTCCGCCTAAGCGTTTGCTCAGGTGCAGAAGCGTTTGCTCAGGTGCAGGCGTAGCCAGGACAGCCAGACACGTACGACGATCGGAGCCGGACCCCATGGGCGAGCAGACGACGGTGAAGTTCCCGCAAGAGGTCATCGACGAGTACGCCGCGCTCGGCGTCGACCTGCCCGCGCTGTTCTCCGCCGGGGATCTCGGCAACCGGATGGGCGTGCAGATCGTGGAGGCCTCGGCGGACCGCGTCGTCGGCACGATGCCCGTCGAGGGCAACACCCAGCCCTACGGGCTGCTGCACGGCGGCGCCTCCGCCGTCCTCGCCGAGACGCTCGGTTCGGTCGGCTCGATGCTGCACGGCGGGGTCTCCAGAATCGCCGTCGGCGTGGATCTCAACTGCACGCACCACCGGGGTGTCCGCTCCGGCATGGTCACCGGAGTGGCCACCCCGGTGCACCGGGGCCGCTCGACAGCCACGTACGAGATCGTGATCACCGACGAGCAGGACAAGCGGGTCTGCACGGCCCGCCTGACCTGCCTGCTGCGTGACGTCGGCGCCAAGGACGCCGAGCACGTCCGGGGTACCTCCGGCTGACGGCCTACCGGCTGACCGGCAGGGTGATGCTGCTGAGCCCGGCGCGGACGGACAGCTCCGTCCCGGCCGGGTACCGCAGCGTGTAGTCGTAGTCGGTGGAGATCAGCACCACACCCAGCCGGTGTCCCTTCCTGAAGACGTAGTCCTGCGGCTGCATCCCCCACTCCAGGGCGTACTCCCGTCCTTCGACGACCTTGCTCTGCCACTCGATGGAGTGCCGGTTGCGGATGTCGAGCCAGCCGCGGGACACGATCTTGAAGTCGGCGGTCTCGGTGCGGTGCCTGGTCCGGTAGGCGCAGCCGGTGTCACCGGGGATGCCCTCGCCGTAGCAGACGAGCTGCGAGGTGTCCGCGACGGTCCCGGCGGTCGCGCGGGTGTCGGTGCCGTAGTCGACCAGCAACGCGGTCACATACGGTGACGAGCCGGCGAGCGAGGCCCGCACGGACATCTCCGGGACACCGTTGACCCGCAGGTCCGCCGGGAGCGGCCCGGTCGTGTACGCGAGCCGGTCCGGGCGGGCCGTGCCGGGGGCCGCGACCAGCTGCTCGGCGGGGACCGTACGGCCCGCGTCGGTCATCGACTGCCGCACCGGCGGCCCGGGCAGTGGCGAGAGCCCGCCGGCGTTCAGCCGCAGGGTGAGGTCGCGGGTGGAACGGTCGGGCCACTCCGACTGCTGCCGCCAGGTGAAGTCGGCCTGCTCCACATCGACGCGCGGCGCGGTCAGGGCCCCGTTGTCCAGCCCGTACAGCCAGTGGTCGAACCACTGGTGCAGCTGCTTCAGCCACTCCTCCATGCGCAGCGGCATCGGATTGCTGTGGCCCGCCTGGTGCAGCCACAGCTTGCGCGGTACGTCGTGCCGCTTCAGCGCCTCCCACAACTGACCGAAGTGCTGCGTCTTCACGTTCCAGTCGTTGCCGCCGTGCACGACGAAGACACCGGCCTGGATCTTCTGCACGTCCTGCAGATAGTCCCGCTCCTTCCAGAAGCGGGTGAAGTCCCCGGTCACCCGGTCCTGTTCGGCGGTCAGCCGGTCCAGTACGGGCTTGCAGACCTCCCGGTCGGCACGGCTGTAGACGGCCTTCGCCAGGACGTCGGTGTCCTCCCCCTGGAAGCCGCCCGGCGCGACCACCCCGCCGCCCGCGCGGTAGTAGTCGTACCAGGAGGAGATCCCGGAGATCGGCACGATCGCCTTGAGGCCCTCGACTCCGGTCGCCGCCACGGCCGTCGGGAGAGTGCCGTTGTACGAGATCCCCATCATGGCCGTGTTGCCGGTCGACCAGGCGGCGCCGATCGGCCTGCCCTCCAGGTCCCAGCCCCGGGCGCGGCCGCCCAGCCAGTCGACGGCCGCCTTCGCCCCGAGGGTCTCGTTACGGCCGCCGGAGGTCGGGCACCCGGTGGAGCCGCCGGTGCCGAGGCTGTCGAGCTGCGCAACGGCGTAGCCGCGCGGCAGGAAGTAGTTGTCGGTGTATCCGGACCAGGGGACGGAAGGGCCGGAGAGCGCGTACGGGCCCACGAGCCCGGGTACCCGTTCCTGCGGCACGAGCCGCCTGCCCGCCGGCAGACCGTCCTCGTCCACATCGACGTTGTGGAACGGCACGTCGTTGCCGCCGCCCCAGTAGGGGCTCGCCTCGACGATCGTGGCCACCTTCAGCCCCGCGTCCGTCTCCTTCGGCCGCAGGATCCGCATCCGTACGGTGTCGCGCCGGCCGTCGCCGTCACTGTCCACCTCGGTCTCGATGTCGACCTGTTGATGAATCGCGTCGGCCCGGGAGAAGACCGGCTGGGTCTCGTCGCCCCCCCGCCATACGACGCTCAGCGCGGGAGTCCCCGCCTGCGCTGCCGGGGCAGGCAGCGCCGTCAGCAGGGAGGCGGCAAGAACCGCCGTGGCCCCTGTCCGTAATCCCCGCAGAAAGTGGGATCCACGAGTCGTACGTGTACCGGTGGGTCTCGCCATCGTGCCTGCCTCCACGGGCCGGAGTGGGTGACGATCACGCGGGAAGCGCACGCATATTCCACCGCTTGCGGCTCAGCGACACCAGACCGCAACAGCCGTGTCGCCCGCCCCTGTTGCCGTGCTGTTGTGTCCCCACCGGCGACGGCCTAGCGTTCCCTCATGAGGCACAAGGCGTACCGCCCGGCCAGGACTGCCGTCTGTGCGGCCCTGACCGCCGGTCTCCTCGCGACCGGGGCCGGCTGCTCCGACGACGCGGACCGCGGGGCCGACGGGCCGCGTCCGGCCCCTTCACCACGCACCACATCGCCCCAGGAGCTGTGCACGACTCTGATCACCCGGTGGGGGCAGCAGCTCCTCGCCGCCGGCGACAGCGGCTACGGCGACTACCAGTCGATGGGCCTGTCCAACGCCCAGTACGAGATCCTGCGCCACGTCCTGGATGCCGCCCGTGCCGAGCGACACCGCAACGGACCCGACTCCGCCGACAAGTTGATGAGACGTCAGGCCGATGAGCTGTGCGCGGAGCGCTACCGCGACGGCGTCCCGACCGGCGGGCCCTGGCAGTGAGCGGCGTCGGCCCCGTCGAACCCGGCGAGGACACCTACGCCGCCGACGCCTCACCGCGGCCGCCGCGCCGGGGACCGGCCCGGCCACTGACGGCATTCACGGCACGCCACCGCAGGATCCTGCTCCCGGCCCTCCTCCTCGCCGCCGTGATCGCCGCGGCGGCGACTCTCCACGCCACCCGGCCGCGCCCCGATCCCGGCCCCTGGCCCGCCCAGGTGGTCTCCATGTCGTACGAAGGCGCGGACCTCGGGGCCGGCGCCCGGGCGGGCGGCGCGCTGCGTTTCTCCGTACGGATCGTCACCGCCTCGGGCCCTCCCGTCACGGTGGAGAAGATCGGGCAGCCCTCCGAGGGCCTGGGTCTCGCCGCGACACCGAATCCGCCCTTTACGGTGAAATCCGGGTCTTTCCGCACCGTTGCGATCGCGATCAAGGTGAGCGACTGTGCAAACGCGCCACGGAATGCCGGACTGCCTTTCCTCGATGTAACGCTGCGTAATGCGCGCGCAAAACAGGACCAGAGTTTCATCCTGGGCGACCGGTACGCCCGGGACCTGGCCCGGGCCGTGACCGACTACTGCGAGCAACCACCACGGCTGTCATGACCAAAAACAGAAAACAGTCATGCACTGCATGCCGCAAATCCGATCGGGATAACAAGAGCGTCACAGCCTTGCCCAGACCCGTGCTGAATTCCCATTTACCCGCTTAGAGTCACCGCCAGTCACCGCGCCACCGGATTCCTTGCCAGTAAGGCTCCAGCGCTCGACTCGGCTCTCCATGAGGGGCAGCCGTGCCAGGTGAAAGGACCCAGCATCGTGCGTCAACGTTCGCTCATAGCCATAACCGCTGCTCTTGCCGCGGGGGCACTCACCCTCACCGCCTGTGGCTCGCGCGACGACAACGGCGGAGACTCGGCGGCCGGTGGCGACACCACCGTGGTCATCGGAGTCGACGCGCCGCTCACCGGCGACCTCTCGGCGCTTGGGCTCGGCATCAAGAACTCCGTTGACCTCGCCGCCAAGCAGGCCAACGAGAAGAAGTACGTCAAGGGCGTCACCTTCAAGGTGGAGGCGCTCGACGACCAGGCGCAGCCCTCCTCGGGCCAGCAGAACGCCACCAAGCTCGTCGCCGACAAGGACGTCCTCGGCGTCGTCGGCCCGCTGAACTCCTCGGTCGCCGAGTCGATGCAGAAGGTCTTCGACGACGCGAAGCTCGTCCAGGTGTCGCCCGCCAACACCAACCCGGCCCTGACCCAGGGCCCGGCCTGGAACACCGGCACCAAGAAGCGCCCGTACAACTCGTACTTCCGCACGGCCACCACGGACGCCATCCAGGGCCCGTTCGCCGCGCAGTACCTGTTCAACGACGCCAAGAAGAAGAAGGTCTTCGTCGTCGACGACAAGAAGACCTACGGCGCCGGCCTCGCGGCCACCTTCAAGGCCGAGTTCACCAAGCTGGGCGGCAAGGTCGCCGGCGAGGACCACGTGAACCCGGAGACCAAGGACTTCTCCGCGGTCGCCACCAAGATCAAGAACTCGGGTGCGGACGTCGTCTACTACGGCGGCGAGTACCCGGCGGCCGGTCCGCTCAGCAAGCAGATCAAGAAGGCCGGTGCCAAGATCCCGCTGGTCGGCGGCGACGGCATCTACAGCGCCGAGTTCATCAAGCTCTCCGGCAAGGAGGGTGAGGGCGACCTCGCCACCTCCGTCGGCGCGCCGGTCGAGACCCTCCCGTCCGCCAAGGAGTTCGTCGCGAACTACAAGGAGGCCGGTTACAAGGAGGCCTTCGAGGCCTACGGCGGCTACTCCTACGACTCCGCCTGGGCGATCATCGAGGCCGTGAAGAAGGCCGTCGACGACAACGGCGGCAAGCTTCCCGAGTCCAAGGAAGCCCGCAGCAAGGTCCTCGACGCGATGAAGGGCGTCTCCTTCGACGGCGTGACCGGCAAGGTCGCCTTCGACGAGTTCGGCGACGCCACCAACAAGCAGCTCACCGTCTACCAGTACAAGGGCGGCGCCTGGGCTCCCGTCAAGTCCGGTACCTTCGCGGGCTGAACCGGCTGAACAACACTCCGCATCACATTCATGGCCGCGCGGGGCGCTGCACCAAGCGTCCCGCGCGGTGTCATATCCGGCGAAAGACTTCGGAGGACCTGCGGTGAACGAGCTGCCGCAACAGCTGGTCAACGGCCTGCTACTCGGATCGATGTACGGGCTGGTCGCCATCGGCTACACGATGGTCTATGGCATCGTCCAGCTCATCAACTTCGCCCACGGCGAGATCTTCATGACCGGAGGCTTCGGTGCCCTCACGGTCTGGCTGATGCTCCCGTCGGGCACCACCATGTGGGTGGCCCTGCCACTCATGATCATCGGCGCGATCATCGTCGCCACCACCATCGCGGTCGGAGCGGAACGCTTCGCCTACCGGCCGCTGCGCAACGCGCCACGACTCGCACCGCTCATCACGGCCATCGGCCTGTCCCTCGCCCTCCAGCAGGCCGTATGGGCGTGGTACCCCGGCGCCAAGTCCTCCCTGTCCTTCCCGGAGATCCCCGGTGGCCCCTTCCACCTGGGCAGCGTCACCATCCAGACCGGTGACGTCTTCCTGCTGATCGCAGCCCCCGTCTCCATGGCGATCCTGGGCTACTTCGTCATGAAGACCCGCACCGGACGCGGTATGCAGGCCACCGCCCAGGACCCCGGCACCGCCAAGCTCATGGGCATCAACACCGACCGCATCATCGTGGTCGCCTTCGCCCTCGGTGCCGCCTTCGCCGCCATCGGAGCCGTCGCCTACGGCCTCAAGTACGGCGAGGTCAACTTCAAGATGGGCTTCCTGCTCGGCCTCAAGGCCTTCACCGCCGCCGTCCTCGGCGGCATCGGCAACATCTACGGCGCCATGATCGGCGGCCTCGTCCTCGGCATCGCCGAGACCATGGCCACCGCCTTCATCGCCGACGTCCCTGGCATGCAGCAGCTCGGCGGACAGGCCTGGGCCGATGTCTGGGCGTTCGTACTCCTCATCCTCGTGCTGCTCTTCAGGCCCCAGGGCCTGCTGGGCGAGCGCGTGGCGGACAGGGCGTGATCAACATGACTACTGAGACCACCACCGCGGAAACCCCGCGCAAGAACGACGTCAGCGCGAACACAGGCCTCATCGCCCTGCCCCCGCGCATCGCCCGGGCCACCGCCACCGCCGGCGGCGCCCTCGCCGTCGTCTCGGCCTTCATGTCCTGGACCTGGACCGCCGCGTTCCCCGGCAACCTCACGGTCTACGGCTACCCGGGCGGGCTCCAGTGGCTCGTCCTCATCGGCGGCGCCCTGACCGCCCTGTTCGGCCTCGCGTCGTACGGCGTCAAGGGCACCCGCTGGCTCGCCCCCGCCGGGGCGGACGGGGCCATCAAGCTCGCCGCGGTCGGCACCTTCGCCACCGCCTGGTACACGGTCATCGCGATCAGCGTCCAGCTCGGCGGCCTCGTCAACCTCGAGCCCGGCGGCATCCTCGTCGCCGTCGCCTCCCTCGCCGCCCTCATCGGCGCGCTGGCCCTGCCGTTCGAGCGGCCCGTGACCGAGCCCGCCGACCCCGACGACACCCGCGTCGACCAGTTCAAGCACAACGCCGGCAACGCGTGGACGACCTTCAAGGCCGCCTTCGCCAGCGGCACCGCCACCCCGGCACCCAAGCTGCCCGGCTGGGTCGAGATCCTCATCCTCAGCGGTGTACTCGCACTCGGACTCGCCGTCTTCACCTACGGCATCGGCACCGAGTACGACGAGCTGTTCATCGGCTTCCTCCTCACCGCCTGCTTCACATTCGCCTCCCTCAACAAGGCCGGACTCGCAGCACGCGTCTCCGCGATCGCCGCACGCCACCGCAACGTGGCCATGGTCGGCGCCTTCGCCGCCGCCGCGGCCTTCCCCTTCACCCAGTCCGACGACCAGTACGCGACCATCGGCGTCAACATCCTGATCTTCGCCACCGTCGCCCTGGGCCTCAACATCGTCGTCGGCCTCGTCGGCCTGCTCGACCTCGGATACGTCGCCTTCCTCGGCGTCGGCGCCTACGCCGCCGCCATGGTCTCCGGCTCCCCGTCGTCGCCGTTCGGCCTCCACCTGCCCTTCTGGGCCGCCATCCTCGTCGGCGCCGCCGCCTCCATGATCTTCGGCGTCCTCATCGGCGCCCCGACCCTGCGACTGCGCGGCGACTACCTCGCCATCGTGACGCTCGGCTTCGGTGAGATCTTCCGCATCGCCGTCAACAACATGGACGGAACCTCCGGTCCCGACATCACCAACGGCTCCAACGGAATCTCCTCCATCCCGAACCTCAACCTCTTCGGGATCGACTTCGGCGCCGAGCACACCATCGCCGGATTCACCATCGGCCGGTTCGCCAACTACTTCCTGCTCATGCTGCTGATCACGCTCGTCGTCGTGGTGGTCTTCCGCCGCAGCGCCGAGTCCCGCATCGGCCGCTCCTGGGTCGCCATCCGCGAGGACGAGACCGCCGCCGAAGCCATGGGCATCAACGGCTTCCGCGTCAAGCTCATCGCCTTCGCCCTCGGCGCCTCCCTCGCCGGCCTCGCCGGCGCGGTCCAGGCCCACGTCACCTACACCGTGACGCCCGAGCAGTACCAGTTCGCCCACGTCGTGCCGCCCAACTCGGCCTTCCTGCTCGCCGCGGTCGTCCTCGGCGGCATGGGCACCATCAGCGGTCCGCTCGTCGGCGGCGCACTGCTCTACCTCATCCCGAACAAGCTCCAGTTCATGGGCGAGTACCAGCTCTTCGCCTTCGGTGTCGCGCTCATCCTCCTCATGCGCTTCCGCCCCGAGGGCCTGATCCCCAACCGCCGCCGCCAGCTCGAGTTCCACGAGAACGAGGAAGCGCCCGCCACCCTCACCAAGGCAGGTGCCTGAACATGACCACCGACACCACCACGAAGGCGCCCGCAACCAGCGGCGAGACCGTCCTCGACGCCCGAGGCGTCACCATGCGCTTCGGCGGACTCACCGCCGTACGCTCCGTCGACCTCACCGTCAAGAGCGGCGAGATCGTCGGCCTGATCGGCCCCAACGGCGCCGGCAAGACCACCTTCTTCAACTGCCTCACCGGCCTCTACATCCCCACCGAGGGCGAGGTCCGGTACAAGGGCACGGTCCTGCCGCCGAAGTCCTTCAAGGTCACCGCCGCCGGCATCGCCCGCACCTTCCAGAACATCCGGCTCTTCAGCAACATGACCGTGCTGGAGAACGTCCTCGTAGGCCGCCACACCCGCACCAAGGAAGGCCTCTGGTCCGCCCTGCTGCGAGGCCCCGGCTTCCACAAGGCCGAAGCCGCCTCCCGCGAGCGAGCCATGGAACTCCTGGAGTTCGTCGGCCTCGACGCCAAGGCCGAACACCTCGCCCGCAACCTCCCCTACGGTGAGCAGCGCAAGCTGGAGATCGCCCGCGCCCTCGCGAGCGAGCCCGGACTGCTCCTGCTCGACGAGCCCACCGCGGGCATGAACCCGCAGGAGACCCGGGCAGCCGAAGAACTCATCTTCGCCATCCGGGACATGGGCATCGCCGTCCTCGTCATCGAGCACGACATGCGGTTCATCATGAACCTCTGCGACCGCGTGGCCGTCCTCGTCCAGGGCGAAAAGCTCATCGAGGGCGACAGCGCCACCGTCCAGAGCGACGAGCGCGTCATCGCCGCCTACCTCGGCGAGCCCTTCGAAGGCGCTCCCGGCGCCGAAGAAGCGGCAGAGGTCGCGAAGGCGGAGGCACAGGCCGAGCAGGCCGAGGCCGAGGCTGAGGCTGAGGAGGCGGACGACGCCGACGCCGCGGACGACGCGGACGACGCCTCGACCGACGGCGACAACGACAGCGACGACGCCGACAGCACCACCGCCCAGGCCTCCGGCTCTGGCAAGGAGAACGACTCATGACCGCACTGCTCGAAGTCGAGGACCTGCGCGTCGCCTACGGCAAGATCGAGGCCGTCAAGGGCATCTCGTTCAAGGTCGAAGCCGGCGAGGTCGTCACCCTCATCGGCACCAACGGCGCCGGCAAGACCACCACCCTGCGCACCCTCTCCGGGCTCCTCAAGCCCGTCAGCGGCCAGATCAAGTTCAACGGCAAGTCGCTGAAGAAAGTCCCCGCCCACCAGATCGTCTCGCTCGGACTCGCCCACTCCCCCGAGGGACGGCACATCTTCCCGCGCATGACGATCGAGGACAACCTGCTCCTCGGCGCCTTCCTCCGCAACGACAAGGAAGGCATCGCCAAGGACGTCCAGCGCGCCTACGACCTCTTCCCCATCCTCGGGGAACGTCGCAAGCAGGCGGCAGGCACCCTCTCCGGCGGCGAACAGCAGATGCTCGCCATGGGCCGGGCCCTCATGTCCCAGCCCAAGCTGCTCATGCTCGACGAGCCCTCCATGGGCCTCTCCCCGATCATGATGCAGAAGATCATGGCAACCATCGCCGAGCTCAAGGCCCAGGGCACCACCATCCTGCTCGTCGAGCAGAACGCCCAGGCCGCACTCTCCCTGGCCGACCACGGCCACGTCATGGAGATCGGCAAGGTCGTCCTCTCCGGCAGCGGACAGGACCTCCTCCACGACGAGTCCGTCCGCAAGGCCTACCTCGGCGAGGACTGAGCACACCCGTACGACACAAGGAGGCCCGCACCCCCAGCCAGGCGGTGCGGGCCTCCTCGCATGCACGTCCTCGTTATGTACGCGCACAGCGGTACGCGTACAGCCGGGGCTACTGCTCCTTCGCGGCCTTCTTCTCCTCGGCGTCCTCGATGACCGCCTCCGCCACCTGCTGCATCGACAGCCGCCGGTCCATCGACGTCTTCTGGATCCACCGGAACGCGTTCGGCTCCGTCAGCCCGTACTGCGTCTGCAGAATCGACTTCGCCCGGTCCACCAGCTTCCGCGTCTCCAACCGCTGGGCAAGGTCCGCGACCTCCTTCTCCAGGGCCCGCAGCTCCGCGAACCGCGACACCGCCATCTCGATCGCCGGCACCACGTCACTCTTGCTGAACGGCTTCACGAGATACGCCATCGCACCGGCGTCCCGCGCCCGCTCCACGAGATCGCGTTGCGAGAACGCGGTCAGCATCAGGACCGGCGCGATCGACTCCTCCGCGATCTTCTCCGCGGCGGAGATCCCGTCCAGGATCGGCATCTTCACATCGAGGATGACCAGGTCCGGCCGGTGCTCCCGGGCGAGCTCGACGGCCTTCTGCCCGTCACCGGCCTCGCCGACGACCTGGTAGCCCTCTTCCTCGAGCATCTCTTTGAGGTCGAGGCGGATGAGCGCCTCGTCCTCGGCGATGACGACACGGGTCGTCAGCGGCGGGACGTGCGACGTGTTCGCGCCGACGTCGGCGACGGGCTGGGGCGACTCGGGCTCGGGGGCGGTCACGGTACTCCTCGCTGCGGGGCAGGTGCTCTTCAAAAGCCTACCTAGCTGAAGCGCTCACTGGTCACCGGGTACACTGCGACAGGCGAACCTGGCCGGGTTGGCGAAATGGCAAACGCTGATGTCTCAAACACATCTGCCCGAGAGGGCTTGCGGGTTCGAGTCCCGCACCCGGTACCACGCCAGGAAGCGGATGTTCACGTTCTCGTGAACATCCGCTTTTTGCTACTCGGCGCCACGATCAGTTGCCCAGAGTGGCCGTATGAACTTCCACGGCACTGATGTGCGCCAGAAGGCCCTCTCGCTGCTGCGCAGCGGGGCAAGAAATGCGGACGTTGCGCGCAAGCTCCAGGTACCCAGTGGCACGATCAGCTACTGGAAGCACATGGATCGAGCGAAACGCGGCGAGTGCCCTGGCAAACACGATCCGAAGTGCCCCCGGTGCGACGGGCGAGAGCTGGTCGAGCCCGCGTACGCCTACCTACTCGGCCTGTATCTCGGCGACGGTCACATCATCCAGTACTCCGGGCACCGCGTACCCAGCCTCATGATCACCTGCGCCGAGGACTGGCCGGGCCTCATGGACAAGTGTGAGGCGGCGATGCGTGCCGTCTTTCCCGACAACTCGGTCTGCCGGGTGCGCAGGACGGGCTGCCGCAACGTAAAGGTGTACTCCAACCATCTCTGGTGCATGTTCCCGCAACACGGCCCTGGCAAGAAGCACGAGCGCCAGATAGCCCTCGACCCCTGGCAGCAGGAGATCGTGGACGCCCATCCGTGGGAGTTCATCCGCGGGCTGATTCACTCGGACGGGTGCCGGATCACCAACTGGACCACCCGCCTGGTCGGCGGCGAGCCCAAGCGCTACGAGTACCCGCGGTACCTCTTCACCAACGTCTCGGACGACATCCGGCGGCTCTACACCGACACCCTCGACAAGCTCGGCGTCGAGTGGAAGCACTGCACCCGCAACGGGCAGCCGTACAACATCTCCGTAGCCCGACGCGCATCCGTCGCCCTCATGGACACCCACGTCGGGCCGAAGTACTGACCCGGACCCGGCCCCTACCTCGGGCTGTCGTCCTCGCCGATGTGGTGCACCCGCACCAGGTTCGTCGAGCCCGGCACTCCGGGCGGGGAGCCCGCCGTGATGACCACGATGTCGCCCTTCTCGCAGCGGCCGATCTTCAGGAGCTGCTCGTCGACCTGGGCGACCATCGCGTCGGTGGAGCCGACGTGCGGGCCGAGGAAGGTCTCCACGCCCCAGGTGAGGTTGAGCTGGGAGCGGGTGGCCGGTTCCGGGGTGAAGGCGAGCAGCGGGATGGGTGAGCGGTAGCGGGAGAGCCGGCGGACGGTGTCGCCGGACTGGGTGAAGGCGACGAGGAATCTGGCGCCGAGGAAGTCGCCCATTTCGGCGGCTGCGCGGGCGACGGCTCCGCCCTGGGTGCGGGGTTTGTTGCGTTCGGTGAGTGGCGGGAGGCCTTTGGCGAGGACGTCTTCCTCGGCGGCTTCGACGATGCGGCTCATCGTTTTGACGGTTTCGATGGGGTGTTTGCCGACGCTGGTCTCGCCGGAGAGCATGACGGCGTCGGTGCCGTCGATGACGGCGTTGGCGACGTCGGAGGCTTCGGCGCGGGTGGGCCGGGAGTTGTCGATCATCGAGTCGAGCATCTGAGTGGCGACGATGACCGGTTTGGCGTTGCGTTTGGCGAGTTTGATGGCGCGCTTCTGGACGATCGGGACCTGTTCCAGGGGCATTTCTACGCCGAGGTCGCCGCGGGCGACCATGATGCCGTCGAAGGCGGCGACGATGTCGTCGATGTTGTCGACGGCCTGGGGCTTTTCGATCTTCGCGATGACGGGGAGGCGGCGGCCTTCTTCGTCCATGATGCGGTGGACGTCCTTGATGTCGCGTCCGCTGCGTACGAAGGAGAGGGCGATGACGTCGGCGCCGAGTCGGATTGCCCAGCGGAGGTCTTCGATGTCCTTCTCGGAGAGTGCGGGGACGGAGACGGCGACGCCGGGGAGGTTGAGTCCTTTGTGGTCGGAGATGACTCCGCCTTCGATGACGGTGGTGCGGACGTGGGGTCCGTCGACGGCGGTGACTTGGAGGGTCACGCGGCCGTCGTCGACGAGGATGCGCTCTCCGGTGGTGACGTCGGTGGCGAGGCCGGAGTAGGTGGTTCCGCAGGTGTGGCGGTCGCCTTCGACGGATTCGACGGTGATGGTGAATTCGTCGCCGCGTTCAAGCAGTACGGGTCCTTCGCGGAAGCGTCCGAGGCGGATCTTCGGGCCTTGAAGGTCGGCGAGGACGCCGATGCTGCGGCCGATTTCGTCGGAGGCTTTGCGTACGTGCTGGTAGCGCTCCTCGTGCTCGGCGTAGGTGCCGTGGCTGAGGTTGAATCGGGCGACGTCCATTCCGGCCTCGACCAGTGCCTTGATCTGGTCGTATGAGTCGGTGGCGGGCCCCAGTGTGCAGACGATCTTTGCTCGGCGCATGGTTCGAGCCTATGGCTTACCCGCGGGTAGAGAATTGGTTGCGCATGACTACTCAACAACCTTTGCGTGAAGGGTTATTGACAAGTATTGAATTGTGCATGGGGGTGCTCTTTTGAGCAATTAAACGGCCGGGGCGCTGCTACAGCTGCGGCGGCGTCATCGTGAAGCGGGCGTTGACCTGGGCGTAGACCGTCTGGCGCTGGGGTTCGAGGTCGAGGGCCGGGGCGGATTCGTCGGCGGCGGCCGTGAAGGCGGCGGTGCGCATGGCGCCGGGGGCCGGGGGCATGCCGTAGGGCGTCGGGGCCTCCGCGCCCAGGTCGGCGAGTTCGACGAGGGCGGCGAGGCGGGCGCCGAGGGCGTCTGCGTATTCGCGGGCGCGCTGTACGGCTTCGTGGACGGCTTGGCGGCGGGCTTCGCCGTGGGCCGGGGAGTCGGGGCGCAGGGACCACCAGGGGCCGTCGACGCGGGTGAGGTCGAGGTCGGCGAGGCGGGTGGTGAGTTCGCCGAGGGCGGTGAAGTCGGCGAGGACGGCGGTGATGTGGACGCGGCCGTGGTAGGCGCGGACGCGTTCGCCGCGGCCGTGCTTGGTGAGTTCCGGGCTGATGGAGAACGCGCCGGTCTCGAGCTTCTCCACGGAGTCGCCGTAGGACTTGATGAGTTCCAGTACCTTGCTGTTGCGGCGGGTGAGGTCTTCCAGGGCGCTGCGCCGGTCGGTTCCTCGGGCGCTGACGGTCACGCCGATCCTGGCGATTTCCGGGTCGACTTCCAGCCGCGCTTCGCCGCGCACCGCGACTCGCGGTGTCTCGGGGGTTCCGTAGGGTGCCGGTGCTGCGGTGTCGCTGGTCATGGTGAGCTCCCTCGCTGTTGTCCTCGAATGACTTTCGCACGGGGGCACTCTGCGCCAGACTCTACGCGCGTTGTGCCACGCGCGTAGTTCCACTGAACGAGGGAGATCACATGCCGCTGAATCGCAGGACGTTCCTGGGCCGTTCGGCCGCCGCCGGGGCCGGGGTCGCCATGGCCGGGAGCGTCGCCGTCCCGGCCGAGGCGCATGGCCGCGGAGAGCGGCGGAAGCGGTACTCGTTCACCGTGATGGGCACCACCGACCTGCACGGCAACGTCTTCAACTGGGACTACTTCACGGACAAGGAGTTCGACGACAAGAACCACAACGACGTCGGGCTGGCGAAGATCTCCACTTTGGTCAATGAGGTCCGTGCGGAGAAGGGGCGGTGCAACACGCTCCTCATCGACGCCGGTGACACCATCCAGGGCACCCAGCTGTCGTACTACTACGCCAAGGTCGACCCGATCACGGCTCGCCGTGGTCCGGTCCACCCCATGGCCCAGGCCATGAACGCGATCGGCTACGACGCCGCAGCGCTCGGCAATCACGAGTTCAACTACGGCATCCCGGTGCTGCGCAAGTTCGAGGAGCAGTGCGATTTCCCGCTGCTCGGCGCCAACGCCCTGGACGCGAAGACGCTGCGTCCCGCTTTCCCGCCGTACAGCATGCACCGGATACGCACCCCGTTCGGGCGGGATGTGCGCGTCGCGGTCCTGGGGCTCACGAATCCGGGTATCGCGATCTGGGACAAGGCCAATGTCAGCGGCCGGATGGTGTTTCCCGGTCTTGAGGAGCAGGCCGCGAAGTGGGTGCCGAAGCTGCGTTCCATGGGCGCCGATGTGGTGATCGTGTCGGCGCACTCGGGGTCCAGCGGCACGTCCTCGTACGGTGATCAGCTGCCGTACGTCGAGAACGCCGCGGGGCTCGTCGCCGAGCAGGTGCCGGGTATCGACGCGATCCTCGTCGGGCATGCGCACACGGAGATCGCGGAGTACTTCGTCACCAACAAGCAGACCGGCAAGCAGGTGGTGCTGTCCGAGCCGCTCAAGTGGGGTCAGCGTCTGACACTGTTCGACTTCGATCTCGCGTGGGAGAAGGGGCGCTGGACCGTGGAGAAGGTGGCCGCGAAGGTCCTCAACTCCAACACCGCCGCCGAGGATCCGAAGATCGCCGGGCTGCTCGGTGACGAGCACAAGAAGGTCGTCGCGTACGTCAATCAGGTCATCGGCGCCTCGGCCGTGGCCATGGCCACGGCCGAGGCGCCGTGGAAGGACGAGCCGATCATCGATCTGATCAACCATGTCCAGGCGGAGACGGTGAAGGCGGCGCTGGCGGGCGGGCAGTACGCGGCGCTGCCGGTGCTGTCGCAGGCGTCGTGTTTCTCCCGTACGGCGGCGATCCCGGCCGGGCAGGTGACCATCAGGGAGGCGGCCGGTCTCTACCCGTTCGAGAACACGCTGGAGGCGCGGCTCATGACCGGCGCGCAGCTCAAGGACTATCTGGAGTACTCGGCTCGGTATTACGTGCAGACGCCGGCCGGGGCGCCGGTGGATACGGCGAAGCTGACGAATGCCGACAGCATCCCGGACTACAACTACGACGCGGTCTCGGGTCTGACGTACGAGATCGACATCGCGAAGCCGGCCGGCTCCCGGATCGTGAATCTGTCCTTCGAGGGCAAGCCGCTGGATCCGGCGGCGCAGTTCGTGCTGGCGGTGAACAACTACCGGGCCAGTGGCGGTGGCGCGTTCCCGCATATCGCGAAGGCGCAGCAGGTGTGGGCGAATTCGGATGAGATCCGTAACACGATCATTCAGTGGGTGCAGGGGAAGGGGACGGTGGATCCGGCCGCGTTCGCGACGGTCGGGTGGAAGCTGACCCGGGACGGCGCTCCCGTGTTCTAGGACGTGTTGCCTTAGCGAGGCTCGGCTTAGCGCCGGTCCTCGAGTGGAGTGAGTGGGGGCGCCTGGCCCGGGATGCCGGGCGCCTCTCGCCGTTCCAGGCCGAAGCTGGTGAAGGCGGTTCGCCGCGGCAGCGGGTAGGGCTCCTTGCCGGTGAGGGAGTTCAGGATCGTGGCGCTGCGCCAGGCGGCGAGGCCGAGGTCGGGGGCGCCCACGCCGTGTGTGTGCCGTTCCGCGTTCTGCACGTACACGGAGCCGGTGACGGTGGGGTTGAGGACGAGGCGGAACTGGTCGTCGATGCGTGGCCGTTCGGAGGAGTCGCGGAGCATGTACGGGTCGAGGCCGGCCAGGATCCGGTCGAGGGGGCGCTCCCGGTAGCCGGTGGCGAGGACGACCGCGTCGGTGGTGAGCCGGGAGCGGGTGCCTTGCTGGATGTGTTCGAGGTGGAGTTCGACCTTGGTGGTGGCGACGCGGCCGGCGGTTCTGACCAGGACTCCGGGGGTGAGGACCGCGTCGGGCCAGCCGCCGTGGAGGGTGCGGCGGTAGAGCTCGTCGTGGATGGCGGCGATGGTGTCGGCGTCGATGCCTTTGTGGAGTTGCCACTGCTGGGGGACGAGTCCGTCGCGTACGGATTCGGGCAGGGCGTGGAAGTAGCGGGTGTAGTCGGGGGTGAAGTGTTCGAGGCCGAGCTTGGAGTACTCCATGGGGGCGAAGGCTTCGGTGCGGGCCAGCCAGTGGAGCTTTTCCGTTCCGGCGGGTCGGGCGCGCAGCAGGTCGAGGAAGATTTCGGCGCCGGACTGGCCGGAGCCGATGACGGTGATGTGCTCGGCGGCGAGGATCTGCTCGCGGTGTTCGAGGTAGTCGGCGGAGTGGTGGACCGGGACGGTGGGGGCTTCGGCGAGGGGTTTCAGCGGTTCGGGGACGTATGGTTCGGTGCCGATGCCGAGGGCGATGTGGCGGGCGTGGGCGCGGCCGAGTGACTCGGCTCCTCCGTTGGTGTCGAGCTGGGTGAAGTCGATTTCGAACAGGGATCGTTCGGGGTTCCAGCGCACTGCGTCGACCTGGTGTCCGAAGTGGAGTCCGGGGAGCCGGCCGCTGACCCAGCGGCAGTACGCGTCGTATTCGGCGCGCTGGATGTGGAAGCGCTCGGCGAAGTAGAAGGGGAAGAGCCGGTCCCGGGTCTTGAGGTAGTTGAGGAACGACCAGGGGCTTGCCGGGTCGGCGAGGCTCACCAGGTCGGCGAGGAAGGGCACTTGGAGGGTGGTGCCGTCGATGAGCAGGCCGGGGTGCCAGTGGAAGTCGGGGCGTTGCTCGTAGAAGGTGGTGGCGAGGGCGCCGCCGTCTGCTCCGTGGGGCAGCCCGTGGGCGAGGGCGGCGAGTGAGAGGTTGAACGGCCCGATGCCGATGCCCACGAGGTCGTGGGGCTGGTCGAGGTCTGGGGCGCCGGGGGCGGGCGTGCCGGTCATCGGGGGGTGCTGCCTTCCACGAGTGCGGTGAGTGTGCGGAGGTCGTCCGGGGTGGTGTGGGGGTTGAGCAGGGTGGCTTTGAGCCAGAGCCGGCCGTCGGCGCGGGCTCGGCCGAGGACGGCGCGGCCTTGGTGCAGGAGGCGGCGGCGGATGGTGGCGACGGTGTGGTCGTTCGCGCCGCGCGGGCGGAAGAGGACGGTGGAGAGGACGGGCCGTTCGTGGAGCTCCAGGGCGGGGTGCTTCTCGATGAGGTCGGCGAGGTCCTGGGCGGCGGCGCAGGCGTGGTCGACGAGGGCGGCGAGTCCGCTGCGGCCGAGGGCGCGGAGGGTGACGGCGATCTTGAGGATGTCGGGGCGTCGGGTGGTGCGCAGTGAGCGGCCGAGGAGGTCGGGCAGTCCGGCTTCGGTGTCGTCGTCCGGGTTGAGGTAGTCGGCGGTGTGGCCGAGGGGGGCGAGCAGGGCGCTGTCGGGGACGGCGAGGAGGCCTGCGGCTACCGGCTGCCAGCCCAGTTTGTGCAGGTCGAGGGTGACGGACCGGGCCCGGTCGAGGCAGCGCAGCAGATGGCGGTGGCGGGGGCTGAACAGGAGGGGTCCGCCGTAGGCGGCGTCGATGTGGAGTTCGGCGCCGTGCCGGTCGCAGAGGGCGGCGATGTCGGGGAGCGGGTCGATGCGTCCGGTGTCGGTGGTGCCGGCGGTGGCGGTGACGAGGACCGGGATGCGCGGGCCTTGCTGTTCGGTGAGGGCGTCGTCGAGGGCGGTGAGGTCGGTGGTGCCGCCGGGGGCGGGGACGGTGACCGGTTCGGGGAGGCCGAGCAGCCAGGCGGCGCGGCGGACCGAGTGGTGGGTGTGGGTGCCGCAGACGACCTGGACGGAGCCGTGGCGCTCGCGGGCGAGGAGCAGGGCGAGCTGGTTGGCTTCGGTGCCGCCGGTGGTGACGAGGGCGTCGGGCCGTTCGCCGTGCGGATACACCTCGCGGGCCAGGGTCCGGGTGACCTCGGCTTCCAGTGCGGAGGCGGCGGGCGCCTGGTCCCATGAGTCCAGGGACGGGTTGAGCGCGGATGCGGCGAGGTCGGCGGCGACGGCGAGTGCGAGCGGCGGGGTGTGCAGGTGGGCGGCGCACCGCGGGTCGGCGGGGTCGGCGGCGCCGTAGGCGAGGGCCTGTACGAGGGTGCTGAGCGCTTCCTCGGCGCCGCGGCCGTCGGCGGGGATGACGGGTGTGACGGTTTCCCACACGGCCCTGCTCACCTCGCCGGGCCCGCCCGGGGGAAGCGGCCCGCCGCGGGCGACCGCTCCCGCCCTGAGCGAGTCGAGCACGACAGTGAGCAGGGGCCGCAGGGCGTCGGGCCCTGCGGCCCCTCCGGCGAGGGGCGGGATGGTCATGCCCCCAGCGTGGACGTGACGGGGGCGTTGTGCCCGGGCTCCGCCGCGATCTCAACCCGAAAGGAGGACTGTTCCGCGAACCGTCAGCGCCCGGCGCAGGTCGTCGAGTTGGTCGACGAGCTTGCGGCGCAGGGCCGGGATCATCTCGGTGTCGCGGAGGCAGTCCTCGCCGAGGCGGAGGGCTTCGGTGTCCACGGCGTGGACGGGGAAGGCGTAGCGCCCGGCGGCTTCGGCGATGGCGGGGCCGCGGCGGGCGGCGACGGCGATGGCGGAGGGGTAGAAGCGGGGCACGTACTCCCGTACGAGTTCGGCCTGTTCGGGCTGCCAGAAGCCCTGGGCGGTGGCGGTGAACAGGTAGTTGGAGAGGTCGTCGGAGTCGAACATCCGGGACCAGGCGGCTGCCTTGGCCTGCGGGGTGGGGAGGGCGGCACGGCAGCGGGCGGCGCCTTCCTGGCCGGTGGCGCTGGGGTCGCGGTCGAGTTCGGCGGCGATCTCGGTCTCGTCGGTGGCGCCGAGGACGGCGAGCCGGGCGAGGATGCGCCAGCGCAGTTCCGGGTCGAGGTCGGGGCCGCCGGGGACGCTGCCGCTGCCGAGCCAGTCGTGGAGTCCGTTCGGCTGGGCGGCGGCGTCGATGAAGTGGCGGACGGCGGTGAGTCGCAGGCTCGGGTTGTGGCCGTCCTCGGTGCGGCGGATCAGGTCGCGGGTGAGGTCGGTGAGCAGGGCGAGCGCGGCCGGGCGGGCCTCGGGGGCGAGGTAGCGGTCGGCGATGTGCGTGGTGGCGAATGTGAGGACGCCCTGGACGACGGCGAGGTCCTGCTCGTGCGGGAGGTGGGCGCGGGCGGCGTCCAGGTAGGCGGTGGGGGCGAGTTCGCCGTCGCGGACCATGTCGCGTGCGGCGTTCCAGACGACGGCGCGGGTGAGCGCGTCGGGGAGGCCGGAGAGGGAGCGTACGGCGCTGTCCCAGGAGGTGGGGTCGAGGCGGACCTTGGCGTATGTCAGATCGCTGTCGTTGAGGACGACGAGGGCGGGGCGGCGGCCGGCCGAGGTCGTGGGGGCGGTCTGCGGGATGTCGGCCTCGAAGCGGTCGCGCAGGACGAGGCGGCCGGGCTCGACGGGGTCCTCGTCGTAGGCGCCGACGGCGATACGGTGCGGGCGGCTGCCGTCCTGGGCGATGTCCAGGCGCCAGGTGCCGTCGGCCTCGGCGACAGCGGGGGTGAGGGTGTCGACGCCGGTGGTGCGCAGCCACTGGTCGGCCCAGACGTGGACGTCCCGGTCGGTGGCCTCGGCAAGGGAGTCGATGAAGTCGGCGAGGGTGGCGTTGCCGAAGCGGTGCCGCGCGAAGTGGATGTTGATTCCGGCGAGGAAGTCCTTCTCGCCGAGCCAGGCGACGAGCTGGCGGAGCGCGGAGGCGCCCTTGGCGTAGGAGATGCCGTCGAAGTTGAGCAGTGCGGAGGCGGTGTCGGGCACGGCGTCGGGGTCGGGGGCGACGGGGTGGGTGGAGGGGCGCTGGTCGGCGTCGTAGCCCCAGGCCTTGCGCACGATCCCGAAGTCGGTCCAGGTGTCGGTGAAGCGGGTGGCTTCGGTGAGGGTCTGGTAGCCCATGTACTCGGCGAAGGACTCGTTGAGCCAGATGTCGTCCCACCAGCGGAGCGTGACGAGGTCGCCGAACCACATGTGGGCCATCTCGTGGGCGATGACCATGGCGCGGGTCTGGCGTTCGGTGTCGGTGACCGCGGAGCGGTAGACGAATTCGTCGCGGAAGGTGACCAGGCCCGGGTTCTCCATGGCGCCGGCGTTGAACTCGGGGACGAAGGCCTGGTCGTAGGAGTCGAAGGGGTACGGCTCGTCGAACTTCTCGTGGTAGCGGTCGTAGCAGTCGCGGGTGATGGAGAGGATCTCCTCGGCGTCGGCGTCCAGGTAGGGCGCGAGCGACCGGCGGCAGTGGATGCCGAAGGGCAGCCCGGCGTGCTGGGTGCGTACGGAGTGCCAGGGGCCGGCGGCGACGGCGACGAGGTAGGTGGAGATCAGCGGTGTGGGCGTGGCGGTCCAGCGGCCGTCCGCCTGGTGCGTCGTGATGCCGTTGGCGAGGACCGTCCAGCCCTCGGGGGCGGTGACGGTGAGTTCGAAGACCGCCTTGAGGTCGGGCTGGTCGAAGGCGGCGAAGACGCGCTGGACGTCCTCCATGAAGAGCTGGGTGTACGTGTACGTCTCGCCGTCGGCGGGGTCGGTGAAGCGGTGCATGCCTTCGCCGGTGCGGGAGTAGCGCATCGCGGCGTCGATGCGCAGTTCGTGCTCGCCCGCGGTGAGGCCGGTGAGCGCGAGCCGGTTCCCGTCGAGTGCCTCGGGGTCGAGGTGGTGGCCGTCGAGGGTGACGGAGCGCAGGGTGGCGGGCTTGAGCTCGACGAAGGTGTCTCCAGCCGCGCGGGCCGTGAACCGGATCACGGTGTGGGAGTCGAAGGTGTCTTCTCCGCCGGTCGTCAGATCGAGGTCGATCGTGTACCGGTGGACGTCGAGGAGCTGGGCTCGGGTCTGCGCTTCGTCGCGCGTCAGTACGGACATGAGGGCCATGCTGCCTGATGGGCCGGGGCGCGGTCAGGGGGGTGGCGTTGCGCTGAGAGCGCACGCGGGGGGCGACGCTTCACGGCAGGCCGTTCCAGCGGCTGCCCGCGAAACGGGACAGCGCGGCGTCGGGCTCCGGTGGCACGTCGGGCTCGAAGCCCAGGTGCCGGAGGGGGACCCGGCCGTCCCCCGCGAGGGCGAGGTGGCCGGTCGCTAGGACGTCGTGGTTGGCGAACGGCGGCTCGTAGATGCGGTGCGTTCGGCCCAGTCCGAAGACCCACTCGGCGG
>NZ_JBVJKN010000042.1:0-50183 GCF_055585225.1 Streptomyces sp. NPDC053673 | reverse complement strand
TCGAGGAGGGCCAGCAGGTCAACGAGGGCGACCTCGTCGTCGTCCTCGAAGCGATGAAGATGGAACAGCCGCTCAACGCCCACCGCTCCGGCACCGTCAAGGGGCTCAACGCGGAAGTGGGTGCGTCGCTGACGTCCGGCGCGGTGATCTGCGAGATCAAGGACTGACGTCGTGACGCGGTGACGCGGTGACGTACTGAGGTACGTACGTGTACGTGTGGGGCCCGCCGGTATCACCCGGCGGGCCCCACGTGCGTCCGGAGGAGTCCTCCGGACCGCCGATGGCATGCTGGATGCCATGACGACGAGTACGGCGGCTGGTGCGGCAGCGGGTACGGCAGCCGGTACGGGAGCGAGCGCGGCAGGCGGCGCGCCACGGCCGATGCGAGCCGATGCGCGCCGCAACTACGAGCGGCTGCTCGTCGAGGCGCGTGCGGCGTTCGCCGAGCACGGCACGGACGCGTCGCTCGAGGACGTCGCGAGGCGGGCGGGGGTGGGGATCGGGACGCTGTACCGGCACTTCCCGAACCGGCACGCCCTGATGAACGCGGTCTTCCAGGAGGCGCTCGAAACGCTGCTGGAGCGGTCGAGGGAGCTGGCTTCGGCGGAGCAGCCGTGCGGGGCGCTGGTGGAGTGGCTGCGTGCCATCGTCACTCATGCGGGTGAGTATCGCGGCGTCGCGCGAGCGCTCATGTCGGCGTCGCACGACGCGAGTTCGGCGCTGTCGCAGTGCAGCGTGCCGCTACGGGAGGCGGGGGCCCGTCTGTTGTCGCGTGCGCAGGCTGCCGGGGCCGTGCGGGACGACGTCTCGATCGGTGACCTCATGCAGCTGACAAACGCGATCGCGCTGGCCGCGGAGCAGGATCCGGACGACCCGGAACTCGCGGACCGCTTGCTGATGCTGACGTTGCGGGGGCTGAAGGCGTAGCCCCTCCGGAGGTGGCGCGTTGTCGGGGTTGCGGGTTGTCGGGGTTGCCCGGTGCGGTGCGCTTCCGGCGGGGTTGCGGGTTGTCGGGGTTGCCCGGTGCGGTGCGCTTCCGGCGGGGGTGCGGTGACGGTGTGCCCGGCGCGGTCCGGGCGGCCTGTGTTGCCCGGTGCCGTGGCGGCGTCCGGGTGTGTCCGTCCTCAAACTCCCCCTACGCCCTGCGGCGTGGGGGGACCCCCAGACGGGCTCGGGGTGCGCCGGTGAGTGGCGGTGCGGGGCCCCTCCGGGCTCGACTCCTCGGGACCGGCGTGTTGCCCGGTACCGCGGGATCGTCCGGTACTTCCGCCGGTCCCTGCGGGGCCGACCCTGCACGGCCCCGCCCCGGGCCCGTCTCCCGACTGCGGACCGTGGGGGGTGGGTCCGCTTCGGCCCAGGTCCGGCTCGGATGCCGAGTGCGGGCAGTGGGGGGTCCGATTCGGCCCCGCCCTGGGTCAGCGGCGGCGGAGGTCCGCCACGCGGGGGCGGTCGGGCTGGTCCGCCGCCAGGGCCGCGGCCGGGCGGAGGGACGGGCCCGGGTGGGTGCGGCGCTGGCCCGGGAGGGGGACCTCGCGACGTGGGCGGCCCGTGTCGACGGCCGTTCCGGCCACCGCGACCTGGACGCCCTGGTCCGCCAAGGCCTGGAGCTCCGTCAGCGCGCGGTCGTCGTGCGGGGGCGGCTCATCGGTCACCAGACGGGTGATCACGTCCGTGGGCACCGTCTGGAACATCGTGTCGGTGCCCAGCTTCGTATGGTCGGCCAGCACCACGACCTCCGCCGCCGCCTGGACCAGCGCACGGTCCACGCTCGCCGACAGCATGTTGGACGTGGACAGCCCGCGCTCGGCGGTCAGCCCGCTGCCGGAGAGGAAGGCCCGGGAGACCCGCAGGCCCTGCAGCGACTGCTCGGCCCCGCTGCCGACGAGCGCATAGTTCGAGCCACGCAGCGTGCCGCCGGTCATGACGACCTCGACCCGGTTGGCGTGTGCCAACGCCTGGGCCACCAGCAGGGAGTTGGTGACCACGGTGAGCCCGGGTACCCGCGCGAGCCGGCGGGCCAGCTCCTGCGTGGTCGTCCCCGCGCCGACCACGATGGCCTCGCCCTCTTCGACCAGGCTCGCGGCTGCGTCGGCGATGGCCGTCTTCTCCGCGGTCGCGAGATGGGATTTCTGCGGGAAGCCGGACTCTCGCGTGAACCCGCCCGGCAGTACCGCACCGCCATGCCGGCGGTCGAGGAGTCCTTCTGCCTCCAGTGCCCGCACGTCCCGCCGTACGGTTACTTCGGAGGTCTGGACGACACGGGCGAGCTCACGGAGCGACACGGCCCCGTTGGCACGCACCATTTCGAGGATCAATTGACGACGTTCTGCAGCGAACACGAAACTGACAGTAACCCCAGCAGCCGATACCTTTCAGCACTTTGCGCCGAATAAGGGAAGTTGCGCACGGAGAGGTCCCCCAAGTGGTATGGAGACCTCCCGCGAACCTCCCGGGTTGCCGGGATTGCCCCGGCCGGCCGCAGGCCGCGACCGCCCCTCAGGCGTTACGCCTCGCCCGCCGCCTTGCGCGTGTGCAACTGACGTGCGACTTCCGCGATCGAGCCCGACAGCGACGGGTACACGGTGAAAGCCTTTGCGATCTGTTCGACCGTCAGGTTGTTGTCGACCGCGATCGAGATGGGGTGGATCAGTTCCGATGCGCGCGGCGAGACGACCACTCCACCGACCACGATGCCGGTGCCGGGGCGGCAGAAGATCTTCACGAAGCCGTCCCGGATGCCCTGCATCTTGGCGCGCGGGTTGCGCAGCAGCGGCAGCTTGACGACCCGGGCGTCGATGACGCCGCCGTCGACGTCCGCCTGGGTGTAGCCGACGGTCGCGATCTCGGGGTCGGTGAAGACGTTCGAGGAGACCGTCTTCAGGTTCAGCGGGGCCACCGCGTCGCCCAGGAAGTGGTACATGGCGATACGTCCCTGCATCGCCGCCACGGAGGCGAGGGCGAAGACGCCGGTGACGTCGCCGGCCGCGTACACCCCGGGCGCCGAGGTGCGGGACACCTTGTCGGTCCAGATGTGGCCGGATTCCTTGAGGCGGACGCCGGCCTCCTCCAGGCCCATGCCCGCGGAGTTGGGGACCGCGCCGACGGCCATCAGGCAGTGCGTACCGGAGATGACCCGGCCGTCCGCCAGAGTGACCTCGACGCGGTCGCCCACGCGCTTCGCGGACTGGGCGCGGGAGCGGGCCATGACGTTCATGCCGCGGCGCCGGAACACGTCCTCCAGGACCGCGGCGGCGTCGGGGTCCTCACCCGGGAGCACGCGGTCGCGGGAGGAGACGAGGGTGACCCGGGAGCCCAGCGCCTGGTACGCGCCGGCGAACTCGGCGCCGGTGACACCGGAGCCGACCACGATCAGCTCTTCGGGGAGCTCATTGAGGTCGTACACCTGGGTCCAGTTCAGGATGCGCTCGCCGTCGGGCTGCGCGTCGGGGATCTCGCGCGGGTGACCGCCGGTCGCGATCAGTACGGCGTCGGCGGTGAGAGTCTCCTCGGTGCCGTCCGCGGCGGTGACGACGACCTGGCGGGAGCCGTCCATGGCCTGCCGGCCCTGGAGCCGGCCGCGGCCGCGCAGGACGCGGGCGCCGGCCCGGGTGACCGACGCCGTGATGTCGTGGGACTGCGCGAGCGCGAGCCGCTTCACGCGTCGGTTGACCTTGCCGAGGTCCACGCCGACGATCCGGGCGGCCTGCTCGATGTGCGGGGTGTCGTCCGCGACGATGATGCCCAGCTCCTCGTGCGAGGAGTCGAAGTTCGTCATCACCTCGGCGGTGGCGATCAGGGTCTTCGAGGGTACGCAGTCGGTGAGTACGGACGCTCCGCCGAGGCCGTCGCAGTCGACGACGGTCACCTCCGCGCCGAGCTGGGCGCCCACCAGGGCCGCCTCGTATCCGCCGGGTCCGCCACCGATGATCACGATCCGGGTCACTGGGGTTACGCCTCGCGCTCTCGCTCTGCCGGGTGGTCCGTCGGACCCATTGTCCCGCACGCTTCAACCTGCTTCGCGCCGGGGCCTTCGTACCTGCCTGTGACCTAGTGCCCCTCCCGGCAAGCTTTGCCCTGTCGCGCAGCCCGGCACGCACCCTCGCTGCGTTGGCCAAAAGCCCTGGTAGCTCCGCTACAAGGACTTCCGGCCGCCTTGCGATGGCACGCACCGGACGACGCTCCTCGACGGGCAAACATTGCCGGTCGCGGCACTAGGCCCCGCGGATCGGGACGGGCGGTCACCGCTTCCCCTCCCGTACCCTCGATCCCATGTCGCTCTACGCCGCGTACGCCGGCAACCTCGACGCGCGGCTGATGACCCGCCGCGCTCCGCACTCCCCGCTGCGCAGCACGGGCTGGCTCAACGGCTGGCGGCTGACGTTCGGCGGCGAGCAGATGGGCTGGGAAGGCGCGCTGGCCACGATCGTGGAGGCCCCGCGTTCCCAGGTCTTCGTCGCGCTGTACGACATCGCCCCGCTGGACGAGGACTCCATGGACCGCTGGGAGGGTGTCGGTCTGGACATCTACCGGCGGATGCGCGTGCGGGTGCACACCCTGGACGGCGAGGAGCCCGCCTGGGTGTACGTACTGAACGGCTATGAGGGCGGGCTGCCCTCGGCCCGCTATCTGGGTGAGCTGGCCGACGCGGCCGAGTCGGCGGGGGCCCCGCACGACTATGTGATGGAGCTGCGCAAGCGTCCCTGCTGACGCGAGCGCGCGGGCTCCCCCGCGCCCACTCCTGCGCATCGCTCCAGTGCCGCCGCCGCTCTCCTGCGTCGGTCTCGCGGGTCGGTCCCGTGCGTCGCTCCCGCGGATCACTCTTGGGATCGCTCTTGGGATCGCTCTTGTGCTTTACGACGAGGGAAGGGTCACGGAGTCGTGAGCATCGTCATCTACGCGCGTAGGGTTTCTCGGGCTACCCTCTTCTTGTGAACGTTTCTGTTACCCACCCGGACCCCCACGCCGCGGCCACCGACGCCGCCGCACGCCTGCGCGAGCTCACGGGCGCCGAGACCCACGACGTCGCCCTGGTGATGGGCTCCGGCTGGGCGCCGGCCGTCGACGCCCTCGGTGCGCCCGAGGCCGAGTTCCCGGTCACCGAGCTGCCCGGCTTCCCGCCGCCGGCGGTCGAGGGTCACGGCGGCAAGGTCCGCTCGTACAAGATCGGCGACAAGCGCGCGCTCGTCTTCCTCGGCCGTACGCACTACTACGAGGGCCGCGGCGTCGCCGCCGTCGCGCACGGTGTGCGCACCGCCGTCGCCGCGGGCTGCAAGACCGTCGTCCTCACCAACGGCTGTGGCGGCCTGCGCGCGGGCATGCGCCCCGGCCAGCCGGTCCTGATCAGTGACCACATCAACCTGACCGCGGCGTCCCCGATCATCGGCGCGAACTTCGTGGACCTTACCGATCTGTACTCGCCGCGGCTGCGGTCGCTGTGCAAGGAGATCGACGCGTCGCTGGAGGAGGGCGTGTACGTCCAGTTCCCCGGCCCGCACTACGAGACTCCGGCCGAGATCAACATGGTCCGTGTGATGGGTGGCGACCTGGTCGGCATGTCCACGGTTCTCGAGGCGATCGCCGCCCGCGAGGCCGGTGCCGAGGTGCTGGGCATCTCCCTCGTCACGAACCTGGCCGCGGGTCTGTCGGGCGAGCCCCTGAACCACGAGGAAGTGCTCCAGGCGGGGCGCGACTCGGCGGCGCGGATGGGTGAGCTGCTGACCAAGGTCCTGGCGCGGATCTGACGGATCAAGCGGATCCAGCGGATCAAGCGGATCTCATGGTCAGGGGCTGACGCCCCGGCCCCCCGCGGCGCGGGGCGCATGAGGCGGCCGGTGGCGGTTTCCCCCACCCCGCCCCTTCCCGGAACCGGGCCCGCGCCCCGCCCCTGCGGCAGCTCGTTGCCGTGCCCAGTGGCTTGCGCCCACAAGCCCGCAGGCAGGCACGCACCCCGGGCCCGGAGCGGGTAGGCGTAACCGGGCACGCAGACGCTCATGACCCTCGTGACGCCCATGACCCTCATGGTGCCCATGACGCCCATGACGCTCACAACGACATCAGAGAGGCACACCGTGGCGCAGGACCTGATCGCGCGGGCCCAGGCTTGGCTGGCCGAGGACCCCGATGCGGAGACCCGGGACGAGCTGAGCAAGCTCGTCGAGGCTCAGGACACGGCAGAGCTGGCCGCCCGGTTCGCCGGAACGCTGCAGTTCGGGACGGCCGGGCTGCGCGGGGAGCTCGGCGCCGGGCCGATGCGGATGAACCGCGCCGTGGTCATCCGCGCCGCCGCGGGACTCGCGGCGTACCTGAAGGCCCAGGGCCACACCGGCGGCCTCGTCGTCATCGGCTACGACGCCCGCTACAAGTCCGCGGACTTCGCCCGCGACACCGCCGCCGTCATGACCGGCGCCGGCCTGCGTGCCGCCGTGCTGCCGCGCCCGCTGCCGACCCCCGTCCTCGCGTACGCCATACGGCACCTGGGCGCCGTCGCCGGCGTCGAGGTCACAGCCAGCCACAACCCGCCGCGCGACAACGGCTACAAGGTCTACCTCGGCGACGGCTCGCAGATCGTGCCGCCGGCCGACGGCGAGATCGCCGCGCAGATCGAGGCGGTGGGCAGCCTGCACGACGTACCGCGCCCGGGCGACGGCTGGGAGACCCTCGGGGACGAGGTTCTGCAGGCCTATCTGGAGCGTACGGACGCCGTCCTGAGCCCCCGCTCCCCCCGGACCGCCCGCGTCGTCTACACGGCCATGCACGGCGTCGGCAAGGACGTGGTGCTGGCGGCGTGGGAGCGGGCCGGTTTCCCCGCTCCGGTGCTCGTCGAGGAGCAGGCCGAGCCCGATCCCGCGTTCCCGACGGTCGCCTTCCCCAACCCGGAGGAGCCGGGCGCGATGGACCTCGCCTTCGCGACGGCCCGCGAGGCCCAGCCGGACATCGTCATCGCCAATGACCCGGACGCGGACCGCTGCGCCGTCGCCGTACCCGACGACAGCGTCGCCGGGGGCTGGCGGATGCTGCGCGGTGACGAGGTCGGCGCGCTGCTCGCCGCGCATCTCGTGCACAAGGGCGCACGGGGCACGTTCGCCGAGTCGATCGTGTCGTCGTCGCTGCTCGGGCGTATCGCGGCGGCCGCCGGGCTCGGTTACGAGGAGACGCTGACCGGCTTCAAGTGGATCGCGCGCGTCGAGGGCCTGCGGTACGGATACGAGGAGGCTCTCGGCTACTGCGTCGACCCCGGCGGCGTACGCGACAAGGACGGCATCACCGCCGCGCTGCTCGTCGCCGAGCTGGCCTCGGAGCTCAAGGAGCACCGCCGTACGCTTTCGGACCTGCTGGACGATCTCGCGATCGAGCACGGGCTGCACGCCACCGACCAGTTGTCGGCGCGCGTGGAGGACCTGAGCATCATCGCGGACGCGATGCGCCGGCTGCGCGAGCAGCCGCCCGTCCTGCTGGCCGGGCTGCAGGTCGTCTCGGCGGAGGATCTGACGAAGGGCACCGAGCAGCTGCCGCCGACGGACGGTCTGCGGTACTACCTGGAGGGCGAGTACAAGGCGCGCGTCATCGTCCGCCCGAGCGGCACGGAGCCCAAGCTCAAGTGCTACCTGGAGGTCGTGGTCCCGGTCGCCGAAGCGAGCGAGCTGGCGGCTGCCCGGGGCCGTGCGGCGGACGTTCTCGCGGCGGTCAAGCGCGACCTGGCGGAGGCGGCAGGCATCTGACGTTACGGCGGTACGGCGGTACGGCGGTACGGCGGTACGGCGGTACGGCGGTACGGCGGTACGGCGGTACGGGCCCGGCGGAACAGCGGCACGGGCCCGGCGCGCCGATCCCCGTGCGGGTGATTCCCGTACGGCAGTTGACGCAGCGGCCCGTGCCCTCGGCGGAGCCACGGGCCAAGGTGACCCGGTAGCGCATGCCGAGTCACTGGAGCTGCCGCAGTGCCCCCGACCGCCACACACCGAGCCGCTGTCCCCGCCTCCCGTCGGCCACCCGTCCCGGGAGGCGGCGGCGTACCGGGAGCGGATCACCGGTTGCTCCAAGCGCTGGGCCGAGCCGCGCCGGCACTGGTCGGCTATCTGGCGGTACGGCTGACCGGGCTGCTCGTGCTCGCCCGGTGGACGCATCTCAAGGGGCACGGCGTCTGGCCGGCGCTGGCCACGTCATGGGACTCCAACTGGTATCTGGGGATCGCCGACCACGGGTACGCGCACGAGCTCGGCACCGCGTTCGACGCGAACAATCTGGCGTTCTTCCCGCTCTATCCGGTGCTGGTGAAGGCCGTCGCGGGGGTGACTCCGGGCAGCCGTGCCTCCGTCGCGCTCGTGATCGCGATGGTCTCGTCGCTGGTCGCCGCGTGGGGGATCTTCGCGGTCGGCGACCAGCTGCACGGGCGGCGTACGGGAACCGTGCTCACCGTCCTGTGGGGCGCGCTGCCCGTCGCGATCGTCCAGTGGATGGGCTACACCGAGTCGCTGTTCACGGCGCTCGCGGCGTGGTCCCTGTACGCGGCGCTCAGCGGCCGCTGGCTGTGGGCGGGCCCGCTGGCTGCGCTGGCCGGTCTGACCCGGCCGACGGGCGTCGCGATCGCGGCGGCGGTCGCGGTGGCCGGGCTGGTGGCCTTCGTACGGACCCGGGACCGCCGGGCGCTCGCGGGCGCGCTGATCGCGCCGCTGGGGTGGGGCGGTTACGTCGCCTGGGTGGGCCTGCGGGTCGGGCGCTGGGACGGCTACCTCGCCGTACAGAAGCTGTGGCGCAACGAGTGGGACGGCGGGACGGTCACCCTGGCCGAGATCCGGAAGAACGTCGTGTACGACGCCACCCCGCAGCTGCTGATGGTGGTCGTGTCGCTGGTGCTGATCGTGTCCACCGGGCTGTATCTGCTGTGCCTGACGGACCGGCAGCCGCTGGTGCTGCTCGTCTTCACGGGCGTGATGCTGCTCGTCGTCCTCGGCAGCGGCGGCGTCTACTTCCCGCGCGCCAGGTTCCTCATGCCCGCCTTCCCGCTGTTGCTGCCGATAGCGGCGGCGGTGGGACGGGCACGGCGACCGGTGGTGCTGCTGGTGCTGGGCGGGGCCGCGCTGTCGTCGGCGTGGTTCGGGGCGTACATGCTGCTGGTGTGGAAGGGGCCGCCGTAAGAACCGTGAACGCGGGTGTCGGGTCCGGCTGAGGTGGCTGGATGGATTCCCGTGTCCGGCCGCACGCGGCCGGCGAAGCGGTCAGGTTCGCCCGGCACGGCCGGGCAAAGCGGCTCACGCGACGGCGAGCAGTACCGCGAAAGCGACCGCACCCACGACGGCCGGGCCGAGGATCTCGTACGCCCAGCGCACCTGCGGCTCGCCCTTGGCGCTCGGACGCGTGGCGCCGTGCTCGGCCAGCTCGCGCAGTTCGGCGATCGTCCGGTCGGCGGGCGCCTGCCAGGACGCGCCGCCGGCGTCGGTGTCGACGGCGGGGTCGACCGCGGCGTTCACGGGCGCACGGCGGCCACGGTCACCCCGGGCCGCCATCGCCTGACGGCGTGCGGCCTGCTTGCGCTGCCGCAGCGAGACCGGCACGGCCCACAGCTGATACTTCGCGCCCTCCTGCGTGGTGACCTCGCTGGAGTACCCGGCGCGCACATCCGCGACGGACGCCCAGGGCAGGGTGATCGTGCGGAACGGGTTCCTGATCCGGAGCCTGTCCTCGCCCGCGAACACGGCGGGCCGCAGGGTGAACGCGACGATCACCGGCACCAGCACCAGCAGCCCCGTCAGACCGAGCCAGGGCGTGCGCCCCTCGCCCCGGACCACCGCGTCGCCGCCGATCCAGACGGTGAGCGCGAGCAGCAGCACTCCGCCCACGAGCGCCATGGGCGAACGGTAGACACGGTCGGCGTAGGCCGGCTCGGAGGGCGGCTGCTCGGGACTCGTCATGCTCCCGATTCTGCCCCATGCGCCCGGCGCACCGAATGACGAGTCCCGGCGGCCCTCTGTACAGGTTGCTACGCGCGTAGATATGCTCGTCTGGTGACCATGCCCACCATTGCACCTGCATTCGCTGACGTGACCACGTCCGACAGCGCACTGCGCCGCTTCCTGCACGGGCTGCCCGGGGTCGACACTGTCGGCCTGGAAGCGCGCGCCGCGTCTCTCGGCACCCGCTCGATCAAGACGACGGCCAAGGCGTACGCCATCGACCTGGCCATCTCGATGATCGACCTGACGACGCTGGAAGGCGCGGACACCCCGGGCAAGGTCCGGGCGCTCGCCGCCAAGGCCGTCAATCCCGACCCGACCGACCGTACGTCCCCGCAGACGGCAGCCGTCTGTGTCTACCCCGACATGGTGGCCACCGCGAAGGCCGCCCTGGGCGGCGCCGACGTCAAGGTCGCCTCCGTCGCCACCGCCTTCCCGGCCGGCCGCGCCGCCCTCGACGTGAAGCTCGCGGACACCCGTGACGCCGTCGCCGCGGGCGCGGACGAGATCGACATGGTGATCGACCGCGGCGCCTTCCTGGCCGGCAAGTACCTGAAGGTGTTCGAGGAGATCCGCGCCGTGAAGGAGGCCGCGGGCGCGGCCCGCCTGAAGGTCATCTTCGAGACCGGCGAGCTCTCCACGTACGACAACATCCGCCGCGCTTCCTGGCTCGGCATGATCGCCGGGGCCGACTTCATCAAGACGTCGACCGGAAAGGTCGCGGTCAACGCCACGCCGGCGAACACCCTGCTCATGCTCGAAGCCGTCCGCGACTTCCGGGCGCAGACTGGAGTACAGGTGGGCGTGAAGCCCGCCGGCGGCATTCGCACCAGCAAGGACGCCATCAAGTTCCTGGTGCTGGTCAACGAGACCGCGGGCGCGGACTGGCTGGACAACCACTGGTTCCGCTTCGGCGCGTCCAGCCTGCTGAACGACCTGCTGATGCAGCGCCAGAAGCTGGCGACCGGCCGCTACTCCGGCCCCGACTACGTGACGGTGGACTGATCACGATGGTATTTGAATACGCACCCGCACCCGAGTCGCGGTCGGTCGTCGACATCGCCCCGTCGTACGGCCTCTTCATCGACGGCGAGTTCACCGACGCCGCCGACGGCAAGGTCTTCAAGACGGTCTCCCCGTCCACCGAGGAGGTCCTGTCCGAGGTCGCCCAGGCCGGCGCCGAGGATGTCGACCGGGCCGTGAAGGCCGCTCGCAAGGCCTTCGAGAAGTGGTCCGCGCTGCCGGGCTCCGAGCGCGCCAAGTACCTCTTCCGGATCGCCCGGATCATCCAGGAGCGCTCGCGCGAACTGGCCGTCCTGGAGACCCTGGACAACGGAAAGCCGATCAAGGAGACCCGCGACGCGGACCTCCCGCTGGTCGCGGCGCACTTCTTCTACTACGCGGGCTGGGCCGACAAGCTCGACCACGCGGGCTACGGTCCAAATCCGCGCCCGCTGGGCGTGGCCGGCCAGGTCATCCCGTGGAACTTCCCGCTGCTGATGCTGGCCTGGAAGATCGCCCCGGCGCTCGCCACCGGCAACACGGTGGTGCTGAAGCCGGCCGAGACGACCCCGCTGTCCGCGCTCTTCTTCGCGGACATCTGCCGGCAGGCAGGCCTGCCCAAGGGTGTCGTCAACATCGTCCCCGGTTACGGAGACGCAGGTGCGGCTCTCGTCGCCCACCCCGACGTCGACAAGGTCGCTTTCACCGGTTCCACCGCCGTGGGCAAAGAGATCGCTCGTACGGTCGCGGGCACGAAGAAGAAGCTCACCCTGGAGCTGGGCGGCAAGGGCGCCAACATCGTCTTCGACGACGCCCCCATCGACCAGGCCGTCGAGGGCATCGTCGGCGGCATCTTCTTCAACCAGGGCCAGGTCTGCTGCGCCGGTTCGCGTCTGCTGGTCCAGGAGTCGATCCAGGACGAGCTGCTCGACTCGCTCAAGCGCCGTCTGGCGACCCTGCGCCTCGGCGACCCGCTGGACAAGAACACCGACATCGGCGCGATCAACTCGGCCGAGCAGCTGGCCCGGATCACGGCCCTCGCCGAGACCGGCGAGGCCGAGGGCGCCGAGCGCTGGTCCACGCCGTGCGAGCTGCCCTCCTCCGGCTACTGGTTCGCCCCGACGCTGTTCACGAACGTCACGCAGGCACACACCATCGCCCGCGACGAGATCTTCGGCCCGGTGCTGTCGGTGCTGACGTTCCGTACGCCGGACGAGGCCGTCGCCAAGGCCAACAACAGCCAGTACGGCCTGTCGGCGGGCATCTGGACGGAGAAGGGCTCCCGCATCCTCGCGGTGGCGAACAAGCTCCGCGCGGGTGTGGTGTGGGCCAACACCTTCAACAAGTTCGACCCGACCTCGCCCTTCGGCGGTTACAAGGAGTCGGGCTTCGGCCGCGAGGGCGGCCGCCACGGTCTGGAGGCCTACCTCGATGTCTGAGTCGACGCGTCTGTCCGTCTTCAAGACCTACAAGCTGTACGTCGGGGGCAAGTTCCCCCGGAGTGAGAGCGGCCGGGTGTACGAGGTGACCGATTCAAAGGGCAACTGGCTGGCCAACGCCCCGCTGGCGTCCCGCAAGGACGCCCGTGACGCGGTCGTCGCGGCCCGCAAGGCGTTCGGCGCCTGGTCGGGAGCGACGGCGTACAACCGCGGCCAGATTCTCTACCGCATCGCCGAGATGCTGGAGGGCCGCAGGGGCCAGTTCGTCCGCGAGGTCGCCGAGGCCGAAGGGCTGTCCAAGTCCAAGGCCGGTGCGGTCGTCGACGCCGCGATCGACCGCTGGGTCTGGTACGCGGGCTGGACCGACAAGATCGGCCAGATCGTGGGCGGGGCGAACCCGGTCGCCGGCCCGTTCTTCAACCTGTCCACGCCCGAACCGACCGGTGTGGTCACGGTCCTGGCCCCGCAGGAGTCGTCGTTCCTGGGCCTGGTCTCCGTGATCGCCCCGGCGATCGCGACCGGCAACACGGTCGTGCTGATCGCCAGTGAGAAGGCCCCGCTGCCCGCGCTGTCGCTCGGCGAGGTGCTGGCCACGTCCGACCTCCCCGGCGGCGTCGTCAACATCCTGTCCGGCCGCACGGCCGAGATCGCGGCTCCGCTCGCCGCCCACCAGGACGTCAACGCGATCGACCTGACGGGCGCCGACGAGCAGCTCGCCAAGGAGCTGGAGGTCGCGGCCGCTGACAACCTCAAGCGGGTGCTGCGCCCGCGCGCCGAGGACTGGTCGGCGGACCCGGGCACGCACCGGATGACCGCGTTCCTGGAGACGAAGACGGTCTGGCACCCGACGGGTTCGCTGGGCGCGTCCGGCTCCGCGTACTGATGTGCGCCGACGGGCCCGCGGGGAGCTCCCCGCGGGCCCGTCGCCATTGTGGTGGGCCCGCTCACCCCGGGATGACGCCGCCCAGCAGCGGACCGGCGGCCGGGACGTCCTGCGCGGTCGCCAGAGAGCCGGTGAGTGACCGCGAGTCGACCGGCTGGAAGTCGGCGACCTGGGTGCCGACGCCGTTGTTCAGCGGATCCACCCCCGTGTTCGCGAGCGGATTCAGCGGAATGTGCTGGACCGGCGCGCTCACGTAGCCGACCGTGTCCGCCAGGGCCTGCGCGGACGCCGCCGGTTCGACGTCGCCCACCGACGCCGCCTGGGCCGCGCCGGCCCCACCGCCGAGTGCCGCGCCCACCGCCGTGAGGGTGAGACCGGCCGCCCTGAGCAATTTGTGACGTGCCATGAGAATCCTGTCTGACGAGTAACCGGGAAAGCACGCAGCGTAGTTCTCATGTGATGCTGGATACCAACCGGACCTCCCGGGGGTCCCCTGCACGGGTCAATGCCTCACACTGGTGTCCCGTGAGTTCCCAACCCCTGCCGACACGCGTCGTCCTGCTCGCCGGGCCCTCCGGCTCCGGCAAGTCGTCCCTCGCCGCTCGCTCCGGCCTCCCGGTGCTGCGCCTCGACGACTTCTACAAGGAGGGCGACGACCCCACCCTCCCGCTGATCCCGGACAGCGCGGACATCGACTGGGACTCCCCCGGCTCCTGGGACGCCGACGCCGCGGTCGCGGCCGTCACGGAGCTGTGCCGCACGGGACGGACGACCGTACCCGTGTACGACATCGCCACCAGCTCCCGGACGGGCCGGGAAACCATCGACATCGACCGCACTCCGCTGTTCGTCGCCGAAGGCATCTTCGCCGCCGACATCGTGAGCCGCTGCCAGGAGCTCGGCGTGCTCGCCGACGCACTGTGCCTGCGCGGCCGCCCCTCGACCACCTTCCGCCGCCGGTTCCTCCGTGATCTGCGCGAAGGCCGGAAGTCCGTCGCCTTCCTGGTGCGGCGCGGCTGGCGCCTGATGCGCGCCGAGCGCGGCATCGTGGCCCGTCAGGCAGCCCTCGGCGCCCACCCCTGCGGCAAGGACGAGGCGCTCGGCCGGCTCGCGGCCGCGGCGGCGGGCCGCTGCCGCCGGATGCCCGCGACGAGCGAAGCGGCGTAGCGGGTACGCGGGGGTGCCACACACCCCCGCGACGGCGGGACGGCCCCGGGGCTCTCGGTCCCGGGCGCGGGCTCGGACCCGGACGTGAAGCGGGGCCGGACAAGCCCCCCCCGGTCTTGTCCGGCCCCGCTTCGTATCCCCCCGTGGATCCCCCGTGATCCCCGTTCCCCCCGTGGTCCCCCCGCCGCCTTCAGGCCACCAGCTGGCCGAAGGACTCTTCCTCGTCACAGCCGAAGCTGAGGGCCTCGTCCTCACGCAGCCGGCGGAGCGACCGCCAGATGCTCGACTTCACCGTGCCGACACTGATGTCCAGGATCTCCGCGATCTCCGGATCCGTACGACCCTCGTAGTAGCGCAGCACCAGCATGGTGCGCTGGGGCTCCGGCAGCCGGGCGAGGGCCTGCCACAGCACCGCCCGCAGCTCCGTGCCGCGCATCGCGTCCGTGTCGCCCACCGTCTCCGGGAGCTCCTCGGTCGGGTACTCGTCGATCTTGCGCCGGCGCCAGGCGCTGATGTGCAGATTCGTCATGGTGCGGCGCAGATAGCCGCCGACCGCCGCCTTGTCGCTGATCCGGTCCCAGGCCCGGTACGTCGAGAACAGCGCGCTCTGCAGCAGGTCCTCCGCCTCGTACCGGTCACCGGTCAGGTGGTACGCGGTCGCGTACAGCGAGGCGCGGCGCTCCTGCACGTAGGCGGTGAACGCCGCTTCGGCGTCCGCGGCCTCGGAGTGTTCGCTGTGCTCACCCTCGGTCTTCGCGTCAACGACCGTCATGTACGACGGCTTGTGCTGACGCCCGGCGCCGCGAACGCACCCCCGCCCGTTCACGGCGCCGGACTTCTCGGTGTTCCGCACGACGTCGTGGAGACGCGTGACAACTGCGCTTGAGGTGGTGCTGTGCAGTGCGTTCATCTCGCGCCTCCCGCCGATTGGAGTTGTGCTTCGGTCCCTGTGCAGAAAGAGCTTGCCGAGGGGACTTCACACCGGTGTCCGCCGACTGTCACAGGCCTGTCACAGGGGTGGGGAGAGAGACGGGAAGAGGGGCGGAGAGAGGGAGGAGTCGAGCCGGACGGCACCGACTGTCGAACTCCCAGGGCCCCATGGGCCAGAATGGCCTCTGTGCCTTTCCTGTTGCTGATCGAGGACGACGACGCCATCCGCACGGCCCTCGAACTCTCGCTGTCACGCCAGGGCCACCGTGTGGCCACCGCGGCGACGGGCGAGGACGGCCTGAAACTGCTCCGTGAGCAGCGGCCGGATCTGATCGTGCTGGATGTGATGCTGCCCGGCATCGACGGTTTCGAGGTGTGCCGGCGGATCAGGCGCACCGACCAGCTGCCGATCATTCTGCTGACCGCGCGCAGCGACGACATCGACGTCGTCGTCGGCCTGGAGTCCGGGGCCGACGACTATGTCGTCAAGCCGGTGCAGGGGCGCGTGCTGGATGCCCGGATCCGGGCGGTGCTGCGGCGGGGTGAGCGTGAGTCCACGGACTCGGCGGCCTTCGGCTCACTGGTGATCGACCGCTCCGCGATGACGGTCACCAAGAACGGCGAGGATCTGCAGCTCACGCCGACGGAGCTGCGTCTCCTGCTGGAGCTGAGCCGCCGTCCCGGCCAGGCCCTGTCGCGCCAGCAGCTGCTCCGCCTGGTGTGGGAACACGACTACCTGGGTGACTCGCGTCTCGTGGACGCGTGCGTGCAGCGGCTGCGGGCGAAGGTGGAGGACGTACCGTCCTCGCCGACGCTGATCCGCACGGTCAGAGGAGTGGGCTACAGACTGGACGCTCCTCAGTGAGTGATGCTGCGAAGACGAGCGCCGCAAAGCGGGTGATACTCGCCGGACTTGGCTGGACCAGCCTCCGACTGCGGCTTGTCGTCGTGTTCGGCATGGTCGCGCTGACCGCCGCCGTGTCCGCTTCGGGGATCGCGTACTGGCTGAACCGCGAGGCCGTGCTGACGCGCACGCAGGACGCGGCGCTCGGCGACTTCCGGCGGGAGATGCAGAACCGGGCCGCGTCCATGCCGGCGCGCCCGACGGAGAGCGAACTGCAGACGACCGCGGAGCAGATGGCGAGCGGCAACGCCGGCTACAGCGTGCTGCTGCTCGGCGAGCGGGCGGCGGGCAAGCCGATCGTCGGGGCGTCCGACCCGGACACGTTCACGCTCGACGACGTACCGGCGTCGCTGCGGGACGCGGTGAGCGAGCGGCAGCATCTGTTCTGGGTGCGTACCACGCGCGGCAACACGCCCTACCTGGTGGGCGGTACGAGAGTCGCGGGCGGCGGGCCGACGGGGTACATGTTCAAGTCCCTCGACCAGGAGCGGCAGGATCTGAACTCGCTCGCCTGGTCGCTGGGGATCGCCACGGCCCTGGCGCTCCTCGGCTCGGCGCTGCTCGCGCAGGCCGCCGCGAGGACCGTACTCAAGCCCGTGCAGCGCCTGGGTCAGGCGGCCCGGCAGCTCGGCGAGGGCCAGCTGGACACGCGGCTGCAGGTCTCCGGCACGGATGAGCTGGCCGAGCTGTCACGGACCTTCAACAACGCGGCGGAGTCGCTGGAGAAGAAGGTCGCGGACATGCGCGCGCGGGAGGAGTCCAGCCGCCGGTTCGTCGCCGACATGTCGCACGAGCTGCGTACGCCGCTGACCGCGCTGACCGCCGTGACGGAGGTCCTGGAGGACGAGCAGGAGAGCCTCGACCCGATGATCGCGCCCGCCGTGGCGCTGGTGGTGAGCGAGACCCGGCGCCTCAACGACCTGGTGGAGAACCTGATGGAGGTGACCCGCTTCGACGCGGGTACGGCGCGGCTCGTCCTCGACGACGTCGATGTCGCCGACCAGGTCACCGCCTGTATCGACGCCAGGGCCTGGCTGGACGCGGTCGAGCTGGACGCGGAGCGCGGCATCATGGCCCGCCTCGATCCGCGCCGCCTCGACGTCATACTGGCGAACCTCATCGGCAACGCGCTGAAGCACGGCGGCTCGCCGGTGCGGGTGGCCGTGCGGATGGAGGGCGAGGAGCTGGTCATCGAGGTACGGGACCACGGGCCCGGTATCCCCGAGGACGTCCTGCCGCACGTCTTCGACCGCTTCTACAAGGCGAGCGCCTCGCGGCCGCGGTCCGAGGGCAGCGGCCTGGGGCTGTCGATCGCGATGGAGAACGCGCTGATCCACGGCGGCGGGATCTCGGCGGCGAATTCCACGGACGGCGACGGCGGTGCGGTGTTCGTCCTGCGGCTGCCCCGGGACGCGTCGGACATCACCCCGGACGCTCGCGGCCGGGGCGGCCGGGGGCAGGACGACGAGCGGGGAGAGGCAGGCGACGCGCAGTGACCGTACGGAACGGGCAGGCGCACCGGGCGCCCCTGGGCATGGCCGGGGGCCCGGTCGTGGCAGGCGGGCCGGCCGTGGCACGCGACCGGGGTTCCGCCGCGTCGCGGATCCGTCGCACGGCTCTGGCGCTCGTGGGTGCGGTCACGGTCGCGGCCGCCGCCGCGGGCTGCGGGATCCGGACGACCACGGTGCCGGTCGACGCCGGGCCGGCGCCGTCGCGGGTGCCGTGCACGCTGTCCGGCAAGGAGACGGCCACCCAGACGCAGCCGCAGGTGCCGGTGCGGGTGTATCTGGTGTGCGCGTCGGCGCTGCAGGCGGTGGACCGTACGGTCACGATCGCCGAGGAGAAGGCCGGCACCCGGGTGCGGGTCGCTCAGGCGCTCCTCGGGGAGCTGCTGGAGGAGCCGTCGCAGACCGAGCGGGAGGCCGGGTTCACCACGCTTGTGCGGGGCCCGCTGACCGTCTCACCGCCGCGTGAGAGCGATCCTGAGGGCACGCTGCGGCTGAGCCGCCAGCCCGAGGATCTGCCGTCGGCGGCGCTGGCGCAGATCGTGTGCACCTTCGCGGAGAGCGAGGCGGCGGCCGCGGGCGGGTCGGTGATCCTGGGCGGCCCCGGGGAGTACGCGCCGCACGGTTACCGCTGCACCCGGACGGCCAAAGAACGCCCCGACACGGCGCTGCCGACGGTGGGCCCGCTGCCGTCTCCGAGCCCTTCCTGACACCCTCCGGCATCCGGCGGAACCGATGCTGCCGGTCAACGCGTCTTGGGGGGCGTGCAGCGTCAAGGTTCGGGCGGCAGTGCCGCCATCCACTTCCGCGTGGCGGGGGCCGTCCTCCTCCTCGCACATCTGGCACTCGTGGGGTGGCTGACGCTCCGCCCGTTGGATGTGCCGTGGGTGACGGCTGCGAATCTGGAGCCGCTGGCGGGCATCAGAGCGGATCTGGCGCTGGGCCCGGTGCAGGCGGCCCGCCGTATCGGTGAGGGACTCCTCCTGCTGGCTCCCATCGGCATACTGCTGCCGATGGCGAGCGGCCGGCTCACTGTCGCCCCGTGGGCCTCGCTGACCCGTACGGTCGCGGCGGGGGCGCTGCTGTCACTCGGCATCGAACTGCTGCAGACCGGGGTGCCGGGGCAGGTCGTCGACGTGGACTCGCTGCTGCTGAACACGGCGGGCGTGGCGCTGGCCCATCTCGCGGTCGTCCCTGCGGGCCGTGCCCGGCTGCGGCGCAGGCGCGGCGGGAGGTCTGCACGTCCCAGGAAGGAGCGGGGACCCCTGCTCCGGGATGAGGCGCCTCAGGGGCCGACCCCGACGATTCCCAGGGTCGGGATCGCCCCGTAGAGCGACGCTTTGCCCCGTTGCCCCGGGCGAGTATGGAGTCATCGGGAGCCCGGTGGAGCGGCTCCCCAGGACGCTCGTGAAGGAGCCCTCCATGGCCGCACTTGCCCGCCCCCGTGACGGACGCATGATCGGCGGAGTGTGCGCAGCGCTGGCACGGCGCTTCGGCACCTCCGCGACCACGATGCGCGTGATCTTCCTGGTGTCGTGTCTGCTGCCCGGCCCGCAGTTCCTGCTCTACCTGGCGCTGTGGCTGCTGCTGCCGGAGGAGAAGACCGCGTCGACCGCCTGGTGACGGCGCGCGAACAGCGCAGAGGGGCGCACACCCGATTCCGGGTGTGCGCCCCTTCCTTTCGTGCATCCCGCACGGGCGTCACACGGGGAAGGGCAGGCCCGCGAAGCGCGCCCTCCGCCCCGCAATCGATCAGGGATCCGGGGAACGGGACCGGGAGTTGACGCTCCCGGCCACTTCCACGACCCCCTGCTCACCCCTCGTCGGGCGCGGATCCCCTGGTCGTGGCGGTCTGCTGGAACAGCCATTCGGATTTCAGCTCGGCATAGCCCGGCTTGATCACGTCATTGATCATCGCAAGGCGTTCATCGAAAGGAATGAACGCGGACTTCATCGCATTGACCGTGAACCACTGCATGTCGTCGAGCGTGTAGCCGAACGCCTCGGTGAGCAGCTCGAACTCACGGCTCATGCTCGTGTTGCTCATCAGCCGGTTGTCGGTGTTGACGGTGGTCCGGAAGTGCAGCCGGCGCAGCAGTCCGATGGGGTGCTCCTCGTACGAGGAAGCCGCGCCCGTCTGCAGATTGGACGTCGGGCACATCTCCAGGGGAATGCGCTTGTCGCGTACGTACGCGGCGAGGCGCCCGAGTTTGACCGTGCCGTCGTCCGCGACCTCGATGTCGTCGATGATGCGCACGCCGTGGCCGAGCCGGTCGGCGCCGCACCACTGGAGGGCCTGCCAGATCGACGGCAGGCCGAAGGCCTCTCCCGCGTGAATCGTGAAGTGGTTGTTCTCCCGCTTCAGGAACTCGAACGCGTCGAGGTGGCGGGTGGGCGGGAAGCCCGCCTCGGCACCCGCGATGTCGAAGCCGACGACGCCCGAGTCCCGGTAGCGGTTGGCGAGTTCGGCGATCTCCAGGGCGCGGGCGGCGTGCCGCATCGCGGTGAGCATGGCGCCGACGCGGATGCGGTGACCGCTCTCGCGGGCCCGGCGCTCGCCTTCGCGGAAGCCGTCGTTGACGGCCTCGACGACCTCTTCGAGGGTCAGGCCCGCTTCGAGGTGCTGCTCGGGCGCGTACCGCACCTCGGCGTAGACGACACCGTCCTCGGCGAGGTCCTCGGCGCATTCGACGGCCACGCGCTTCAGGGCCTCGCGGGTCTGCATGACGGCGCAGGTGTGCGCGAACGTTTCCAGGTATCGCTCCAACGAGCCGGAGTCGGCGGCCTCGTGGAACCAGATGCCGAGCTTGTCGGGCTCGGCCTCGGGGAGTGCGTCGTAGCCCGTCTCGCGGGCGAGCTCGATGATCGTGCCGGGGCGCAGCCCGCCGTCGAGGTGATCGTGGAGGAGCACCTTCGGGGCACGGCGGATCTGGTCCACGGTCGGCCCCTCGGGTCCGGGGGCGGCTCTCCGGGAAGACACATGGGTGGTCTGGCTCGTCATTTTCGCACTCTAGTCCCTACGCGCGTAGAGGGCATCTGCACGAACCGCCCGTCGATACGTAACAGTGACCGTGCGGACGGGTGGAGTACACCCGCACTTCTGAGACTGTTCTGCCATGGCACACCACGCACTGTTCCAGCGGTGGGGGCGTACGGCCGGCGCGGCCGGACCGGCGGGCACCCGGGTGGAGGCGAACGCGTCGCGAGGGGAGCGGCAGGAGATGCCTACGGCACTGGCCAGGCTCGGCCGCGCGGTCCGGCCGGCGGGCGGGCACGGTGGCGCCGTGAGCGGCGTGGTGCTGCTGCTGCCGGACGGCGAGCCGGAGTCGGCCCGCGGACCGTCCACGGTGTCGCACGCCGCGACGCTGCCCCTGGCGCGTTCGCTGGCCCGGGCGGGACGCCGGGACGGTCTCGTCGCACACGTCGTGCGCTACCGCGGACGCGGCTGGAACGGCCCGGACGCGCGCCTCGCGGCCGACGCGTCCTGGGCGGCGGACGAAGCGGGGCGGCGGTACGGCGATGTCCCGGTGTGTCTGGCCGGGCACGGCATGGGCGGCCGCGCCGCGCTGCACGCCGCCGGGCACGGCGCCGTCAACTCCGTACTCGCGCTGGCCCCTTGGCTGCCGGAGGACGATGTCGCGGCGCAACCCGAACCGGTGAAACAGCTCGCCGGGCGTCAGGTCCTGATCGTCCACGGCACGAACGACGCCAGGACCGACCCGGAGCTGTCGTACCGGCTGGCCGAGCGCGCGAAGAAGTCCAACCGTGACACATGCCGCTTCGAGGTCCATTCGGACGGCCACTCCCTGCGCCAGTACCAGGAAGAAGTCCTGGCCCTGGCCGCCGACTTCGTCCTCGGCTCGCTCTTTTCCCGCGCATACGCCCGCCCGGTCGCGGACGCGCTGGCGGCGCCACCGCCGCTGGGACTGCGGATGCCGCTGGCAGCGGGCTTCGGAAGAGCGATGCGGCACTGAGGATTCGGGGGCTCCGCCCCCGCACCCCCGAGCCCGATCACTCCGCGCCTCGGTCACCGGCGGGGCTCGGTACGCGCCGGGTCCCGTCGGCGCAGCCCGGGTGTCCGTCCTCAATCTCCTCCAGAGCTTCGCCCCGGGGGCGCCCCAACGGGCTCCGAAGAAGCCCCGGCGGCGGTTGAGGCGCGGGCTTCGTCGGAGCCCCGGGAATCAGCCCGTCCGCGATTGAGGACACGGCCGAAGGCCGTACGGGGTCCGGGCCCTGCCCCCCACGCGGCGGAGCCGCAGATCGACACAGCCGGGGAGGGGCAGGAAGGAGCCCACCGCAGGCGCCTCAGTCCGGCAGCAGATTCCCCCGCCGTGACAGCAGGAACTTCTTGAAGGCCGTCACCGGCGCCGTGTCCGGATGGCCGTCGAGCCAGGCGACGCCGATCTCGCGCACCGCGCGCGGCGCGGTCACCGTCAGTTCGACGACCCCCGGACGGGGTACGGCGGGCGGCGGCAGCAGGGCGACGCCGAGGCCCGCGGCGACGAGGCCCCGCAGCGTCTCGGCCTCCTCACCCTCGAAGGCGACGCGCGGGGAGAAGCCGGCTTCGGCGCACAGGGCGTCGGTGATGCGGCGCAGGCCGTAGCCGGGTTCGAGGGTCACGAAGGTCTCGTCGGCGGCCTCGGCGAGACGGACGCGCTTGCGCGTGGCGAGGCGGTGGTCGTCGGGGACCACGAGTCGCAGCCGCTGTTCGTCGAGGCGGCGGGCGACCAGATCGGGGGCGTCGGGGACCGGCGAGGTGAGACACAGGTCGAGTTCGCCGGCGCGGAGTCGCTCGATCATCGCCTCGCCGTAGTTCTGGACGAGTGTGAAGCGGACCCGGGGATGGTCGACGCGGAAGGCGCGGATGAGCTCGGGCACGGTCTCGGAGCCCATCGTGTGCAGAAAGCCGAAGGCGACCTTGCCCGCGGACGGGTCGGCGTCGGCCCGTACCGACTCCGCGGCCCGTTCGACCTCGGCGAGGGCCCGCTCGACGGAGGTGAGGAACGTACGGCCCGCCGCCGTCAGCGACACCGTGCGGCCCTTGCGGGTGAACAGTGCCACGCCCAGGTCCTGTTCGAGGCGGACCATCGCGCGCGAGAGCGTCGACTGGGGAACGGCGAGCTCCTGCGCGGCCCGGGTCACATGCTCGTGGCGGGCGACACCCGCGAAGTACGCGAGGCGCGGCGCAAGCAGCAGAGGCATGTCTTCTTCGTAACTGTTCAGTGACACGCGAGCCTGTGAGCTGTAGTCATGCGCCATGGGAACGATTAAAGCCGTTCCATGCATTGGACGCATCAGGAAGGGGTGCCTACCTTCGAGGTATGCCTTCCGCCAGTACCGGGGCGCCCACCACCGTGGGTGCCCTCACCTCGTCGTCCCGTCAGCTCGCCCCCGGCCTCCCCGGTTACCGCCGCATGAGCTTCGCGCTCTTCGCCGCGGGCGTCGCGACCTTCGCTCTCCTCTACTCGACCCAGGCCCTGCTGCCCGCCGTCTCCGCCGAGTTCGGCGCGACCGCGAGCGCGGCCAGCTGGACGGTCTCCGCGGCGACCGCCGCCCTGGCCCTGTGCGTGCTCCCGCTGAGCGCGCTGTCCGAGCGGTTCGGGCGGGTACGGCTGATGACGGTGTCGCTCACGGTCGCGGCCGTGGTCGGAATGCTGGTGCCGGTCGCGCCGAACCTGGAGTGGCTGGTCGCGCTGCGCGCGGTGCAGGGCGCCGCACTGGCCGGGATCCCGGCCTCCGCGATGGCGTTCCTCGCGGAGGAGGTACGGCCGAAGGCGCTCATCGCCGCGATCGGTCTGTTCGTGGCGGGCAACAGCATCGGCGGCATGAGCGGCCGGATCGTGACCGGCTGGGTCGCCCAGCTGTGGGGCTGGCGGGCGGCGCTCGCCGCGGTCGGCCTGATGGCCGTCGTGTGCGCGGTCGCCTTCCGGGTGCTGGTGCCGAAGGCACGTCACTTCGTTCCGGGTTCGCTGGATCCGCGCGAGCTGGCGAAGACCGTCCGCGGTCACCTCTCCGACCCGCTGCTGATGCGGCTGTACGGGATCGGCGCGCTCTTCATGACCGTGTTCGGCGCGGTCTACACGGTGATCGGGTACCGGCTGGTGGAGGCACCCTTCAGCCTCCCCCAGGGCGTGGTCGGCTCGATCTTCCTCGTCTACCTGGTCGGCACGGTCTCGTCCGCGGCGGCCGGGAAGCTGGTCGGCCGCCTCGGGCGGCGCGGCGCACTGTATCTCGCGGTCGGGACGACGACGGCGGGCCTGCTGTTCTCCCTCGCGGACTCGCTGGCCTCGGTCCTGCTCGGTCTGGTGCTGATCACGGCGGGCTTCTTCGCCGGCCACGCGGTCGCCTCCTCCTCGGTGAGCCGCACAGCGAAGACCGGCCGGGCGCAGGCCTCCGCGCTGTACCAGTCGGCTTACTACCTGGGCAGCAGCGCGGGCGGCACGCTCGGCGCGATCGCCTTCCACTCCGGCGGCTGGGCGGGCACGGTCCTGCTGGGGCTGCTGGCGGTGCTCGGGGTCGTGTCGATCACCCTGTACGGGTCGTACGCGGCCCGTGCGCAGGAGCGCCGGCTGGTGCTCACCGTGGCGGCCGCGCGCCACTGAGGCTCCTGGGGCGGCTGTGGCGATCTCCCCGCGAAACTGTGCAGATCCGTGCCCTCCCGCCTACAACCGCCACTCCCCCGTACGCGTCCAAAGTGCAGAGCAACCGCACTGCGCGTACTGGGGAGTTGGTGACCGTGGATCGTGCAAGACACACAAGGAACGTACGGAGACGGGGCGGCGTAGCCCTCGGCATCACCGGTCTGGTGGTGCCCCTGGCCCTCGCACTCGGCGCCGCCCCCGCACAGGCGGCGTCCTGCACGACGGCGACGGGGCCGTACCAGAAGCAGGTCGAGAAGTTCATGGGCCGCCCGGTCGACGGGCGGCAGTCGCCCGCCGACTGCAAGGCGATCCAGACGTTCCAGCGCTGGCACGGGATCACCCCGACGATCGGCTACGCCGGGCCGGTCACCTGGCGCACGATGAGCACGATCCTGGCCCAGCGCGCGGCGGGCACCAACCCGAACCGGGCGGGTACGTGTCCGACCAACAGGGGCCGTATCGCGTGTGTCGACCTGACCAGGCAGCTCAGCTGGATCCAGGACGGCGCGCGGCTGAAGTACGGGCCGGTGCCGGTACGGACCGGGCGGGACGGCGCGGAGACCCGTACCGGCTCGAAGAAGATCTACTACCGCAGCGTCAACCACTGGTCGACGATCTACCGGGTGTGGATGCCGTACTCGCAGTTCTTCGACCGCGGGATCGCCTTCCACTCGGTCACCAAGTCGATGTACAACCCGCCGGGCTCCGGGGGCTGCGTCAATATGCGTCCGGCGGACGCGAAGGCCTACTGGAACCTGCTCAGGAACGGGGAGGACGTCTTCGTCTACGGGCGCAAGCCCGGAACCTGAGCCCGTTGTCAGCTGCGGGTTCTTAGGAACCCCAGGCCTTCAGGCCGGGGTGCAATCGCATCCTGTGTAGCGCGGAGCGCCGCAGCATCGCGCCGGAATGCTCACTCCCGGGGTGATGTCACTCGCGCGGGTGACATGTTGACACGTGGCTGTACGGATAGGTGCGCGCGCGTAGCGTGGTAGCTCGTGAAGCTGGTCGTGCAGGTGAAGCTGCTGCCCACGCCCGAGCAGGCCGTGGCGCTGGAAGCCGTCGGCTGAGGAAGCGTGTCCGCCGCGAGGCCCGGCACGCCAGCCACATCGATCACAAGATCAGCAAGGAGATCGTGGCCGTCGCAGAACGCACCGGTCGTGGCATCGCACTGGAAGAACTGAGTGGGATACGCGACCGGGTCCGGCTCTCCAGCGACCAGCGGGCGCGCCTCTCCTCCTGGCCGTTCCACCAACTCGGCACGTTCATCGCCTACAAGGCCCGCCGCACAGGGGTTCAGGTAATCGAGGTGGACCCGGCCCATACCTCGCAGCGCTGCCCACGCTGCGGGCACACCGAGCGGGGCAACCGCCCCACCCGGGACCACTTCCTCTGTCGTCGATGCGGCCTCGCTGGGCCCGCCGACCACGTCGCCGGGATCAACGTGCGCAACCGCGCCCGCCCGGCGTGGGTGCTCGTCAACGCACCCGTACCAGACCTGGCATAACCAGGTCCGGTAGATGCGACCCGTGACCGCCCTGTCGTAAGGGGCAGTCGGGAGCGCGACAAGGTGTGAACGACCGAGTCAGCAAGCTCGGTCGTTTACGGCCGAGAGGTTGACTCCCCTCCTGTAGCGTTCAAATGGCGGTGCCGAAGGGCTGGTGCGGATGGGCGACAGGGGTGGACCCGATGAGTGATCTGGCTACGACGCAGGACCTCGAATCCCGGCTGGAGGGCTTCCGCAGGGAGCTCACCGGCTACTGCTACCGCATGCTGGGCTCGGCCTTCGAGGCGGAGGACGCCGTCCAGGACACGATGGTGCGGGCCTGGCGGAGCATCGAGAAGTTCGAGGGGAGATCGTCGCTGCGCTCGTGGCTGTACCGCATCGCGACGAACGTCTGCCTGGACATGCTGAACGCGGGCAATCGCCGGGCCCGGCCGATGGATCTGAGCGCCGCCACCCCGGTCGCCCAGGCCCAGCTCAACGCCCGTCCGGAGATCACCTGGCTGGAGCCGGTTCCGGACGGGCGGGTGCTGCCGTCGGTGGCCGACCCGGCCGATACGACGGTCGAGCGGGAGTCGATCCGGCTGGCGTTCGTCGCCGCGCTGCAGCATCTGCCGCCCAAGCAGCGCGCCGTGCTGATCCTGCGCGAGGTGCTGGCGTGGAAGGCCGCGGAGGTCGCCGAGCTGCTGGGCACGTCGGTCGCCTCGGTCAACAGTGCGCTGCAGCGCGCCCGCGCCACCCTCGCCGAGTCCGGGCCCGCGGCATCGGACCCTGCGGACCCGCTCGACGAGGAGCAGCAGAAGCTGCTGGAGCGCTATGTCGCCGCCTTCGAGGAGTACGACATGAAGGCGCTCACCGCGCTGCTCCACGAGGACGCGACGATGTCCATGCCGCCGTACGACCTGTGGCTGCGCGGCCACGACGACATCGTGGGCTGGATGCTCGGCGTCGGCGAGGTCTGCCGCGGCTCGAAGCTGGTCCCGACCGTGGCGAACGGCTCACCGGCGTTCGCGCACTACCACCCGAGCCAGAGCGGCGAGGGATTCGAGCCGTGGGCGCTCATCGTCCTGGAGATCGCGGACGGCCGGATCAGCGGAATGGACTTCTTCCTGGACACCAAGCGCTGGTTCCCGCTCTTCGAGCTGCCGCAGCGGCTCGGCCCGGAGGGCGCCGCAGAGGCCTGAGCCGGGGCAGGGCCGCCCGTCCGCCGCCGGTCAGCGGGCCCGGTCGAGCGCCGACGGCCGGGCCGGGTCAGGGTCGGGGCCGCCCCGGCCCCCGTCCGGGGGCCGGTCGGGGTCGGCGTCCGGGTCGTCGTCGGTGAGCCCGAGGAAATCGAGGAGCGCGAGGAGCTCGGGACGGGCGTTCCTCAGCCGTACGGTCCTACCGAGGCGCCGGGCGGTGAGCCGCAGCCGGGCAACGGCATTGACGGCGCCGAGATCGGCGGTGGTCAGTCCGCCGACGTCGCAGATCACCTCACCGCCGCCGGCGTCGGCGTCGGTGATCCGCGCCTCCAGCCGGGTGCACAGCAGTGGCACATCGGCCGGGGTGACCCGGCCGATGAGTTCGAGAACGATCGGCTGCCGCATGCTGTCCACATGGAACAGACCGTGAGCACGCCGAGAACTCATCGGCGTGCTCGCGGCCGCATGCACAAAGCCGCCGCTGCGGTCCGTGTCAGGCGATGCGGTCCAGAACGATCGGGTTCGAGGTGAACGCCGAGCCCGTCGTGGCGATGTCGTACGCCCCCTCAAGGGACTTGACGGCGTACTCGAACTTCTCCGGGGTGTCCGTGTGCAGGGTCAGCAGACGCTGGCCCGCGGTCACCGGCTCGCCGGGCTTGGCGTGGATCTCGATGCCGGCGCCCGCCTGGACCGGGTCCTCCTTGCGGGCGCGGCCCGCGCCGAGGCGCCAGGCGGCCACACCGACGTCATAGGCGTCGAGGCGGGTGAGCACGCCCGTGGACGGGGCGGTGATCACATGCTGCTCGCGGGCGACGGGGAGCTCGGCGTCCGGGTCTCCGCCCTGCGCGGCGATCATGCGGCGCCAGACGTCCATGGCGGAGCCGTCGGCGAGCGCCTTCGCGGGGTCGGCGTCCTTGATGCCCGCCGCGGCGAGCATCTCCTGGGCCAGCGCCACGGTGAGGTCGATGACGTCCTGGGGGCCGCCGCCCGCCAGGACCTCGACGGACTCACGGACCTCCAGGGCGTTGCCCGCGGTGAGGCCGAGCGGGGTGGACATGTCGGTGAGCAGGGCCACGGTCTTCACCCCGTGGTCGGTGCCGAGACCCACCATGGTGGAGGCGAGCTCGCGGGCGTCCTCGATGTTCTTCATGAAGGCGCCGGAGCCGACCTTCACGTCCAGCACCAGCGAGCCCGTACCCTCGGCGATCTTCTTCGACATGATCGAGGAAGCGATCAGCGGGATCGCCTCGACCGTGCCGGTGACGTCCCGGAGGGCGTAGAGCTTCTTGTCGGCCGGGGCCAGCCCGTCGCCGGCCGCGCAGATGACGGCGCCGGTCGTGTCGAGGACGTTCAGCATCTCCGCGTTGGACAGCAGCGCACGCCAGCCGGGGATGGACTCCAGCTTGTCCAGCGTGCCGCCGGTGTGGCCGAGACCCCGGCCGCTCAGCTGCGGCACAGCCGCGCCACAGGCGGCCACGAGCGGCGCCAGCGGCAGCGTGATCTTGTCGCCGACGCCACCGGTGGAGTGCTTGTCGGCGGTCGGGCGGGACAGCGAGGAGAAGTCCATGCGCTCGCCGGAGGCGATCATCGCGGCGGTCCAGCGGGCGATCTCCGCACGGTTCATGCCGTTGATCAGGATCGCCATCGCCAGCGCCGACATCTGCTCGTCGGCGACCTCGCCACGGGTGTACGCGTCGATGACCCAGTCGATCTGCTCGTCGCTGAGCCGGCCACGGTCCCGCTTGGTGCGGATGACGGAGATGGCGTCCATGTCTTTCCGGGTTCCTTCCAGGTACGAAAAATGGGGCGGCCCCTCCGCCGGGGGAGCGGAGGGGCCGCGGGTCTAGCCGAGCTTGTCCGGGCCGAGCTTCTCCGGGCCGAAGGCCAGGGGAAGCATGTCGGAGAGCAGCAGGATCCCCGCCGCCGTCTCCAGCCGCAGGCCGGGCCCACCGAACTCGTAGAGCAGCTGACGGCAGCGTCCGCACGGCATCAGGACGTCGCCGTTCCCGTCCACGCACGTGAAGTGCGTGAGCCGGCCGCCGCCGGTGGCCTGCAGCTGCGAGACCAGCCCGCACTCGGCGCACAGCGAGAGCCCGTACGATGCGTTCTCGACGTTGCAGCCGCTGACCGTGCGGCCGTCGTCGACGAGGGCCGCCGCGCCGACCGGGTAGCCCGAGTACGGGGCGTACGCGTGCGACATCGCGTCCCGCGCCGCGGCCCGCAGGGCCTCCCAGACGGCGGTGTCGGCGGCCGGTTCGCCGGAGCCGGAGGTCACTTGCCCTGGCCCTTCTTGTACGGCAGGCCGTCCGCCTTGGGCATCCGCAGCCGTTGTGCCGACAGAGCGAGGACCAGCAGCGTCGTGACGTACGGCGCGGCGTCCACGAACTGGCTCGGCAGCGTGGTGGTCAGCGAGTACCAGGCGAACAGCAGGGCGGACACGCCCAGGCAGATACCGGCCTGCCAGTGCTTCTTCTTGTAGAGCTGCCAGGCGAACGCGAGCACCAGCAGGATCGCCAGCAGCAGGAGCATGGCGTGGACGTTCTCGGCGCCACCGCGCAGCTTGAGGCTGTCGGTGAAGCCGAAGAGCCCGGCGCCGAGCGCGAGTCCGCCGGGCATCCAGTTACCGAAGATCATCGCGGCGAGACCGATGTAGCCGCGGCCGCCGGTCTGGCCCTCCTGGTAGATGCCCGTGGAGACGATGGCCAGGAAGGCACCGCCGAGACCGGCCATCGCACCGGAGACGATCACCGCGATGTACTTGTACTTGTAGACGTTGACGCCGAGCGACTCGGCGGCGACGGGGTTCTCACCGCAGGACCGCAGCCGCAGACCGAAGGCCGTGCGCCACAGGACCCACCAGGTCGCGGGGACGAGCAGGATCGCGATGACGGTCAGCACGGACAGGTTGGTGACGAGGCCGCCGAGCACGCCCGCGAGGTCGGAGACGAAGAACCAGTGCTTGGCCTGCAGGTCGGCGAGCCCGCCCGACAGACCCGGGATGGTGATGTCGGTGATCTGGTCGATGCGCGGGGACTGCTTGGAGGAGCCGCCCTCGGCCTCGGCGAAGGTGAAGTCCGACAGATAACGGGTGACGCCGACGGCGAGGATGTTGACGGCCACACCGGAGACGATGTGGTTGACGTTGAACGTCACCGTCATGATCGCGTGCAGCAGGCCGCCGATCGCGCCGCCGACGATGCCCAGCAGGACACCGGTCCACGGGCCCCACTGGTAGCCCGCCCAGGCACCGAACCAGGTACCCAGGATCATCATGCCCTCGAGACCGATGTTGACCACACCGGCCCGCTCGGCCCACAGACCGCCGAGACCGGCGAGGCCGATCGGCACGGCCAGCTGGAGGGCGCCGGAGACCTGCCCGACGGAGGTGAGGTCGTTGGCGCCGCTGATCACACGCACCAGCGAGAACAGCGCGAGGCCGCCGGCGATCATCAGCATGATCACGGGCAGTGACAGCTTGCGGCGTCCGCCGCCCTTCTTCGGCGCGGTCGCCGCGGCCGAAACAGTGCTCGTGGACTCGCTCACAGGACGGCCCCTTCCTTGTTCTTGCGGGCCTGGGCGGCAAGCTCCTCGCCGACCTTCTGCTGCTGGCGGCGGAGCCCGTACTGGCGGACGAGTTCGTACGACACGACGACAGCGATCACGATCAGGCCCTGCATGATGATGGCGATCTCCTTCGGGTACCCCGCGATGCCGAGGCCTTCGGCGGTCTTCTCCAGGAAGGAGATGAGCAGGGCGGCGAAGAAGATGCCGACGGGGCTGTTACGGCCCAGCAGGGCGATGGTGATGGCCGTGAAGCCGACACCGACAGGGAAACTCAGGCTGTAGGTGTGGGTCTGGCCCAGCAGCATCGGCATGCCCGAGAGACCGGCGACCGCGCCGGAGATCAGCATGGCGGTCATGACCATCTTCTTGGCACTGACACCGCTCGCCTGGGCGGCGGACTGGCTGGCGCCGGTGGCCCGCAGGTCGAAGCCGAAGCGGGTGCGGTTGAGCACGAACCAGTAGACGATGCCGAGCCCGAAGGCGACGAAGGTGAAGCCGTAGATGCTGCCGCCTTCGAGCTCCAGACCGGGGAACCAGCCGGACTCGGCGATCACACCGGTGGTCAGGTCGTTGGAGCCCTTCGGCTGCACGCCGAAGTTGGCGGGCAGGATCATCCACGCGATCATGCTGGTCGCGATCGCGTTCAGCATGATCGTGGAGACGACCTCGCTCACCCCGCGGGTGGTCTTCAGGATGCCCGCGATACCGGCCCAGATCGCGCCCACGGCCATGGCCACGAACACGATCAGCAGGATGTGCAGCGGACCGGGAAGCTCGACCGCGGCACCGACGACGGCCGAGAGCATGACCGCGAGGCGGTACTGGCCGTCGACGCCGATGTTGAACAGGTTCATCCGGAAGCCGATGGCAACGGCGAGCGCGGCGAGGTAGTAGATGCCGGTCTGGTTGATGATGAGCACCTGGACGTCGGTGAACTCGACCTGCTCGACCATCAGCGTGTACGGCTCGAACGGGCTGAGGCCCGAGAGAACCAGCACCACCGTGGTGAGCAGGAAGGCGACGATCAGGGCGAGCGCCGGGCCGGCGATGCCCAGGAGCAGCCGGTCCTTGTCGAACTTCTTCATCGGCCCTCACCGTTCCCAGGGTGCTCGTTGTGCTCAAGGTGGCCGGTGGCGGCGCCGGTCATGGCCGAGCCCAGCTCCTCCGGGGTGATCGTGGCGGGGTCGGCGTCCGCGACCAGCCGGCCGCGGTACATGACCCGCAGGGTGTCGGAGAGCCCGATGAGCTCGTCCAGGTCGGCCGAGATCAGCAGCACCGCCAGGCCCTCCCGGCGTGCCTCGCGGATCTGGTCCCAGATCTGCGACTGCGCGCCGACGTCCACACCGCGGGTGGGGTGGGCGGCGATGAGCAGCTTGGGCGCGTGGCTCATCTCGCGGCCGACGATCAGCTTCTGCTGGTTGCCGCCGGAGAGGGAGGCCGCGGTGACCTCGATGCCGGGGGTGCGCACGTCGTACTCGCGGACGATGCGCTCGGTGTCCCGGCGGGCGGCCTTGAGGTCGAGCAGGCCGCGCTTGCTGTTGGGCCGCTCGGTGACATGGCCGAGGATGCGGTTCTCCCAGAGCGGGGACTCCAGGAGCAGACCGTGCCGGTGGCGGTCCTCGGGGATGTAGCCGATGCCGTCCTCGCGACGCTTGCGGGTCGGCGCGTGCGAGATGTCGGTGCCGTCGAGGGTGATCACACCGCCGTCCGGGTCCCGCATGCCCATCAGGGCCTCGATGAGCTCGGTCTGGCCGTTGCCCTCGACGCCCGCGATGCCCATGACCTCACCCTTGTGGATGGTGAAGGTGATGCCGTCGAGGACCTCGCGGACGACGCCGTCGGGGTCGGTCGCGGTCAGCCGCAGCTTGTCGACGTCGAGCATCGGCACGTCGGTGACCGTCGACTCGCGGGTCTCCGGCGAGGGCAGCTCGCTGCCGACCATGAGCTCGGCGAGCTGCTTCGGCGTGGTGGTGCGCGGGTCGGCGGTGCCCACCGTCGTACCGCGCCGGATGACCGTGATGTCGTCGGCGACCGACAGCACTTCGCCCAGCTTGTGGGAGATGAAGATGACGGTGAGGCCCTCGGCCTTGAGCTCGCGCAGGTTGTCGAAGAGCGCGTCGACCTCCTGCGGGACCAGCACGGCGGTCGGCTCGTCGAGGATCAGCGTGCGGGCGCCCCGGTAGAGGACCTTGAGGATCTCCACGCGCTGGCGGTCGGCGACGCCGAGCTGCTCGACCAGGGCGTCCGGGCGGACGTTCAGCCCGTACGCGTCCGAGATCTCCTTGATCTTGTTCCTGGCCTTGGCGCCGATGCCGTACAGCTTCTCGCCGCCGAGCACGACGTTTTCCAGCACGGTGAGGTTGTCGGCCAGCATGAAGTGCTGGTGGACCATGCCGATGCCGGTCGCGATGGCGTCTGCCGGGCTGTGGAAGCTGACCTGGTTGCCATCGATGGTGATGGTGCCCTCGTCCGGCTTCTGCATGCCGTAGAGGATCTTCATCAGGGTCGACTTGCCTGCCCCGTTCTCACCGACGAGGGCATGGACCGTGCCCTTGCGGATGGTGATGTCGATGTCGTGGTTGGCGACGACGCCGGGGAAGCGCTTGGTGATGCCGCGCAGTTCTACGGCAGCAGCCGGCGGCGATGACGGACTGGACGCGTTGATGACGCACTCTCCTTGGCGGGAAAGGAGCGAGAAGACAGACGTGAGGGCGGGCTGTCGCGGGCAGGGGGTGGGGCGAAGTTATCGCGCCGGAGGGGGTTCTACGCGCGTAGCGATGTCGAAGAACAAAAACCGATGGCCGAAACCCGGTCCGGGGTCCGGAGGGGCGGTTGCGCACCGCTCCTCCGGCCCCGTGGACCGTCGGTTCCGCCGCTCGGTTACGGAGCGAGCTTGACCTTGATCTTACCGGCGATGATGTCGGCCTTGGCCTTCTCGACCGCCGCGACGACGTCGGTCATCTTGGTGTAGGCCGGGTTGGAGGTGGCCAGGCCCACACCGTTCTTGTCCAGGCCGTAGCGGATCTCACCGGACTGCGGCTTGCCGTCCTTGACCGACTTGATCAGGTTGTAGACCGCGCCCGTGACGTCCTTGGTCACCGAGGTGAGGATGGACTCCTTGTAGGCCGTGAGACCCTTCTGGTTGTACTGGTCCGAGTCGACGCCGATGGCCCACTTCTTGGCCTTGGCGGCGGCCTCGATCGAGCCCGAGCCGGCGAGACCGGCGGCGGCGTAGATCACGTCGGCGCCCGCGTCGATCTGCCCCTGCGCGGCGGCCTTGCCCAGGTCCGGCTTGGAGAAGCCACCGAAGTCCGGCGGCTGGGTCAGGTACTGGACCTTGACGTTGACGTTCTTGTTGGTGTCCTTGACGCCCTGGACGAAGCCCGCCTCGAACTTCTTGATCAGCGGGGTCTCGACGCCGCCGATGAAGCCGACGGTCTTGGACTTCGTCACCTTGGCGGCGGCGACACCGGCCAGGTAGGAGCCCTGCTCTTCGTTGAAGACCAGGTTGGCGATGTTCTTGCCGGTCTTGGAGGTGTCGTCGATGAGGCCGAAGGTGGTGTTCGGGAACTTCGGCGCGACCTCGGCGATGGCCGGGGCGTAGGCGAAGCCGACACCGATCACCGGGTTGTTGCCGGCACGGGCGAGCGAGGTCAGGCGCTGGACCTTGTCCGGGTCGCCCTCGCCCTCGCTGGGCTCGGCCTCGGTGCCGTTGACATCGAGGTCCTTCTTGGCCTTCTCCAGGCCGGCGTAGGCGGCGTCGTTGAACGACTGGTCGCCACGGCCACCGATGTCGTAGGCGAGGGCGGCCTTGGTGCCGCTGTCCGAGCCAGCCTCGGACGACTTCTTGCCGCCACACGCGGTGGCGGACAGTGCGAGAGCCGCGGACGCGATGCCCACGGTGGCGATCCTGGTGATCCGGCGCACGGAGGGGCTCCTTTAAACCTGACCGAAAGCGCCACTTCCGGCGCTGGTTTAGCGGCGATCGTAACGCGCGTAGATGTCAGGTAAAGACGTGTTCGACAGCCGTTATCGGATCGTCGCGAAGGACGAACGTAAGATGAACTGTCCGATTACGAACGGTGGTCGTCCAGCAGGGCGGCCGCGGTGAACAACTCGACACCAACCTTGATGGCCTCCTCGTCCACGTCGAAGTCCCCGCGGTGCAGATCGAGCTTCGCGCCCGACCCCGGGGGACGTACCCCGAGACGTGCCATGGCACCCGGGACGTGCTCCAGATACCAGGAGAAGTCCTCGCCGCCGAGGCTCTGCTCGGTGTCCTCGATCGCATGCAGTCCGCGGCGTGCGGACTGGGCGTCCCGCAGCAGCTCGGTGATCACGAGGTCGTTGACCACCGGCGGGACCCCGCGGATGTAGTTGATCTGGGACTTGGCCCGGTGCAGCGTGGCGATCTCGTCGACCGCGGCGTGCACGAGGTCCGGGGCGTCGCGCCAGGCGGGCAGGTCCAGGCAGCGGACGGTGCCGGAGAGCTCGGCGTGCTGCGGGATGACGTTGCAGGCGTGGCCCGATTCGATACGCCCCCAGGTCAGGGCCAGGCCGGAGCGGGTGTCGACACGGCGGGACAGCAGCGCCGGGACCTCGGTGACGATCTTGGCGGCGGCCGTGACGAGGTCGGTGGTCAGATGCGGACGGGCGGTGTGACCGCCGGGGCCGTCGAGGGTGATCTCCAGCCGGTCGCAGGCGGAGGTGATGGGGCCGGGGCGCAGCCCGATCCGGCCCGCGTCCACACGGGGATCGCAGTGCACGGCGATGATCCGGCCCACACCGTCCAGCGCGCCGGACTCGATGGCGTCGGCCGCGCCGCCGGGCAGGACCTCCTCGGCGGGCTGGAAGATCAGCCGGACGGCATGGGGCAGCAGCCCCTGCCGGTCGAGGTCGGCGAGGACCAGTCCGGCGCCGAGCACCGTCGTCGTGTGCACGTCATGACCGCAGGCGTGGGCCCGGTCGGGCACGGTCGAGCGGTACGGCACGCCCGTCTTCGTGTCCGGAATGGGCAGGGCGTCGATGTCGGCGCGGATCGCGAGCATGGGCCGGCCCCGGTCCGGGGTGCCGATGTCACAGATGAGCCCGGTCCCGGTCGAGAGCACCTGCGGTTGCAGCCCGGCGGCCTCCAGCCGCGCGTTGAGCGCGGCGGTGGTGCGGAACTCCTGGTTCCCGAGCTCCGGGTGCATGTGCAAGTCCCGGCGGAAGGCGATGAGTTCGGCACGCAGGGCGTCGGGCAGCGTGCCGGGCAGCGCGTAGTCGCCAGGCACCACAGCTTCGCCGGGTACGCCGGCGTCGGGCTCGCGGGACATCAACTGGTTCACCCGTTGAAGAGTAGGCCCCTTTAAGGCCCAACTAACTCGAGATCAACAAAAGTTCAGCCCGATAGGGGATAGAAAACGCGTCTGACGACGCATGGCTGTCCGTCGGTGTGGGTAAGCTCACCCTCTTCCTGACCACGATATGGACAGCTGGGCGTCCTGTCGCGCTCAGACGCCCGGACGAGGGGCCGGCAAGGGCCTGTCGTTTGGATCAGGCCGGATCAGGGAGCGGGGTCTGGCGCGTGCAGCTGCAAGGCGGAGGAGGAAGTCGACGCGGAGCGTCGGCGACCGACGACAACGCAGCAGATGCGCGCGCCAGGGCACGCGAGCCCGGCAAGATCCGGACGACAGGCCCTACGTCCACCGAACAGGCCCGGAGGGCGGCCTGTCAGGCGGGAGCCGCCAGCCGGTGGACGTCCCTGGCGGTGCCGGTGACCCCCGCGAGGAACCCCTGTGCGCGCGGGGACGCGGTGTCCTTGAGCCACTCCGGCGCGATGTCGCAGACCGCGACCGTCACACCGGTCCCGGCGAGGGCGAGCGGCAGGGTGTGCACGACGGTCGAAGGAAAACTCAGCACGGTACGCCCGATCGGGCCGCGCCGGGCGATCAGCTCCAGGGGCAGATCGGGACGGACGATCTCCAGGCCGGTCTCGGCGGCCAGCCGGTGGAGCTTGTCCGGGGTCTCGCGCCGGTGGGCGAAGTAGCGGGTGGCGCCATGCGTCCTGGCGAGCGCGCCGACGGCCTCGACGTACTGCTCCGGGTCGACCACCCCCGTCTCCACCAGCGAGGTGCCGACGAGGTCGGCGCCCCGGGTGATGCGGGGCGGGCCGAACCGGGAACGGGTCCAGCGGAACTGGTTGGCGGTGACCGTGATGCCCTCCGGGGCGTCCACGGGCATCGCGGTGAAGACCTCGACCTCACGGGAGCGCGACGGCGTGAGCCGGCGCCGGGCGGCCGCCGAGACCGGCGCGAGCACGAGCTCACGCGGGCCGCGGCGGCCACGCCGGTGCCAGCGGACCAGCCGTTCGCCGCGCGCGAGCTGCGCGACGAACTCCATGGTCGCGGTGCCGTCGTCGACCACCGTCAGCTGCCGGGTGCGCACCAGGGTCAGCAGGAGCTGTACGTAACGGGAGAACGGGTCGCCTATGACGATCCGCTCGGCCCGGCGCAGCGCCGGGCCCAGATCACGCACCGTCCGCACGACCGCGTCCGCACCGCCACGGGCCTCCTGCCAGCGCACCGCGAACCCTTCGTCGCGGGCCAGCTCTGCCATCCGGCGAAGCTGGCCCCGCGACATGGGGTCGGTGGGCGACAGGACGACGACCGTCAGGTCGGCGGCACGCCCCGACCGGGTGCGCGTGGACGCCGGTCCCGGCTGCGCCGGGACACCGGACAGCGCGGGGGTGTGTGCCCACTCCAGGACGTTCAGCAGCTGGACCGGGCTCTCGACGAAGGCGAGATCCATGGTCGTCAGACCGCGACCGGCTCGGTCTGCTCGGCTCCGGCCTCGGCGACGACGCCCGCGACGCGGCGGAGCTTCTTCATCGGGGCGAGCTCGGAGTCGTACACCTTCTTGACGCCGTCACCGAGAGCGGTCTCGATGGTGCGGATGTCGCGGACGAGGCGCTGCAGACCGCCCGGCTCGACGGAGGCGGCCTGATCGGAGCCCCACATGGCGCGGTCGAGGGTGATGTGGCGCTCGACGAACGCGGCGCCGAGGGCGACGGCGGCGAGGGTGGTCTGCAGGCCGGTCTCGTGGCCGGAGTAGCCGATCGGGACGTTCGGGTACTCGGCCTGCAGGGTGTTGATGACGCGAAGGTTGAGCTCCTCGGCCTTGGCCGGGTACGTCGACGTGGCGTGGCAGAGCAGGATGTTGTCGCTGCCGAGCACCTCGACCGCGTGCCGGATCTGCTTCGGCGTCGACATACCGGTGGAGAGGATGACCGTCTTGCCGGTGGCGCGCAGGGCGCCCAGCAGCTCGTCGTCCGTGAGGGAGGCGGAAGCGACCTTGTGGGCCGGGACGTCGAACTTCTCCAGGAAGGCGACGGCCTCGGTGTCCCACGGGGAGGCGAACCAGTCGATGCCCCGCTTCTTGCAGTGCTCGTCGATCTGGAGGTACTCGTCCTCGCCGAACTCCACGCGGTGGCGGTAGTCGATGTACGTCATCCGGCCCCAGGGCGTGTCACGCTCGATGTCCCACTGGTCGCGCGGGGTGCAGATCTCCGGGGTGCGCTTCTGGAACTTGACCGCGTCACAGCCGGCGTCGGCGGCGGCGTCGATCAGCGCGAACGCGTTGTTCAGGTCGCCGTTGTGGTTGATGCCGATCTCGCCGGTCACGTAGACGGGGTGGCCGGGGCCCGCGGTCTTGCTGCCGAGGGTGCGCAGACGGGAGTTCATGTGGGGTTCCTTACGGGTTCGGCTTACAGGGCGGGGGTGGTGAGGGTGGGACCGAGAAGCCAGGTGGCGATCTCCCGGATCGCGCCGGCGCCACCGGGTGTGGCGGTGACGGCGCGGGCGGCGGCGCGCACCGAGTCGTGCGCGCTCGCGACGGCGACGGGCCAGCCGACGAGCCCGAAGCAGGGCAGGTCGTTGACGTCGTTACCGGCGTAGAGGACCCGCTCGGGCGCGACCGCGTGCTCCTCGCACCACTGCTTGAGGGCGAGGTCCTTGCGGTCGATGCCGTGCAGCACGGGGATGTTCAGCTTGCGCGCGCGTGCCGCGACAACGGGGTTCTGTTCGGTGGAGAGGATCAGCAGCTTCAGCCCGGAGCGGCGCAGCGCCGCGATGCCGAGGCCGTCGCCGCGGTGGACGGCGACCAGTTCGCGGCCGTCCGCGTCGATGAGGACGCGGTCGTCGGTCTGGGTGCCGTCGAAGTCGAGGACGACGGCGTCGACGTCCTCCCTGGTGGGTACGGGCGCCGGGTCTCGCCCCTGTCCGGCCGATCCTGCCGGGCTCGCGTGCCCTGGCACGCACATCTGCTGCTCCCCCTGGGCCCTGTGGGCCCGGGAGGTGCCCCCAGTCGTCGGTCGCCGACTCCCCCGTAGCCCTTCGGGCACGGGAGGTACCCCCACCGCGTCGCCCGCGGCGTCAGCCGCTGATGTCACAGCCTCCTCCGCCTTGCAGCTGCACGCACCAGACCCCGCTCCCTGATCCGGCCCGACCGGCCGGAAAGGGTCGAGCAGCGGCGCGAGCGCGCGGGCCCGGGCGAGATCGTGCGGATCGTCGATCTCCAGGACCCGTGCGGGGTCGGTCTCGACGAGCGCGGTCCGCCCGAAGAAGCGGTGTCCGTGCGTACGGAAGCCGCCGGCCTCCATCGCGTACGCGGCACCGGTCTCGACGAAGTCCTCGGGCCGGTCCTGGCGGCGGGGGCGGTACGACTTGTCGTGGTTGACGCCCTGGCCGTCCTCGACGGGGGCCGCGGCGGCCTGCTCCGCCGGATGCGGCTGGGCCGGGACCCCGACGGGCAGCGCGGCGGGGGTGCGGCGCCAGACGAAGGCGTGGAAGGGGGCGACGGTCACCGCCGTGTCCGCGCCGTCCTCCACGACCGCGGAGGCGACCCCGTCGATGTCGTCGCTGGTGATGAAGGGGCTGGTGCACTGGACGAGGAGGACCACGTCGACCGGGCGGCCGTGGATCGCCTCGTGGACGTCCATCGCGTGGAGCACGGCGGACTCACTGGTCGCGGTGTCGCCGGCGATGGCCGCCGGCCGCTGCACACACTGCACTCTGTCGGCTGCGCCGACGGCGGCTCCCGCAGCGCGGGCCGCGTCCGCGATCGCCGCGTCGTCGGTGGAGACCACCACGTGCGTGACCAGGCGGGCGCCCGTGCAGGCCCGGACGGCGCGGGCGACGAGCGGGATACCGCCGACCGCGGCGAGGTTCTTGCCGGGCACGCCCTTGGAGCCGCCCCTGGCGGGGATCACGGCGAGGACGGTGGTCATGGGGTGGGGCTCCTTCGGTGCCTTCAGGGGGTTCACAGTTCGCCCATGCGGCGGATGACAGGGGCGACGCGCTGCACGCCGTGGCGGTACGCGCCGCGCGCCGCCCCCCGCACCGTGTCGCGCACCATGCGGCGCACGCCGGTGAGTTCCTTCGCCGGGGCCGCGCCGGGCAGCGGGGTGCCGTCCGCGGCGAGGTGGTGGCGGGCGAGGATGCCCGGCAGATAGCCGGGCGCGGTGGCGGGGGTGTAGTAGGGGCTGAGGGGCGGGAGGTCCGGCTGCCGCAGCAGCTCCGCGACCCGCTTGCGTGCCTCGTCGAAGGCCGTCTCGTACGCCCCGTCCGCGGCGACGCCCTGCCGGGCCAGCCAGTCCTCGTCCGGCTGCGGCCGGTGGCCGCCGTCGAGGTGGTCCCAGGAGGTGAGCAGTCCGGAGCCGAGGAAGTGGTGGTTGCCGAGTGCTTCGCGCACCCCGAGGTCGGTGAGGACCGCGGTGGGGATGCGCCGGTGGAGGGACTCGAGCGCAGCCGTGGAGGAGACGGTGACCAGCAGGTCGGTGCGGTCGAGGACCTCTCCCATGTGCCCGTACACGAGGCTGAAGTTGGGCGGAAGTCCGCCGGGGAGCTTGTCGGCGAGCTTCTGGTAGGGCAGTTCCTCCAGGTGCGTGGTGTGCTCGCCGGGCTTGGAGCGCAGCTTGAGCAGGACCTCGCGGGAGGGGTGGAGCCGGGCGTGCTCGACGAGCCGCCGCAGCAGATACGTGCGGTCGGCGCGGCTCTCCGGTACGGACGGCTGGACGGCGAAGACGACCGTGTCCCGCCCCTCCTGCCGCTCGTACGGTGCGCCGCCGAGGAAGGGCAGTGCCGCCTCGGTGACCGAGGAGGCATCGGCGCCCACACCCTCGTACACCGCACGGAAACGGTCCGCGTCGTGGCGGGAGTTGGCGAGGACGATGTCCGCCCCGTGGCGCAGCAGCAGTCCGTCGGCGAGCTTCTCGTAGACGACGCCGACATAGCCGGTGACCAGCACGGGCCTGCGCGGCAACCGCAGGGCGGCCAGTCCGTGCAGCATCGCCTGCACGGCGCCGCCGACGAGGGCGAGGACGACCATGTCGTACCCCTCGTCGCGTATCGCGCGCAGGAACTCGGCGCCGGTGACTTCGCGCAGGGAGTCGGCTGCGACCCCGACCTCGGCGAGCTGGCGCGCGGTGGGCGTCGCCCGGCCCCGCAGCAGAAAGCCCGTCAGCACGGCGTGTTCGGCCGGGCCGTCCGGTGCCTCCTCCGCGGCTATCCGGCGCGCGGTGAGCGCACCCCATTTCCATCGGGTGTCGGAGTCGGCGAGCACGGCGACGCGCAGCGACTGGCTGGTACTTGATGGCACGCCGAGGACGTTAGAAAGGCATTCGGTTTGGCGGCCCAACTGGACAGCAACAAATGGTTAACAGCGGGTCGACGAATCGAGATAAAGCCTATGGATCGGACCGGTTAACAAATCCGCCGCACCCTGTTCACCCGCTGTCCCTCCCGCGGCCAGAATGAATGCCGGGCTCGCGCTTAGTGTCCGACGGGTGGTCAAGCTCTCCGTCATCGTGCCGTTCTACAACGTGCAGTCATATGCACCCGACACTCTCAGGAGTCTGCGCGCGAACGCCCGTGAGGACTTCGAATTCCTGCTCGTCGACGACTGCTCGACCGACGGGACGCCGGGGATCCTGGAGCGCGCGGAACGCGAACTTCCGGGCGCGGTGCTGATCAGACACGAACAGAACGCCGGGCTGGCCACCGCCCGGAACACCGGGCTGGACGCGGCCCGCGGCGAGTACCTCACCTTCCTCGACGGCGACGACTGGCTGGCGCCCGGCCACTACGAGCGGCTGCTCTCCGCCATCGAGGACCTGGGCTGCGACTTCGTCCGCACCGACCATGTCCAGTGCACGGCCCGCGACCGCAAGGTCTTCCGGGTGCCGGTGGGCCGCCGGGGCGAGGTGCTGCGGCCGCGTGACGCGATCCTGCCGGCCGACCGCACCACCTCCGTCGACTATCCGATGGCCTGGGCCGGCATCTACCGGCGCAAGCTCCTCGACCAGGGCCTGCTGCACTTCACGGACGGGCTGCGGACGGCCGAGGACCGGCCGTGGATCTGGCGGCTGCACCGCGGGGCGGAGTCCTTCGCCGCGGTGAGCCTGCTCGGGATCTTCTACCGGCGCGGTGTCGCCGCGTCGCTGACACAGATCGGCGACATCCGGCAGCTCGATTTCATCAGGGCTTTCGACCAGGTGATCGAAGAAACGGCAAAGGACCCGGATTCCGACCGACTGTTGCCAAAAGCCGTCCGAACATACTGTGCCCTTATTTCCCATCACTTGGGATCAGCTGAGAGGTACGAACCCGCCGTGGCCCGGAAATTGCGTTCGCTGAGTGCGGCGGCGCTGCGGCGGATGCCGCAGGACATTCTGAAGGACGCGCTCGGCTCGATGGACGCCGAGCGGGCGTCCCGGCTGCGCAGGCTGCGCCGCCGGACCATGGTGGCACCGGCCGGCTCCGGCGCGACGGGGGCGGCGGCCTGATGCGTACGACTCAGATCTTCTTCGCTTCCACCCTGTACGGCGCGACCACGCTGGCCGCGGCGCTCGACAGTGGCTGCTTCGAGCCGGCGGACCGACGGCTGCTGCTGGTCAGCAACAACGCGGCGGTACCGGAGACGACGCCCGCGCTCGACGAGATGCCGGGCTTCGAGCAGCTTCGCGGACGGTTCGACGGCGTGCTGTCCTGGAACGAGGCGATCGACCCGCTCCACCCGAGCGGCTGGACACCGCGGCCGGACGATGTCCCGATGCTGGAGCGGCATCTGCGGACGCTGTGGGGTCTCGGCGACGACCGGATCGAGCTGGCTGTGGAGTCCATCCAGGTCAGCCCGGCACTGGCGGTCGCCCAGCTGTTCCCGGACGCGCGGCTCGATGTGTACGCGGACGGGCTGATGAGCTACGGCCCGACGCGGAACAAGATCGACCCGCTGGTCGGCGAGCGGGTGCGCAGGCTGCTGCATCTGGATCTGGTGCCCGGACTGGAGCCGCTGCTGCTGGCGGAGTTCGGGGCGAAGCCGCGGCTGGTGCCCGCGGAGGCGTTCACCAAGGTCGTCGAGGAACTGGCCGAGGGTACGGGCGAGTTGCCCGTACCCGGCGGCTCGAACGGGTCCGCCGTCGGCGCGCCTGCGGCACTGTTGCTCGGGCAGTACCTCGCGGCGCTGGACATCCTCACCGCCGAGGAGGAGGAGACGCTGCACCTGCGGATGGTGCGGGGCGCGGTCGCGCTCGGCCACCGGCGCCTCGTCTTCAAACCGCATCCGGTGGCCCCGGCGGCCTGGTCGCGGGCGCTGGAGCAGGAGGCGGTGCGGCTGGGTGCGGAACTGACCGTGCTGGAGCAGCCGTTGCTGGCCGAGGTGCTGTACCAGGAGGTCAAGCCCGCGCTGGTGGTGGGCTGTTTCTCGACGGCGCTGCTGACGGCGAGCACGTTCTACGGCATCCCGGTGGCGAGGATCGGCACCGAGCCGCTGCTCGACCGGCTCACCCCGTACCAGAACAGCAACCGGGTACCGCTCACGATCGTCGACGCGCTGGTGCCGGATCTGGAGGCCCGGGCGTCGGGGGCGCCGCGCGCCGTGGACGACGAGCTCCAGGGGCTCGTCCGGGCGGTCGGCTTCGCGATGCAGCCGAAGATCCGCGCGGATCTCCGCAAGCCGGCGGAGACGTATCTGGCGGCCCACCTCTCGCCGGGCACCTGGCGCTACTTCAAGCGCCGCCGTCTGACGGTGCTGGGCCTGCCGGGGGGCGTCCCGGTGCCCCGCAACGCGACGGTCCGCCGGGTCGCGCGTCGCGTGCGGCGACTGAAGCGCGCGGCGCTGGGCTGAGGCAACCGGGGCTCCGCCCCCGGACCCCGCTCCGCGATCTCCTCGACGCCAACAGGCCGCGGCGTCGGATGCCTGGGGTCCCCCTGGACGAGTGGGTCCTGTCTCCCGCCTGCTCCGCGCTCCGGGCGGACGACGGGAGTCAGGACCTACTCGTCCAGGCCCGGAGGGCCGAGGGGACGCATCGCAAGGCGGTGGGGGCGCCTCCCAGCGGCAGCTGGGGGAATGCGCCTCGTACCGGCGCACTCGGGCGCCTCCGACAACGCAGCAAAGTGCCGTAGCTGGGGGTACTCCCCCTGGCTCCACCGGGGGCACCTCCACCCAGGCGAAGCCCTGGGGGAGCGTCGCGGCCCCGACAAGACCGCCCTGACAGGACCTACGGAAGAAACACCGCTCCGATCCCCGCCACCACCGCCGCCAGGCCCGTCTCGAAGCCCTCGTCGCGGTGGGCGAAGATCTCGAAACCGGCGTCCACGGCGAGCGGATGGCCGGCCAGACGTTCGGCCCGGGCCTCCAGGTCATAGCCCTCGGGCCCATTGACCGGCCCCGGGCCCATCGCCTGCTCCTCGATCACATGGCCGATCGTGTAGCTGTACGCGGTGAACCACGCCCGCGCGGCCGCCGCCGGCGTGAAGCCCGCCTCGGTCAGGGCCCGCAGATGCGCCTCCATGGGCGCCACATAACTTGTGTCGGTGAAGTGCGTGCCGCTGTAGACCTTCGCTCCGTCGCGGTAGCGCAGCAGATGCGCGCGCAATCCGCGCATCGCCGAGGTGAGGCTCTCGCGCCAGTCCCCCGACAGCGACTCGGTCAGCTCGGCGGACATCCGCCTGAGCATCTCCGTCGCCATCTCGTCGAGCAGCGCCTGTTTGTCCTTGAAGTGCCAGTACAGGGCTGGCGCCTTGACGTCCAGCTCGTTGGCGATGGCGCGCAGCGTCAGCCCTTCCAGACCCACCTCGTTCAGCAGTCGGAGCGCCGTGTCCGCGACCCTCGCGCGGTCGATCTTCGTTGGTCCCACCTTGACAGTTTAACGCCGTTAAGGGCACTCTCCCGACATGGAACTTAACAGCGTTAAGGAAATGGACGTCCTCATCGTCGGCGCCGGCCCCACTGGCCTCGCCCTCGCCGTCGACCTCGCCCGCCGCGGCGTCGGCGCGCTCGTCGTCGAGAAGGCGGACGGCCTGTTCCCCGGCTCACGGGGCAAGGGGCTCCAGCCCCGCACGATGGAGGTCTTCGACGATCTCGGTGTCGTCGGCCCGGTCCTCGCGGCGGGCGGACGGGCGCCGCTGGGCCTGCTCTGGAAGGACGGCGAGCGCCTGGAGGAGCACGACATGTTCGACCGGGCCGAGCCGACGGACGCCGAGCCGTACGGGGAGCCGTGGCTGCTGCCGCAGTGGCGCACCCAGGAGATCCTGCTCGCCCGGCTCCGCGAGCTCGGCGGCGATGTGGCCTTCGGCCAGGAGGTCATCGGGATCGCGCAGGACGTCGACGGAGTCACGGCGCGGCTGCGGTCCGGCACGGTCGTCCGCGCGCGGTACGCCGTCGCCGCGGACGGCGGTCGCAGCACGGTGCGCGCGGTCCTCGGCATCGGCATGGACGGCGAGAGCGTCGACCCCTCGCCGATGCTGGTAACGGACGTCCGCATCCCGGATCTCGACCGGGACAACTGGCACATGTTCGGCGGGGAGGGCGGCTACACGGCGATCTGCCCGCTGCCCGGCACCGAGGACTTCCAGCTCGTCGCGCAGTTCGTCACGGGCACACCGGACACCGATGCGGAGTCGGTACGCGCCCTGGTCGCCGAGCGCACCCATCTGACGGCGGACCAGGTCACCGAAGTGCGCTGGGCCTCGGACTTCCGTCCGCGCGCGGCCCTCGCCGAGCGGTTCCGCGACGGCCGGATCTTCCTGGCCGGAGACGCCGCCCACGTCCACTCCCCCGCCGGCGGCCAGGGCCTCAACACCAGCATCCAGGACGCCTACAACCTGGGCTGGAAGCTCGGCCAGGTGCTGCGCGAGGGTGCACCGACCGCACTGCTCGACACCTACGAGGAGGAGCGCAGGCCCATCGCGGCGGACATGCTCGGCCTGTCCACCCGCATCCACCGGGGCGAGGCGAAGCGCGGCAGCACCACGCGTCAGCTCGGGCTCGGCTACCGCGGCGGCCCGCTCGCCACCGGCTCCGCGGGCGCGCTCACGGCGGGCGACCGCGCCCCGGACGGCCTCCTCGCGGACGGCTCCCGGCTCTTCGACGTCTTCCGCGGGCCGCACTTCACGCTGCTCGCGGTGGGTACGGACGCGGAGCTTCCGCCGCTGCCCGGCCCGGTGCACATCCACCGGACCGAGCCGTACGAGGCGTACGGCAAGGGCCTCTTCCTCATCCGCCCCGACGGCTACGTCGGCTGGGCGGGCGAGCAAGGGGCGGGGCTCGGCGACTACCTCGCGAAGGTCACGGGTTAGGGCGTGTTTCAGAAGTAGCGCCGTCCGCCCGAAGGGCGGGCCTCGCGGCGTCTGGTGCGTGCAATCGCAAGGCGGTGGGGGCACCTCCCAGCGGTAGCTGGGGGAGATCGCCCTCGTACTGGACGTACTTGGGCGACTCCGACAACACCGCGAGTGTGCGTGCCAGGCGTCGCGGGGCAGGCGGGACTTCTGAAACACGCCCTAGTCGTCGCCGTCGAGCAGCCGGTCGGCGGACACCTTCAGCGCGACGCCGACCGAGTCGGGCAAGGGAACGGACATGCCGCGTTTGTACGTCGCGCAGACGCGGTACTCGTCGCCGTCCGGGTCGGTGTGCACCAGGACCCGGTCGTGCTTGCGGTCCACGACCACGTACACCGGAATCTCGGCTCTGGCGTAGGTCTCCACCTTGATGATCACGTCATTCGACCAATTGGTGGACGTCACTTCCAGGACCAGGCGGAAGACGTGCGGCGCGTAGCAGTTCTTCTCGACGAGCGCGTCCTTGTAGTCGACGTCGACGAGTGACAGATCGGGTACCGCGTAGTCATCCGGTCCTGTGGGCAGCCACAGGCCGATGCCCTGCAGGTACTTGACACCCGCCTTTCGCGCACCGGCTCGGTAGAACTCCTCGATGAGCCACGACAGCGTCTCCTGGTGCGCCCCATCCGGCGGCGGTGTCACAACAATGCTCCCGTTGAGGATCTCCACCCGGTGCCCGGGCAACTCGTCCCAGAGGCGATCGGCAGCATCAGCAAGCGACGTCTCGTGCATCATCACAGCCACGGCACCCTCCTTTCGGGAAGCACTCTCCACGAGCGTATCCCCCGCCGCGCGCATTCCTCCCATGATCACTCGTACGGGTATCCACCCACCGGCGCGCGCTCAGAACGCGCCGCCCGGGACGTACGTCCCCCACACCTCGCGCAGCGCGTTGCACACCTCGCCGACGGTGGCCCGCGCCCGCAGCGCCTCCTTCATCGGGTAGAGCACGTTGTCCGCGCCCCCGGCGGCCTTCTTCAGCTCGGCGAGCGCCGTTTCGACGGCCGCCCCGTCGCGCTCCGCACGCAGCTTCGTCAGCCGATCGGCCTGCTGCGCCTCGATCGCGGGGTCGACGCGGAGCGGCTCGTACGGCTCCTCCTCGTCGAGGGTGAAGCGGTTCACACCGACGACGACACGCTCGCCGCTGTCCGTCTCCTGCGCGATGCGGTACGCGTTGCGCTCGATCTCGTCCTTCTGGAAGCCGCGCTCGATGGCGTTGACCGCTCCGCCCAGCTCCTCCACCTTCGCCATCAGCTCCAGCGCCGCGGCCTCCACGCCGTCCGTCATGTTCTCGACGACGTACGAGCCGGCGAACGGGTCGACGGTCGCGGTGACGTCGGTCTCGTAGGCGAGGACCTGCTGGGTGCGCAGGGCGAGCCGGGCCGACTTGTCGGTCGGCAGCGCGATGGCCTCGTCGAAGGAGTTGGTGTGCAGCGACTGGGTGCCGCCGAGGACGGCCGCGAGGCCCTGGACGGCGACGCGGACCAGGTTCACCTCGGGCTGCTGGGCGGTGAGCTGCACGCCGGCGGTCTGGGTGTGGAAGCGCAGCATCAGCGACTTGGGGTTCTTGGCGCCGAACTCGTCCCGCATCACGCGCGCCCAGATCCGGCGCGCTGCACGGAACTTCGCAACCTCCTCCAGGATCGTCGTACGCGCGACGAAGAAGAAGGACAGCCGGGGCGCGAAGTCATCCACGTCCATCCCCGCCGCCACGGCCGTTCGGACGTACTCGATACCGTCCGCAAGGGTGAATGCGATCTCCTGCGCGGGCGAGGCCCCGGCCTCCGCCATGTGATAGCCGGAGATCGAGATCGTGTTCCACTTCGGGATCTCGGCCTTGCAGTACTTGAAGATGTCGGCGATCAGCCGCAGCGAGGGCTTGGGCGGGAAGATGTAGGTGCCGCGGGCGATGTACTCCTTGAGCACGTCGTTCTGGATGGTGCCGGTCAGCTTGTCCGCCGGGACGCCCTGTTCCTCGCCGACGAGTTGGTAGAGGAGCAGCAGCAGCGCGGCGGGGGCGTTGATCGTCATCGACGTGGAGACCTTGTCCAGCGGGATCCCGCCGAACAGCACCCGCATGTCGTCGATCGAGTCGATGGCGACACCGACCTTGCCGACCTCGCCGTGCGAGATCGGGGCGTCCGAGTCGTGGCCCATCTGGGTCGGCAGGTCGAAGGCGACGGACAGGCCCATCGTGCCGTTGGCGATGAGCTGCCTGTAGCGGGCGTTGGACTCGACGGCGGTACCGAAGCCGGCGTACTGACGCATGGTCCAGGGACGGCCCGTGTACATGGACGGATAGACACCGCGCGTAAAGGGGTATGCGCCGGGCTCCCCCAGCTTCTCGGCCGGTTCCCACCCCTTCAGGGACCCCGGTCCGTAAACCGGCTCGATGGGCAGTCCCGACTCCGACTCGCGCGCCATATGCTGTGCCTCCCGCTGGAGCTGCTGCTGAAGTTACTTCCCAGTAATGACCCTCGCGACGGACTGTACCGGCGGCCGTGCGGCCGATGGAGCACCGCACGCCGGGACCTTCCTCACAGGATGCTCCACCGTTCGCAACCAAGCGCTCCCGGGAAGCATCCCTACTCACACACGACCGCCCGGGGGGCACCTATGCACCGTACGTCCGTCTTGCACAGATCGCTCATGGCCGCCGTGGCCGTGGCCCTGGTCACCGGCTGCACCGCTCAGGCGACGGGCAGCGGGGCCGCCGCGTCACCGGCCGCCTCGGGCGCGTCCTCCAAGGCCCCTGGCTCCGAGGCCACTCCGGTGACGGACGACAAGCCGAGCGCCTCCCCGGCCACGGCGAAGCCCAGCCCCTCGAAGCCGCCGAAGGTGCTGATGGCGGAGGGGACGGAGAACGAGCAGGTCCGCGAATTGCAGGCACGGCTCCGGCAGATCGGCTACTTCCACCGCAGCCCCACCGCGTTCTACGGGTCGATGACGTCGAAGGCGGTCAGCAGCTTCCAGTCGAAGCGAGGGCTGCCCAGGACCGGCACGGTCGACGAGGTCACCTGGCAGGCGCTCACCGCCATGACCAGCCGGCCGACCGCGGCCGAGCTGCATCCGCCGACGACGAACACACTGGACAAGCCCGACGCGCGCTGCATGACGGGCCGGGTGCTGTGCATCAGCAAGGAGAGCAGGACGCTCGCCTGGATGATCGACGGCAGGGTCGTCGCGGCGATGGACGTGCGTTTCGGCTCGGAGAACACGCCGACCCGTGAAGGAACGTTCAGCGTGGGCTGGAAGGCCAAGAAGTGGGAGTCGACGATCTATCACACGCCGATGCCGTACGCGATGTTCTTCAGCGGCGGCCAGGCGGTGCACTACTCCGCGGACTTCGCAGCCCGCGGCTACAACGGCGCCTCGCACGGCTGCGTCAACGTCCGGGACAAGAGCAAGCTCGCGTCGGTCTTCGACCAGGTGAAGGTCGGCGACAAGGTCGTCGTCCACTGGTGACCCAGGGCGAGTGAGGAGGCGCGGGCGGGACCGGGGGAACGTGCCCCGCCCGCGCCTGTGTGCGCCGAGCCGTAGGTACGGGGGGAACCCCGGCTCTGGCACGGCCGATGACCAGTCGGCTCACTTACTACTGCGTCGTTCAGCCGAAAAACGTCACACCTGGCTGGAAGTTTTTCTAGAAAGAAGAAACCCGCAGGTCAGGAGGGTGAGACCGGGAGCGCGGGCGCGGCGCGGGCCGGAGGCCCGGCAGCGAGGTCGCCGCGTCCGGGCGCGGCGGCACCCCGAGAGCGGGGCGGTCCGGGGCCTAGTGCCGCGACCGGCAATGTCTGCCCGTCGAGGAGCGTCGTCCGGTGCATGGGGTCTCCCCAGGCCCGCAGGGCCGAGGGGAAGCATCGCAA
>NZ_JBVJKN010000041.1:0-55831 GCF_055585225.1 Streptomyces sp. NPDC053673 | reverse complement strand
CCCCACGCTGCGTTGTCGGAGTCATCCACGTACGTCCAGTACGAGGATGATCTCCCCCAGAGCTGCGCCTGGGAGGTGCCCCCACCGCCTTGCGATCGCACGCACCGGACGCCGCGAGCCCCGCCCTACGGGCGGACGGCGCTAGTTCTAAAACACGGCCTAGACGGTTTCGTTCGCGGCCGGCGGGGTCGTCACTGCTTCATGCATCCGGCGATTCCTGACGCCGGAGCTGCGCCGCGCCATCGGATGCCGCGGCGATCGCGCACAGCCACCGCCACAGGGGATTCCGCCTGCGCAACCCTCACTCTGGGGCAGCCCTGAAAGAGAATGACAGATCGTCATCGGGGTGGGCTACGATGCTGGAGATGAAGAACTTCTCCTCGTACGGATTGGGGGAATCGTTCGCACAGGGTGAGTGCTGATGGCACATCACTTCGCGAACGAGATTCCGACCCGCTTGTTCATGTGGCAGCGCGTGCGCGAGTATGCCGTGCCACCGTCCATGATCGAGACCGCGACCGCACGCCGTGCGGTCGGTGACTGGGCGGGGGCCTGCGCCGCCGCTCGGATCGACGTCGAACTCGATCTGCGCGCCGTGCGCGACCGCCACGGCACCGACCTCGGCACTCGCCTCCGTGCAGATCTGCGCCGGCTGGCGCCGGATCTGCTCCGCTATCACATGCCACGGATCGCCCCTGACGGGTGGCTCCGGCCCGGCCTCACCCTCTCTCTGGCCCATTACCGGGCTTCCGGCGCCACGCCACTGCAGCTGGTGGTGCGGACACCGCCGGCCTGGGCGGACGCCGGCCAGCGGATGTCCCTGGCCCTGTGGGAAGGGCCGGGGGACGGCGCCCCCGGGCACCACCCGCACCCGCATCCCGACCGGCGTTTCCGGCTCGACCTGCACCGGCATCTCTGGGACTCCGGGCAGAGCGGCGAACTGGCGGTGCGGTGCGGTGCGGGCGGGGCACCGTCCATGGCGGCGCCCGGCCGACCCCACGCACACAGCCGGCCAGTCCTGCCAATCCTGCCGGATCGGCCCGATCAGCCCACCGTCCACGATTCCCCGTGGGCGGAGACACGGTGGGCCGCCGAGGCCGAGCTGCTGCTGCGGGCCGAGGGGCGTCCACGCGGGGCCTTCACCGTGCGGCTCGGTACACGGCGTCGCGCCGTGCTCGAACTCGTCGCCCCCGACGACAGCCACGCCCCGACGTTCCGGCCGCTGCGGGAGGCGCTGCCGCCGCAGGAGGTTGCGGCGCTTCCGGTGCTACCGGAGGCGGCGGCCCGGGTCCTTCCCGATCTGGAGTTGCTGCGGGCCGGGCTGGTCACGGCCGACCGGCTGCATCCGCTCGTCGCCGCAGCACTGGCGGCGGCGTCCGGCTCGGCACCGGTGGCCGGCCCCGCCCCCGAGCCCGGCGATCCCCACCGGGTGGAGTGCCGGGGCGAGGTCCACCGGATCGCGCTGCGGGACGGGGCGCTGACAGCGATCGATCACGACCCGGCCCAACTGCGCCGGGAGGAGCTGCTGGTGGCGCTCGGCGGGCCGGCGCTGCCCTGCCTGCGGGCGATCGACGCGGTGCACCGCAACCCGGAGGCACTGCCTGCGGTCCGGGAGAGGCTCGGCCACGGAGACGTCGCCGGGGCACTGGCCGTGGTCGTGGGGCTGCTCGGTCCCGGCGCGGTCCTGCGCGACGGGCCGCTCCGGGAGGAACTGGAGTCGGCCGCGGCCCGCAGCATCGACCACGGGCTCTTCCGCTCGGGGCTGGTCGCCGTACACCCCGGCGCCGGTGCGGCAGGGGGCGGGAACGCCTCGGGCGTGGGGCACGCGGAAGCGGGCCACCGTCCCCGGCTCGACCGCCGTACGCCTCACGACATGCGCCTCAAGCGCAGCAGCCGGGTCCGGCCCCGCACCGGCCTGGCCTGCTGACCCGCTGCCTCGCCGAAGTCCCTTTCCTGCGCTGCGCATTCCGCGCCGCGCGCCCCACGACATCCGGGACGGGCCGACCCGTTCCCCTATCCAACCCCAGGTGATGCCCATGACCTCCCGCACCCTCCTGCCCGCCCCCGCCCCCGCCCCGGCCTCCGGCACGCCCGCACCCATCGAGGCCGGCGCATCCGGAACCGGCACCCACCTCGCCCTGGCCGACGACCTCCTGACCCTCCTGCGGACGACCACCACCGAGCCGCGCCCCGACGAGCAACTCGAAGCGCTCACCCTGGCCGTCGCGGCCGACCTGCCCGTACTGCTCTGGGGCGAGCCGGGCATCGGCAAGACCGCGGCCCTGACACAGCTCGCCACCTCCCTGGACCTGCCGCTGACGACCGTGATCGCCAGCGTCCACGAGCCGTCCGACTTCTCCGGGCTGCCCATCGTGGGCGACGACCCGGCGGTGCAGGGGGTGCCGATGGCACCGCCGCAATGGGCCGTGGAGCTCGTACGTCGCGGGCGAGGGCTGCTCTTTCTGGACGAGCTCTCCACCGCCACCCCGGCCGTCCAGGCCGCACTGCTCCGGGTCGTCCTGGAACGGCGGGTCGGCACGCTGCGACTCCCGCCGGGGGTAAGGATCGTGGCCGCTGCCAATCCGCGCGCGTCGGCGGCGGACGGGTGGGAGCTGAGCCCGCCGCTGGCCAACCGGTTCGTGCACCTGTACTGGGTGCACGACCGGGAGGTGGTGGTGCGCGGGCTGGGCGGGGTCTGGCCCCGGGCCGAGCTGCCCCGGCTGGTGCCGGAGCGGCTGCCGGAAGCGGTGGCTTTCGCCCGGCGCGCGGTCTGCGGCTTCCTGGAAGCCCGGCCGACGCTGATCCACCGGCTGCCGAGCACCGAGACGCGGCGCGGCGGTGCCTGGCCCTCGCCCCGGAGCTGGGAGGCCGCATTGACCCTGCTGGCCTTCGGCACGGCGGCCGGCGTCTCCCCGGAGGTGCTGGCGCTGCTGGTACGGGGCGCGGTGGGGGACGGGCCGGGGCTCGAACTCCTTGCCCATCTGGACCGGATGGACCTGCCGGACCCCGAGTCGCTGCTGGCCGATCCGCCCTGCGCCGAACTGCCCGTGCGGGGCGATCTGCGGCAGGCGGCGCTTGAGGCGGTCGTGGCCGCCGTCGGGGCGCGGCCGGAGCGACAGCGGTGGGAGGCGGCCTGGGCGGTGCTGGTCCGGGCCCTGGAGACCGGCGCCGCGGATCTGCTGGTCGCCCCGGCGACGACGCTGGCCGCGCTGCGGCGCGACGACTGGGAGGTTCCGGAGGCGATGGAGCGGCTGGCCGCGGTGGTCGGGCTCGCCCGGCGGGCTGACCGGTCCGTGGGGCGGGTCGCGGCAGCGGCCGGCGCAGGGCGTGCGAAGCGGGCGAGCCGATGACGGGGGCCGCGAAGCGCCCGGGGCCGCGCCCGGGGCCGCGGCCGTTGCCGCGCCCGATGTCGCCACTCGCGGCGCCGCGCCCGGTGGGAGCCACCGTGCCGAGGTCGCCGGTCGGCCCGCCCGGACTCCCGCTGGACATGGAGAAGTTGCTGGCCGCCCGGCTGCACGCGGTGAAGGTACGCCCCTACCTGGCCGCCGCGCTCTTCGCGCTGCACGTGGTGGAGGACCGGTCGGTGCCGACGATGGCGGTGGACGCGCACTGGCGCTGCTACGTCTCCCCCGGCTTCGTGGCGCGCACTCCGGTGGAGGAGCTGGCGGGCGTCTGGGTGCACGAGGTCTCCCACCTGCTCCGGGACCACCACGGGCGGGGCGAGCGGTATGCGCGGGAGCACGAGGAGCACGGGCCGGGCGAGCGAAGCGACATGGGGGTCCCCCCGGGCGAAGGCAGGGGGAGGCTGCGGCGGAACATCGCCGCCGACTTCGAGATCAACGACGACATCTACGGTGACGGTCTGCCCCTGCCTGCCGGGGCGGTGCTGCCGTCGCTGCTGCAGCTGCCCGGCGGGCTGCTGATGGAGGAGTATCTGCGGACGGCGTCGATGTCCGGGCTCACCGCGGAACTGGCCTGGCTGGACTGCGGCAGTGGTGCCGACGGGCAGGACCGGCCGTGGGAGCTGGGGCCCGAGGGAGCTCACGGGCTGAGCAGGCAGCAACGGGACGCGGTCCGCTTCAGGGTCGCGGAGGGGATCAAGGGCCGACCGGGCGACGCGCCGGAGGGGTGGCGCCGCTGGGCGGACGAGGCGTTCCATCCGCCGCATCCGTGGCGGCAGTTGCTGGGGGCGGCGGTCCGCTCGGCGGCAAGTGCGCCGGGGGTGGGCGAGGACCATAGCTACCGGCGCCCGTCCCGGCGCTCGGCCGGTGTCCCCGGGGTGCTGCTGCCGAGCCTGCGCCGTACGCCGCCCCGGGTCTGTGTCGTGATCGACACCTCCGGGTCGGTGAGCGACGCCGAGCTGGGCAGCGCGCTGCTGGAGGTGGCGGCGATCTCGCGGGCGGTGGGCGGGCGGCGCGACCTGGTCTCGGTGATCTCCTGCGACGCGGCGGCCGGGGTCGCCGTCCCGCTCTGCCGCGCCGAGAACATCGAACTGATAGGCGGTGGGGGAACGGATCTGCGCTCCGGTTTCGCCCGGGCGCTCCGCTCCCGGCCACGCCCGGACGTGATCGTCGCCCTGACGGACGGTCAGACACCGTGGCCCTCCGCGCAGCCGCCCTGCCGCACCGTCGTCGGTCTCTTCCCCCGTCCCGCCCGCGCCGTGAGCGAGGAGAACCCCGACTACGCCCCGGACACCCCGCCGCCCTGGGCGCGTGTCGTCACCATCAGCTGAGACAGCACGGTGACGCGGCAGCCGCAACGCCCGCCGTACCTCCGTCCACGCCGTGACTGCACCGAGTCGTGCGGGAACCAGGAAGAGCACGCTCCCGACCGACCGGTGGCGGGCCGGCCCACCGCCGGCCCGCCCGCATCCGCGACGCCGGCCGGCGTCAGATGCCCATCGAGGCCATCTCGATGGGGACCGGTAGTTCGCCGCGGCCGTGACGACACAGGCGCGGTACGTACGGTTCTTCTTCACCGCGAGGAAGTAGTCACGGACCTGCTTCCAGTACTGGCGCAGATAGCCGGGACCCGGGAAGAAGGCAGGCGGGCGGGGGACCAGGGCGAAAGCCTTCGAGCATGCGAGGATCTCGCCCGTCGCCCGGGACAGTACGGCCTCGGCGTCGCTGTTCATGTTGGCGGCGCACTGGCAAGGGCATCCGCGACTGCCTGGAGGCAGGCATCGCGGAGCTCTACCGGCAGCAGAGGCTGGAAAGCGGTCCGGGCCCAGTGAGCGCGGTGCGCCGAGTCTGCACGCCGCCCCCTGGTGCTGTGCCGTACCAGGGGGCGGCGGCAGTGCAACGGAACGACGGGTCAGCCGACCAGTTGTTCGTACGCCGGAAGCGTCAGGAAGTCGGCGTAGTCCGCGTCCAGGGAGACGTGCAGCAGCAGGTCGTGGGCCTGCTGCCACTTGCCCGCCGTGAAGGCCTCGTCGCCCAGTTCGGCGCGGATCGCGGCCAGCTCCTGCGCCGCGATCTCGCGGGCCAGCTCCGGGGTCGCGGTCACGGTCTTTCCGTCGTGCTCGAACTCCACGCCCGCGTTGATCCACTGCCAGATCTGGGAGCGGGAGATCTCGGCGGTGGCGGCGTCCTCCATCAGGTTGAAGATGGCGACGGCGCCGAGGCCGCGGAGCCAGGCCTCGATGTAGCGGATGCCGACCTGGACGGCGTTGCGCAGGCCCTCGTAGGTGGGCCTGGCGTCCAGGGAGTCGATCGCGATGAGGTCGCCCGGTGCGACGGAGACGTCCTCGCGGAGGCGGTCCTTCTGGTTGGGCTTGTCGCCGAGGACGGCGTCGAAGGAGGCCAGGGCGATCGGGACCAGGTCGGGGTGGGCGACCCAGGAGCCGTCGAAGCCGTCGGCCGCCTCGCGGTCCTTGTCCGCCTTGACCTTTTCGAAGGCCACGCGATTGACCTCGGGGTCCTTGCGCGAGGGGATGAAGGCCGCCATGCCGCCGATCGCGTGGGCGCCCCGCTTGTGGCAGGTACGGACGAGGAGCTCGGTGTACGCGCGCATGAAGGGCGCGGTCATCGTCACCGCGTTGCGGTCCGGGAGGACGAACTTGGCGCCGCCGTCGCGGAAGTTCTTGACGATGGAGAACAGGTAGTCCCAGCGGCCGGCGTTCAGCCCGGCGGCGTGGTCGCGGAGCTCGTAGAGGATCTCCTCCATCTCGTACGCGGCCGTGATCGTCTCGATCAGGACGGTGGCGCGGACGGTGCCCTGGGGGATGCCGACGTAGTCCTGGGCGAAGACGAAGACGTCGTTCCAGAGGCGCGCCTCCAGATGCGACTCCGTCTTCGGGAGGTAGAAGTACGGGCCCTTGCCGAGGTCGATCAGGCGCTTCGCGTTGTGGAAGAAGTACAGACCGAAGTCGACCAGCGCACCCGGGACCGGGCGGCCCTCGAAGCGCAGGTGGCGCTCCTCCAGGTGCCAGCCGCGGGGGCGCATCACGACGGTGGCGAGTTCCCCGGCCGGCCGCAGGGCGTACGACTTGCCCGAGCGGGCATCGGTGAAGTCGATGCGGCGCTCGTAGGCGTCGATCAGGTTGAGCTGGCCGAGGACGACGTTCTCCCAGGTGGGTGCGGAGGCATCCTCGAAGTCGGCGAGCCAGACCTTCGCGCCCGAGTTCAGGGCGTTGATGGTCATCTTGCGGTCGGTCGGGCCGGTGATCTCGACGCGGCGGTCGCCCAGCGCGGCCGGGGCCGGGGCGACCTTCCAGCTTTCGTCCTCGCGGATCTGTGCGGTCTCCGGGAGGAAGTCGAGGCTGCTGGTGCGGGCGATCTCGGCACGGCGCTCGGCGCGGCGGGCGAGGAGCTCGTCACGCCGGGGCGTGAACCGCCGGTGCAGCTCGGCCACGAAGGCGAGGGCCGCGTCGGTGAGGACCTCCTCCTGCCGGGGCAGCGGCTCGGCTTCGACGATGGCCAGCGGCGACGGCGCTGGTGCGGACATGAGCTGTCACTTCCTTCAGCGAGCTTCACGGGCAGTGCCTGGCGGCCGCGGGGTCATGAATGTGGCACTCAGTGCCAGAGCTCCGGGATACGGTCGTCGGCGCCGTCCGGGGTGTTGGGCGCTTCTGATCTGTGGATAGTAGTTATCGCATAGTGGAACTTCAATGGTTTGTTGATGTCGAGATTCTCTGGGTCGACACATCGTGGCGCTCGGTGCCACACCGCTCACTGGGTGCTCAATCAAGGTGCGCCAGATCTTCCGGTGTGTCGATGTCGTACGGCTCCGCCACGTCACCGCACTCGACCAGTGTGATCTCCTTCTCGTGCTCCGTGAGGTAGTCCCGGGCCCCGCGGTCGCCCGACGCACGCGCCGCGACCGCCTCCCACCGGCTGACGCCGAACAGGACCGGATGACCGCGCCTGCCGTCGTACGCGGCCGAGACGAGCGCCGAGGGGGAGTCGCAGGCGGCCACCACCCGGGCGACGGCCGCCGCGCCGATCCCGGGCTGGTCCACCAGTGAGACGAGCACCGCTTCCCGGTCCCCGCCCGCGGTGATCAGGGACGCGAGACCGGTACGGAGCGAGGAGCCCATGCCCTCCTCCCAGTCCGGGTTGACGGACACGACGCAGCCCGCCAGCTCGGCCCGCCGCAGCACCTCGTCCGCCGCCGCACCCAGCACGACGTGCACGGACCGGCAGCCGCCCGCCCGCAGAACGCGCACCGCGTTCTCCACCAGGGGCCGGCCGCGGTGCTCCAGCAACGCCTTGGGGCGGCCGCCGAGCCGACGGCCCCCGCCCGCTGCCAGAACCAGCCCTGCGACCTGCGGATTGTCTGAAGTGTGAGCCATGCACCTTGCATACCTCATCGGGCGGCGGGATGGCGGGAGGGCGCCGCGACTTGGATAAGGTGCCGTTCCGATACCGCAGTTCACCAACGGGGGCCCTGAAAACATGAGCAGTCGTCAGCCGGAACGGGACAGCGTCTTCCAGCCGTTGGAGAACGACGATCCGCGAACCGTCGCGGGGTACCGGCTCGCCGCCCGGCTCGGCGCCGGCGGCATGGGCAAGGTGTATCTGTCGTACACGCCGGGCGGGCGGCCCGTCGCCATCAAGGTGATCCGGCCCGACTTCAGCCAGGACCCCGAGTTCCGGCGGCGGTTCGCGCAGGAGGTGCAGTCCGCGCAGCGCGTGCAGGGGCTGTACACCGCACCGGTCATCGACGCCGACACGGACGGCGCGCAGCCATGGCTCGCAACCGCGTACGTGCCCGGTCCGTCGGTCGCCGACGCCGTGCTCGCCCACGGGGCACTGCCGGTGGAGGCGGTGCTCCTGCTCGTCGCCGGTATCGCCGAGGCCCTGCACGTGATCCATGGCGCGGGCATCGTCCACCGCGACCTCAAGCCGTCGAACGTGCTGCTCGCCGCCGACGGCCCGCGCGTCATCGACTTCGGCATCGCGCGCGCCGCCGACGCCACCTCGCTCACGGGCAGCGGCGTGACCATCGGTACGCCGTCGTTCATGGCCCCGGAACAGGCCGCGGGACGGCAGATCACCCCGGCGACCGACATCTTCGCCCTCGGCCAGGTCGCGGCGTACGCGGCGACGGGGACGCCGGCGTTCGGCGAGGGCACGTCGCACGGCGTGCTCTACCGCATCGTGCACGAGGAACCCGACCTCAGCGGCGTACCGGAGCGGCTGCGGGAACTGGTGACGCGCTGCCTCGCCAAGGATCCCGAGGCCAGGCCGTCGATCGCCGAGATCATCACCATCTGCCAGGCGGCGAACGGGGAGACCGTGCTGCGGCGCCCGGAGGACTGGCTGCCGGGCGCAGTGGCGGCGGACATCACCGTACGGGCCGCCGCACCGGCTCCCGCGTCGGTGACGGGAGGCGCTCCTCCGGCCCCCGCAGCCCCTCCGGCCACTCCGGCCACTCCGGCCCCTCCGGCCGGGTACTCGCCCACGACACCGGTCGCCCCGGCCACGCCGCCCCCCGGCTTCGGGCCCGCCCCGGCGCCGGCGACGCACCGGACTCCGCCACCCGGCCGCCCGGCTGCGGCGCCCGGGTATCAGGCTCCCGCCCCGGCGTACCAGGCTCCGGCAGCGTACGCACCGACACAGCCCGGCTACGGCCCCCTACCGCCGCCGCCGTACGGCCGGGGCCCCTACCCCGGTCCGCAGGGTCCCGCGCCCGCGGGCCGCACCGGCAGGCGCGTCGCTCTCGCCGTCGCCGGCGGGCTGGTCCTCGCGGTCGCGGCCGGGTGCGCGGCGTACATCGCGGCGTCTGGCGGCGGCAGCAAGGGCAATCAGTCGCAGGGGGAGCGGGGGGACAGCACCGCCAAGGGTGGGGCCACGCGGTCGGCCGAGCCGTCGGGCGGTGCGCGAACGCCCAAGGCCGACCCGCCCGTCGAGTACAACGGCATCGACCTGACCGGCGGATACGAGCTGTCCCTGGCGGACGACCCCGTCACGCCGCGCGAGTCCGACGGCGACGTGGAGTACGCCAGCGTCGGCCTGTCGTCGGACAACGGCGCGCAGATGGTCCTGCTCCAGGGCGGGCAGCAGGGCTCGCTGGAGACCTGCAGGACCGAGACGCGCTTCACCACCTACATCCAGCGGCAGCAGATCTCCTCGGGCGCCCAGATCTGCGTGCGGACGACCTCGGGCAACCTCGGGCTCCTCACCGTGAAGGGCTTCAGCCCCGAATCGGACCCCAGCACCTACATCAAGCTCGACCTGACGATCTGGCGCAAGGCGCTGGAAGTCGACACGTCCTGATGGTCCGCAGCCGGTCGGTGCGCAACAGGTTGCTCCGCGGCCGGTTGCTCCGCGGCCGGTCGACCGGTCCGGCAATCGCCCGGTCCGCGCAGGCTGGTCCTGCAGCCGGTCCGGTCGGCTGCTCGGTCGGCCGTTCGGCCGACAGTTCGACTCGCGAGCCGGTGCAAGGAGCCGACAGGCGACACGTCGAGCTGAATTTCGTACCGCGGAGTGGCGAAGCGCCTACGGAATGGCGTTAACTTGCCCGCGACCCCAGGCGTTTGACCATCGTCCGGCGGTTCTTGCACCGGGCAGCACAACGATGTGCCAGGGGGAGAGATTTGTTGCGGAGCGTGGGGCAGACGCGGGTGACAGGGAGCGACGAGGACCCTAGAGTCACGGAGCTGCGCGCTGCCGTCTCCCGGCTGCGACGCGAACTGGCCGGCCATCCGGCCGACTTCGCCGACCGCGGGATCGCCGAGGAGGAACTGGCGGCGATCGACGCGATGGCGGTCAGTGGGGTGCCGGAGATCCGGCGGCTGCGCCGCTCGCTCCTGCTGATCGCCGGGTCGATCGGGTCGGTGAGCGCGCTCGCCGGCGGACTGACGAACGTGCGGAACGCGGTGGAGCTGTTCGGCGAGGCGAAGGGGCCCGACGCACGGATCCGACCACCTGGCTGAGCAGGCTCATCGGCATTCTGCTCGGCGCCGTCGGTGACTGACTACCCTGGGAGGTGATGTTCACCTCCCAGGGCCCCACGTTCCGCGAGCTCGCCGTACAGGCGCTGTCGTCGGTCGAGCACGGTTACGACCTGCTCGCGCCGAAGTTCGACCAGACCCCGTTCCGGACGCCGGAGCGGATTCTCGACGAGGTCGTGGGCGCGCTCCGGCCGCTCGGGCCGTTCCGTACCGGGCTCGACATCTGCTGCGGCACGGGCGCGGGCACCGGCGTCCTGAGGCGGCTGTGCGGGGAACGGGTCGTCGGAGTCGACTTCAGCGCGGGCATGCTCGGCGTGGCCAGGTCCGCCGAGCCCGCCGCCGACTGGGTACGGGCCGACGTCCGTGCCCTGCCGTTCCGGCCGGCCTTCGACCTGGCCGTGAGCTTCGGGGCGTTCGGTCACTTCCTGCCGAAGGAGCGGCCCACGCTGTTCGCACAGGTGCACTCGGCGCTGCGACCGGGCGGCCTGTTCGCCTTTCCGGTGGGTGCGCCGCCCCGCTTCGGCTCGCCGGCGTACTGGGCGATGCTCGGCTTCGACACGTCGATGCGCGTGCGCAATGTGCTGTGGCGGCCCCGCTTCGTCATGTACTACCGCACCTTTCCGCTCCCCGACGTCCTCGTCGAGCTGCAACGGGCCGGATTCGAGGTGGAGTTGGTGGCACTGGACGGACTGGGGAAGAGGCGGGACGGCAGCCCGCGCTGCGGGATGGTGCTGGCGCGCCGCCGCGCCTGACCCGCGGCGCCCGGTCCGACGTGTGGCCCGGGCCTGACCCGCGGCGCCCGGTGCGACGTACGGCCTTGGGCCTGACCCGCGGCGCCCGGTGCGACGTGTGGCCCGGGCCTGACCCGCGGCGCGGCTGCGACGTGTGGCGCGGCTTCGACGCGTCGTGCCGGGGGGCGACGCGTGCGGTCAGCGGCGGATCAGCCGGCGGGCCGTCGCCGCGGCCACCGCGGCCGTACGGGAGTCGACGCCCAACTTGGCGTAGACGTGGACCAGATGGGACTTGACCGTCGCCTGGCTGAGGAACAGCCGCTTGCTGATCTGCTGGTTGGACAGGCCCTCGCTCACCAGCTGCAGCACCTCCAGCTCGCGCTTCGTCAGCGCCTGTGCGGGCGTACGCATCCGGTCCATCAGACGGTGCGCGACTGCCGGGGCCAGCGCCGACCGGCCGGCCGCCGCCGTCCGTACGGCCGCGGCCAGCTCCTCCGGCGGGGCGTCTTTCAGCAGATAGCCGCTCGCCCCGGCCTCGACCGCCGCGAGGATGTCGACGTCCGAGTCGTACGTGGTGAGGACGAGGACGCGGGGTCCGCCCTGCCGCGCCGTGATCGCGGCGGTGGCCTGCGAACCGTGCATCCCGGTGCCGAACTGAAGGTCCATCAGGACGACGTCGATGTCGCCGGCGGCGGCCCTCTCGGCGGCCTGCTCGGCCGTGGCGGCCTCCGCGACGACGGTGAAGCCGGGCTCGGTGTCCAGGACGGCCCTGAGCCCGGCCCGTACCACGGGATGGTCGTCGGCGAGCAGCAGGCGGATCGTCATGAGGGAACTCCGGGCGAGAGCGGCAGAGTGACGGCGACGGCGGTGCCCTGGCCCGGCGCGGACTCGACGGTGAACGTGCCGTTCAGTGACTCCGCGCGCGAGCGCATCGCGGGCAGCCCGAAGCCGCCCTCGGACGGTTCCGACGACTCGGACGGCTCGGACGGGCCCGACGGCTCGGACGGCGTGGGCGACCCGGATGACTGCGACGACCTCGACGGCCTCGACGACTTCGACGACTTCGACGACCGGGGCGACGTGGGGTCGAACCCCCGCCCGTCGTCCACGACATCCAGCGTGACCGACGATTCCATGAAGGTCAGGGTGATCTCGGCGCGCTCGGCCGCCGCGTGGCGGACCGTGTTCGCGAGGGCCGACTGGGCGATCCGCAGCAGGGCCACCTCGTACGGGGTGGGTAGCGGGGCGGGAGTGCCACTGACCGAGAACCGGACACGCGGACCCGGTCCGGGCCGGGTGAGCCGGTCCAGCGCGGCGGCCAGCGTGCCGTGCTCCAGGTCCGGCGGCGTCAGGGCCCGGACGAAACGACGGGCCTCGGCGAGGTTGTCCTGGGCGGCCTGGCGCGCCTGCCCGATGTGCTCCGCCGCGGGGGAGTCCGCGGGCAGTGCCCGCTCGGCCGCCCGCAGCAGCAACTGGATGGAGGACAGCCCCTGCGCGAGCGTGTCGTGGATCTCGCGAGCGAGCCGCTCCCGCTCGGCAAGCGTGCCCGTGTGCCGCTCGGCCGCCGCCAGCTCGGCGCGGGTCGAGACCAGCTCCTCGATGAGCCGGCGCCTGCGCTCGCTCTCCCGGTACAGCGCCCGGTAGCCGAGTACGGTCGCCACGGCGACGGCCGCACCCAGAAGCGGTCCGATGAACGCACCCGGACTGAGCGGTTCGCCGTGCCGCACGTACGACAGGATCGCCGCGCCCGCCGTCGCGGCGACAGCCGGCAGGGACCAGCGCACGGGCAGCAGATGAAGCTGGAGGAAGTACAACGGGAACGCCGTCCACAGGCCGTCCGGCGTGAACCCGAGCAGTGCCAGCCAGGCCGTGCACAGGGCGGCCAGCCAGAGCGCCGCCGCGGTACGTGATTCGCGCACGCCGCGAAGGGCGGAGCCCGCCGCGTACACCACCGCGGTCACCGCCGCCGCCGTGACGACGGCCGCGGCGTCGGATTTGTGGTCGGCGACGGCCCGTACCGCGGCGAGCGTCAGCAGCCCCGCCATCAGCAGATGCAGACAGAGACGGAGGGCGCGCAGGGCGGGGGTGAGCGGGCGGGGATCCATGGCCGCTCCAGAGTAGGCCGGGCGTTCCGCGCTCCGACGGCCCGGTCCCACGTTCGCGCAGGCGCGGCACTCGGAGGGGACCCGGGCGGTGGGTCACCGAGGACGGCCGAGTTCGAGCCGCCGAAGGCGCGAAGGGTCGGCGATGCCCTCGTACGCTGCCTTCTCACCCTCGCCCTCGCCCTCGCCCTCGACCGACGGTGACGGTGAGAGTGAGAGCAAGAAGCAGCCGGCGGGCATCCGGGCATCCGGATGTCCCAGGTATCCCGGGCATCCGGGCGTCCGGTAGGCGACGGCTCGCAGATGGCTGCGTCTGCCGCTCGGGGCCGCGCCCGGCCGGGCCCCGGCAGGCCGCGCCTGGCCCCGCCCGAAGTGCGCCCGCCGCTGCCCTTTTGGTGACCGGATGTGCAGGATCCGAGGGAATGCCGGCACGGCCATTGACAACGATGTCTGGTGCATGGTCCAGTCCTCTGGCATCCCAGTACTCGCACTGCCGTCGGGCGGCGGGAGGAGGCCTTGCGGCGATGACGTTCGCCTCGATCTCCCTGTACGCGAAACCCACTTGGCGCATGCGCGCGGCCCACGCGGTCGCGCTGGCCCTGGCAATGCTGGTGCCCGCGGGGACGGGACGGGCCGTCGCCGCGGAAAGCGACGCGGAATGCCCCGCGGACGCCGGCGCGGAGCCCGCCGCGGTATCCGCCGGAGCCCCGGACCCGGCGCGGCCCGCGCCTGCGCCCGCGCCCACGCCGCGGTCCGTGAAGAGGCTCCCGGGGACCGTACGCATTCCCGCCGCCGTCACCCTGGTCGCCGGGGCCGCGACCGACGGGCCCGCGCTCACCGTCGTGCGGGATGTGCTCCGGAGCGCGGGAGTCCGGACGATCCGCCAGATCGACGACCGCACCGACCCTGGGCCGGGCCTCGCAGTCGTCGTCGGCGGTGCCAAGGAGAACGCCGCCACCCCAGCGGCGCTCGACGCGCTCGGGGTCCAGGGTGCGGAGACGATGGCGGCCGAGGGCTATGTCATGGCGGCCCGGCACTACCGCATCGTCCTCGCGGGTGCGGACGCGGCCGGGACCTACTACGCGGCGCAGACCCTCCGGGAGCTTCTGCGCGCGAACCGCGCCGCGACGCTCGACGGTGTCGAGATCCGGGACTGGCCCGGGATGCGGCGGCGAGGCATCGTCGAGGGCTTCCACGGCCCGTCCTGGTCGCACGAACAGCGCCTCGCCGGCCTCGACTGGATGGGCCGGCACAAGATGAACCTGTACGTCTACACGCCGAAGGACGACCCGTACCTGCGCGCCGCGTGGCGCAAGCCCTACCCGGCGGACGAACTGGCCCGGCTGCGCGCGCTCGTGGAGCACGCACAGGCCCAGCACGTCGAGTTCGGGTACGTGCTCTCTCCCGGCCTCTCCGTCTGCTGCTCCGACCCCGCCGAGTCCCGCGCGCTCACCACCAAGTTCGCGTCGCTCTGGGACGTCGGCGTACGCACCTTCGTCGTGGCGTTCGACGACATCGACCACTGGGAGCGGAACTGCGGCGCGGACCGTGCGGCCTTCGGTACCGGACCCGCCGGGTCCGCCGCCGCGCAGGCGCATCTCGTCAACGCGGTCCAGCGCGAGTTCATCACCACTCACTCAGGCTCCGCGCCGCTGGAGATCGTGCCGAGCGAGTACCGGGGCACCGCCGGAACCGAGTACACGGAACGCCTCGCACGCGACCTCGACCCCTCGGTCGTCGTCCGGTGGACCGGGGTGGAAGTGATCGCGCCGCACATCACCCGAGCCGAGGTCGCCGCCGCCCGCAAGGTCTTCGGCCACCCCGTGCTGCTCCGGGACAACTACCCGGTCAACGACTACGTCCCCGGGCGGCTGCTGCTCGGCCCGTACGCGGGCCGCGAGCCCTCACTCGCCGCACCGGGCCGTCCCGGGGCGGCCGTCGGGCTCATCGCCAACCCCATGCCTCAGGTCCGCGCGTCCCTGCTGTCGCTGTTCACCGTCGCCGACTACGCCTGGAACGACACCGCGTACGACCCCGAGCGCTCCTGGGCGGCCGCGATCAGCGAACTGGCCGGCCACGACCCGCGTACCGCGTGCGCACTGCGCGCCTTCGCCGGACTCAGCCACTCGTCGCGGATCGACCCGCGGCCCGCGCCCGAACTGTCCGCCCGGATCGATGCCTTCTGGCGGGACTGGACTGCTGGACGGAATGCCGGACGGAATGCCGGACGGAGTGCTGGACGGAGTGCCGGAGGGACTGCTGGACGGAGCGCCGGACGGACCGTCGGACGGACCGTCGGACCGAACGTCGGACGGAACGACCCCGTCGCCCGCCTGCACCGTGCGCTCAGCGAGATCGAGAACGCGCCCGCCGTACTGCGCGCCCGCCTCGACGACCCGGTCCTCCTCTCCGAGACGAAGCCCTGGCTGGACGCCACCGAGGCCTGGGGCCGGGCGGCCCGCACCGCGCTGGACATGCTCACCGCCCAGCGTGCCGGGCGCGGCGCCGACGCCTGGGCCGCACGCCAGACGCTGCCCTCCCTGGTCACCAAGGCATCCTCGTACACCTGGACAGGGCTCGACTGCGACCGTTCCCATCCGGTCGAACTCGACCCGGTTCTCGGTGAGTTCGTCGAGCGCGCGATCGCCGAGAACAACCGCCGGCTCGTCGAGGACCGGGACACCCCGCACCAACGGATGCGGGGGACTGCCAGGGCCACCGGATTCGGCCACTCGGTCCACGAGTTCGAGACGTGACATGTCATACGTCGGTCAACCGAAAGTTTGATACAGCGGCCATCCGCGGTGCGATGCCCGGGCACGGCCGCCGCCCGCACGCTGGTGACCATGTTCGTGGCATGGAGAGATCTGAGATTCGCCAAAGGGCGGTTCACCCTGATGGGCAGCGTGATCGTGCTGATCACGCTGCTCGTCGGGTTGTTGTCCGGGCTGACGGCCGGGCTCGCCCGGGAGAACGTATCGGCGGTCACCGGACTGCCCGCCGATCACCTCGCCTTCGACGCCCCGCCCTCCGGCCGGTCGGTGTCCTTCACCGACTCGACCGTGACGGAGGGCGCGTGGCGGGCGTGGGCGAGCCGGCCGGGTGTCACCTCCGCCCAGCCCGTCGGCATCCGTACGCTCAACGCGAGCGCGGGGGACCGAACGGCGGCCGTCTCGGTGTTCGGGGTCGAGCCGGACGGCGGCATCGCGCCGGCGAGGCTCGCTCCCGGCCGGGCCGTGCTCTCCGTACGGGCCGCGGAGGAACTCGGCGCGTCCGTGGGCGACTCCGTACGCATCGGGCCGCGGAACGCGACCGTCGCGGCCGTCGCAGGTGATGCCTCGCACAGCCACACCCCCGTCGTCTGGACGGCGCTGGACGACTGGCAGGAGCTCGGCCGCACCGGCACGACCCCGCGGCAGCAGGCCACCGTCATCGCGCTGCGCACGGACAGCGGCGCGGACCTCGCGGCCGGGGACGAGGCCGCGGGCACCGAGACCCGGACGGTCGCCGACGCCGTCACCGCCATCGGGTCCTACCAGGCCGAGAACGGCTCGCTGCAGCTCATGCGCGGCTTCCTCTTCGCCATCTCCGCGCTGGTCGTCGGAGCGTTCTTCACCGTCTGGACCATCCAGCGCAGCGCCGACATCGCCGTACTGAAGGCACTCGGCGCCGCCACCGCGTATCTGCTGCGGGACGCCCTCGGGCAGGCCGTGCTCATGCTGGGCGCCGGCACGCTGCTGGGGACCGCGCTTGCGGCCGGGACCGGCGCGCTGGTCGGCGGCAAGGACGTGCCGTTCGTGCTGGAGCCGTCGACCGTGCTGCTGCCGGCGGCCGTGATGATCGTGCTCGGTGTGCTCGGCGCCGCGCTGTCCGTCCGGCGGATCACCGCCGTCGACCCCCTCACCGCGCTGGGGAGCGCCCGATGACACTGCTGCTCGACGATGTCACCCTCACCTACCCGGACGGCGAGGGGCGGCTGACCGCGCTCGACGCCGTCTCGCTCCAGGTCCCCGCGGGGTCGCTCACGGCGGTCGTCGGACCGTCCGGCTCGGGCAAGTCCAGCCTCCTCGCGGTCGCGGCGACGCTGGTCACGCCCGATGCCGGGCGGGTCGTCGTGGCCGGTGAGGACACGGGCGTGCTGAGCCGTGCGGAGAAGGCCGCCCTGCGCCGTGAACACATCGGCATCGTCTTCCAGCAACCGCATCTGCTGCCCTCGCTGACGGCCGTGGAACAGCTGCAGGCGATGGCCCACCTCTCGGGCCGGCAGCCACGGCAGGCGCGCGAACGGGCCCGGGGGCTGCTGGCGGCGGTCGGCCTCGGCGGACAGGCGGACCGTCGCCCGCACCAGCTCTCCGGCGGTCAGCGCCAGCGCGTCAACATCGCCCGCGCGCTGATGAACGACCCCGGCGTGCTCCTCGTCGACGAGCCGACCAGCGCCCTCGACCACGAGCGGGGCGCGGCGGTCCTCGACCTGCTGGTCTCGCTGACCCGGGAGCGGGGCACGGCGACGGTCCTGGTCACGCACGACCGAGCGCATCTGGACCGGGCGGACCGGGTCGTGACCATGCTCGACGGCGCGTTGCCCTTGTCCCACAACGCAGGGGGCTGACGGCGCGCTGCCCCTGCCCCACCTGCAGGGGGCTGAGGGGGGTACCCGTACCTCCTCGTTCAGGTCTTCTCGTTCAGGTCTTCTCGTTGAGGTCTGCTCGCTCAGGTCTGCTCGCTCAGGTCTGCGGCTCTCAGGCTTGCGGCGCCGACGTGTTCGCCAGGGCCTCGGAGAGTTCCTTCGCCACCGTCTGCAGGATCGGGACGATCTTCTCCGTCGCCGAGTCCGTGACCCGGCCCGCAGGGCCAGAGATGGAGATCGCCGCGGCGGTGGGCGAGTTGGGCACCGAGACCGCGAGGCAGCGGACGCCGATCTCCTGCTCGTTGTCGTCCACCGCGTACCCGGCGCGGCGGACCTGCTCCAGGGCGTCGAGGAAGCCGTCGGGGGTGGTGATCGTCTTCTCGGTGGCGGCCGGCATACCGGTGCGGGCGAGCAGGGCCCGCACCTCCTCCGGCGGGGTGTGAGCGAGGAGCGCCTTGCCCACACCTGTCGAGTGCGGCAGGACCCGGCGGCCGACCTCGGTGAACATCCGCATCGAGTGCTTCGAGGGCACCTGCGCGACGTAGACGATCTCGTCGCCGTCGAGCAGCGCCATGTTCGCCGTCTCGCCGGTCTCCTCGACCAGTCGGGCGAGGTACGGGCGGGCCCACGTACCGAGCAGTCGGGAGGCGGACTCGCCGAGGCGGATCAGCCGGGGGCCCAGGGCGTAGCGGCGGTTCGGCTGCTGGCGGACGTAGCCGCAGGCGACCAGGGTCCGCATGAGGCGGTGGATGGTGGGCAGCGGAAGTCCGCTGCTCGTGGAGAGTTCGCTCAGCCCGACCTCGCCCCCGGCATCGGCCATCCGCTCGAGCAGATCGAAGGCGCGCTCGAGGGACTGAACACCACCGCTGTTCGCGGCGGGCTTGGCGGCGTCGGTGGTGCTGGCGCTGTACGTCGGCACGTCAACGGTCCTTTCAGGCGGCGGGCAAGGTAGCAGCCTACCGGGCGGTTGCGTGGGGCACACCGCTCACGTCAAGGCGTCTTTGCCGGTCAGGGCGTGTTTGTCCGCGTGTTGGCGGTCACCTCCGATGATCCCGCGTCCCTACCGCTGTGCATAGCTACGTTCTGTTCGGCGAAATCTCTGTTCCACTTTGTGGAAAAGCCTAAGCCGGCCGGGTCGCCCGGGCGGGTCTTGACGGACCAGGGTCGGGGGTGAAGACTCCTTCAACAGTTCGTTGAATTTCGCTGTACGGAAGTGAGGGGCAGGGTGTCCGGTACGGACGTGAACCTGGTACTGCGCTCGACTCGCGTCATCACCCCCGAGGGGACGTGCGCCGCGACCGTCGCCGTCGCCGGCGGGAAGATCGCGGGGGTGCTGCCGTACGACGCCGAGGTGCCGGCCGGTGCCCGGCTCGAGGACTTCGGGGACGACGTCCTCCTCCCCGGCCTCGTCGACACCCATGTCCATGTGAACGACCCCGGCCGCACCGAGTGGGAGGGCTTCTGGACCGCCACCCGCGCGGCCGCGGCGGGCGGCATCACCACACTCCTCGACATGCCCCTCAACTCCCTCCCGCCCACGACCACGGTCGGCAACCTGCGCACCAAGCAGGATGTGGCCAGGCCCAAGGCGCACATCGACACCGGCTTCTGGGGCGGGGCGATCCCGGACAACGTCAAGGACCTGCGTCCGCTGTACGACGCGGGCGTCTTCGGCTTCAAGTGCTTCCTGTCGCCGTCGGGCGTCGAGGAGTTCCCCGAGCTCGACCAGGAGCAGCTCGCCCGCTCCATGGCCGAGATCGCGGGCTTCGGCGGACTGCTGATCGTGCACGCCGAGGACCCGCACCACCTGGCCGCCGCCCCGCAGCGCAAGGGCCCGAAGTACGCCGACTTCCTCGCCTCCCGGCCCCGCGACGCCGAGAACACGGCGATCGCGAACCTGATCGCGCACGCCAAGCGGCTGAACGCGCGCGTACACGTCCTGCACCTGTCCTCCAGCGACGCGCTGCCGCTGATCGCCGCGGCCAAGGCCGAGGGCGTGCGGATCACCGTCGAGTCCTGCCCGCACTTCCTCACCCTCACCGCAGAGGAGGTCCCGGACGGCGCCACCGAGTTCAAGTGCTGCCCGCCGATCCGTGAGGCGGCGAACCAGGACGCCCTGTGGCAAGGCCTCGCCGACGGGACGATCGACTGCGTCGTCTCCGACCACTCGCCCTGCACCACCGACCTCAAGACCCCCGACTTCGCCTCCGCCTGGGGCGGCATCTCCTCGCTCCAACTGGGCCTGCCGGCCATCTGGACCGAGGCCCGCCAGCGCGGCCGCACCCTGGAGGACGTCGTCCGCTGGATGTCGTCCGCCCCGGCGAAGCTCGCGGGCCTCACCCAGAAGGGGGCCATCGAGGCCGGCCGTGACGCCGACTTCGCGGTCCTCGCCCCCGACGAGACCTTCACCGTCGACCCGGCCGAGCTCCACCACCGCAACCAGGTCACGGCCTACGCCGGAAAAACCCTGCACGGCGTCGTGAAGTCGACATGGCTGCGCGGTACGCGGATCGTGGAGAACGGCACCCTCGCCGAGCCGACCGGCCGGCTGCTCGAAAGGAACAACTGACACCGTGGCGATACCGTCCTTCACTGGTAACGCGAACCCGTACGGGGGCGGCGACCCCTACGCCGACTACCGCACCGCCGACTTCCCGTTCACCAGCTACGCCAATCTCGCCGACCGTCAGCTGGGCGCGGGCGTCATCGCCGCCAACGACGAGTTCTTCGCCCAGCGCGAGAACCTCCTCGTCCCCGAGGCCGCCGCGTTCGACCCCGAGCACTTCGGCCACAAGGGCAAGATCATGGACGGCTGGGAGACCCGCCGCCGCCGCGGTGTCTCCGCCGAGCAGCCCTGGCCGACCGCCGAGGACCACGACTGGGCGCTCGTACGCCTGGGCGCACCCGGCGTGATCCGCGGCATCGTCGTCGACACCGCCCACTTCCGCGGCAACATGCCGCAGGCCGTCTCCATCGAGGGCACCTCCGTGGAGGGCGCCCCGACACCGCAGGAGCTCCTCTCCGGCGACGTGAAGTGGACGACCCTGGTCCCGCGCACCCCCGTCGGAGGCCACGCGGCGAACGGCTTCGAGGTCACGGTCGAGCAGCGCTTCACACATCTGCGGGTCAACCAGCACCCCGACGGCGGCATCGCCCGGCTGCGTGTGTACGGCGAGGTCGTTCCCGACCCGGCGTGGCTCGCCACGCTGGGCACCTTCGACGTGGTCGCGCTGGAGAACGGCGGCTCGGTCGAAGACGCCTCCAACCGCTTCTACTCGCCGCCCACCAACACCATCAACCCGGGCCGCTCCCGCAAGATGGACGACGGCTGGGAGACCGCCCGCCGCCGCGACCAGGGCAACGACTGGATCCGCTACCAGTTGGTCGCCCAGTCCGAGATCCGCGCCGTCGAGATCGACACCGCCTACCTCAAGGGCAACTCGGCGGGCTGGGCATCGCTGTCCGTCAAGGACGGCGAGGACGGCGCGGCAGATGAAGACGCAGCGTGGACCGAGTTCCTGCCGCGCACCCGTCTGCAGCCCGACACCAACCACCGCTTCGTGCTCGACGCCCCGGCGGTCGGCACCCACGTCCGGATCGACATCTTCCCGGACGGCGGCTTCTCCCGGCTGCGCCTGTACGGCTCGCTGACCGAACAGGGCACGCGCGCCCTGGTGGCCCGCCACCAGGAGCTGGGCGGCTGACCGCCCCTCATGACCGGGCAGCCACGACACCTGCCCTTCGCGGGGCGCACCGGAACGACAGCACCGGTGCGCCCCGCGCGCATGCCCGGGCCGCGTGGCCGCCGTCGACCGAGCCAGGCTGCTCTTCCTCTCCGTCTTCTGCACACTGTTCGCGTTCTTCGTCCAGATGCGGGCGGTCCGCCGCACCTCCGCGTCCCGGGACAGCCTGCTGCTGGGCACCGAACCGCTGTGGGCCGCGGCAGCGGGCATCGCCATCGGTCACGAACACCTGGGCGCCAGGGCTCCCGCGCGCCGATGACCTCCCGCTTCCTGGCCGTGCGGGTGCGGCCGGCCGGAGTGCGCTCGCGTCGCCTCGCGCAGGCAGCCGCAGTGGCCGAGCACGGCCAATGGGACGGTGCGCTGCCCGCGGTGTGGCTGCTGGCCGAGTGGCCCGACGGGGAGGACACACCGACCCGGTTCTGGCTGTCCGACCTGCCCGAGGACACCCCCATCGCCGAACTCGTCCGCCTGGCCAAGATCCGCTGGCGCATCGAGCACGACTACCGCGAACTCAAGCACGGCCTTGGCCTGGACCACTTCGAAGGCCGCTCCTGGCCGGGCTGGCACCACCACGTCACCCTGGTCACCGCCGCCCACGCCTTCCTCACCGAGCAGCGACTGTCCCCAAAAGCCGACACACCGGACTCACCCTCTACCAGATCCTCGACGCCCTCCAAGACCTGCTGAACTGCTGGACCGGCACCTGCACCACCTGCCACCGCCCCCTGCCCCAACCCCGAACCAGACGCCAGCCAACAAGATCCACCCCGACCTAACGGAGTCCTACTAGTGCTCGCGGGGACCGGGTGGGGGCGCAGGGCGGGGGACACCGCCACCGGCTGATCCGTCAGGAGCCGTGCGCCAGGGCCTCGCGGGCCGCGGCGGCCGCCGCCCCGCGGTCGTGCGGGACGAGACCGATACGGGTGCGCCGGTCGAGGACGTCCGACTCGTCGAGGGCTCCCTCGTGACGTACGGCCCACAGCAGTTCCGCGCCCGTGACCGGGTGGCCGGGGACGACGGGACGGGCCAGGGCCGGGTCGGCGAGACCGAGCGCGTGGACGGCCGGGGCCTCGGCGCCGTAGCGGCGGACCAGACGCCGAGGCGCGTCCAGCGTCGCGAGCGCGCTCGGCCGGGCGGCGCCGACCAGCGGGATCGCCGCCGTCCTGCACCGGCCGGCGGCCAGGCCGCGCGCGCTGACGGCGGCGTCGACGGCGTCCTGCGCCATCCGGCGGTAGGTGGTCAGCTTCCCGCCGACGATGGTGACGACCCCGTCGGGCGAGGTCAGCACGGCGTGCTTGCGGGAGATGTCCGCGGTGCGGCCGGAGCCCGCCGCGCCGGAGGTGTCCAGTAGCGGCCGCAGTCCGGCGAACGCCCCCACGACGTCGTCCCGGCTCACCGAGACGTCGAGCGCGGAGCCCAGGACGTCGAGGAGGAAGCCGATGTCCGTCTCGGGCACCTCGGGGACGTCCGGCACCGGACCCTCGACCGGCTCGTCGGTCAGTCCCACGTACACCCGGCCGTCGCCCTGCGGCAGGACCAGGACGAACCGGTTGGTCTCCCCGGGGATGGGAATGTGCATGCCCGCCGAGAGACCCCCGAGGGCCTCGGAGCGCAGGACGAGGTGCGTGCCCCGGGACGGCCGGAGCCTGATGTCGTCCACCAGCCCGCCCGCCCAGACACCGGTGGCGTTGACGACGGCACGCGCCCGGATGTCCAGCTCCTCGCCGGTGAGTTCGTCGCGGACCCGGGCACCCGAGCCGCTGAGGGAGAGGGCGCGGACGCGGGTGAGGATCCGCGCGCCGTGCGCGCCGGCGGTGCGGGCCACGGCGGTGACGAGACGGGCGTCGTCGGTGAGCTGGCCGTCCCAGGACAGCAGCCCGCCGCGCAGCCCGGTCGGCCGCAGCGCGGGCGCCATGTGCCGGGTCTCCACCGCCGACAGGGCGCGGGGTGCGGGCAGTGTGGCGCGCGATGTGCGGGCGGAGACCCGCAGCAGGTCTCCGGCCCGGAAGCCCGCCCAGGCCAGCGCGGCCTGGGAGCGGGAGACCAGCGGGGTGAGCGGCAGGACGAAGGGCTGGGCGCGCACCAGGTGCGGAGCGGTGCGCTCCATGAGCACACCGCGCTCTACGGCACTCTCGTGGGCGACGTCCAGCTGCCCGGTGGCGAGGTAGCGCAGGCCGCCGTGGATGAGCTTGGAGCTCCACCGGGACGTGCCGAACGCGAGGTCGTGGGCGTCGATCGCGGCCACGGTGAGACCGCGTGAGGCGGCATCGAGGGCGGCTCCGGCGCCGGTCGCGCCGAGACCGACGACAAGCACGTCGACCCCGCTGCCGTCGGCGAGTTCGGCGAGCTCCTGAGCGCGGCGTGCCGCGTTGAGCGAAGAGGCGGGACTCGGGCTGCTCATGGCGTAAGGGTCCTCTCCAGAAGGGTCCGCAGCTCTTCGAGGAAGGCCGCGTCGGTGAGCTCGGGATCGTCCGGTTCGGTCATAGTGCGCAGCGAGAGCGTGAAGGACTGCACGACCAGCAGCAGGGCGCGGGCCTGGCGGTCGGGGTGCGCCGCACGGACGGAACCGTCGGCGTGCCCCTCTTTCAGGGCGCCGGTGATGAGCCCCAGCAGGGCGTCCTGACTGGCGCCCCGGCGGTCGAGCACATAGGGCAGCAGCAACTCGGGGTCGACGTCGAGGATCTTGTGGAAGAGCGGGTGGGCGCGGAAGGCCGCGACTCCGTCGACCAGTCCGTCGACCAGCCGCGCCCGGGTGGGGGCGCCGGGCACGACGGCGGGCATGGTGCCGACGGCGAGAGCGATCCACTCCCTGGTCATCAGGTCGCCGACCAGGCTCCGTACGTCCGGCCAGCGGCGATACAACGTCATACGTGACACACCGGCCCGCCGGGCCACATCGGTCAGCGTGGTCCGGCGTACGCCGACGGCCAGAACGCAGTCACGTGCTGCGTCGAGCACGGAATCCGAGTCCGCATGGTTGTGACGAATGGGCGTCATCTGTCACAGTGTAATGCCAGTGCAGGCCGCGCGGCACAACGCCCCGCGAACCGACGGTGAGGAACAGACCAAGTGGACATGTTGTGGAGCGGCTGGGGCGACCCGGCCAAGGCGGCCCCGCTGCCCGACACGGTGATCGGCCTGCTGCGCGACCTGCTCGGCGTCACACCGCTCGAGACCGGTCCGGCCGAGCTCGGCGACATCGCCGTCCCCGACGCCGCGCTGACCGACGCGGCCCGCCAGGCGCTGACCGAACGCGTCGGCGACCGCGTGCACGTACGCACCGACGCGGAGACGCGGATCCGGCACACCCGCGGCAAGTCCACCCCCGACCTGCTGCGCATCCGCGCCGGCGAGGTCGACGACATACCGGCCGCCGTCGTGCTCCCGGGCAGCCACGACGAGGTGCTCGCCGTCCTCCGGGTCTGTGTCGAACACGGCCTGGCCGCCGTGCCGTTCGGCGGCGGCACCTCCGTCGTCGGCGGCCTGGCCCCGGAGGGGAAGCGGAGCTTCATCGCGCTGGACCTGCGCCGCCTCGACAGCCTGCTGACCCTCGACGAGGTCTCCCGCACCGCCACGATCCAGCCCGGGCTGCGCGCCCCGCACTGCGAGGCGCTGCTCAACGAACAGGGCTTCACGCTAGGCCACTTCCCGCAGTCCTACGAATGGGCCTCGATCGGCGGCTTCGCCGCGGCCCGCTCCAGCGGCCAGGCCTCCGCCGGCTACGGCCGCTTCGACGAGATGGTGCTGGGCCTCACCGTCGCCACCCCCGAGGGCACCCTGGAGCTGGGCCGCGCGCCCCGCTCGGCGGCCGGCCCGGACCTGCGCCAGCTGGTCCTCGGCTCCGAGGGCGCGCTGGGTGTGATCACCTCGGTGACCGTCCGGATCCGCCCGCTCCCCGGGACCCGGATCTACGAGGGCTGGCGCTTCTCCTCCTTCGAGGCGGGCGCGGCGGCACTGCGCACACTCGCCCAGGACGGCCCGCGGCCGACCGTGCTGCGTCTGTCGGACGAGACCGAGACGTTCATCGGCCTGGCCCAGCCCGACAAGATCGGCAGCTCGGACGCCCCCCAGGCCGCCGGGTGCATGGCGATCGCCGGGTACGAGGGCACCGCCGAGGACACCGCGGACCGGCGCGCCCGCGCCCGCGAGGTGCTCCTCGCCTGCGGCGGCGAGTTCGTCGGCGAGGAGCCGGGCGACCGCTGGGCGCACGGCCGCTACAACGCCCCGTATCTGCGCGACGCGCTCCTCGACGCCGGCGCCTTCGCCGAGACCCTGGAGACCGCCGGGTTCTGGTCCGCACTGCCGGGCCTGTACGACGCGGTACGCCAGGCGCTCACCACGACCCTGACCGACGCGGGTACACCGCCACTGGTGATGTGTCACATATCCCATGTGTACGAGAACGGCGCGTCGCTGTACTTCACCGTCGTCTCGGCGCAGGGGGACGACCCGGTCGCCCACTGGGCGCCCGCGAAGCGGGCCGCCAATGACGCGATCCTGGCGGCGGGCGGCACCATCAGCCATCATCACGGCGTCGGGACCGACCACCGCGACTGGTTCACCCAGGAGATCGGCCCGGTCGGCGTCCGAATCCTGCAGGCCGTCAAGGCCGAGCTCGACCCGGCCGGGATCCTCAACCCCGGCGTGCTCATCCCCGTCCGCTGAAACCGGCCCCCTGCCTTCCGGAGGCGCATCCATGCGACAGTTCACCGCCGTCGTCAACCCCACCGCGGGCGGGTCCAGCGGTACGGCGGCCCTGCTCCCGCTGGCCCGGCTCCTGCGGGAGGCCGGGGCTCAGCTCGACACCCAGTACAGCCGCAGCCTGGAGCACGCCCAGGAGGTGGCGCGGCAGGCCGGCGAACAAGGGCACGTGGTGCTCGCCGTCGGCGGCGACGGGATAGCCGGCTGTGTCGGCGGGGCTCTCAGCGGCACGGACACCGTGTTCGGTCTCGTCCCGGCGGGGCGGGGCAACGACTTCGCCCGTGCGCTGGGGCTCCCCACCGACGCTCCGGCCCTGGCGGAGCTGCTGCTCCACGGCTCGCCCCGGGCGGTCGACACCATCGGGGTCGAATCGGCCGTCCACGCCGGCACGTCCGTGCTGGGCAGCGTGTACGCCGGTGTCGACGCCGTGGCCAACCGGTACGCCAACACCTCCCGGCTGCTGCGGGGCGCGGCGTCGTACTACTCCGGTGGTCTGCGGGCCGTCGTGACCTGGCGGCCCGTGAACTACCGCATCACGGTGGACGGGGAGCTGCACGAGCGCCGCGGTTACACCGTGGTGGCGGCCAACTCCGGCTTCTACGGCTTCGGCCGCAAGATCGCCCCCGGCGCCCGGCTCGACGACGGACTGCTGGACGTCGTCGTGATCCGGCACGCTCCCAAGCGGCTGTTCTTCGCGATGATGAACGAGCTGAAGACCGGTGAGCATCTGAAGCGCCCCGAAGTGGAGATCCTCCGGGGCAAGGAGGTCCGCATCGAGGCCGACCGGGACGTCCCGTACGGGGCGGACGGCGAGGTCGACGCCACGCTTCCCGTGACGGCGAGGGTGCAGCCGGGTGCGCTCAACGTGCTGTGTTGACAGTGATCTGTGACAGTTCACAGCTCACAGTTCAGAGTTCACGGCGGGCTGACGGCTGACGGCTGACCGGGGACGACCGACAGCCGTCAGCCGGGACATGCGGTGGCCCGCGCTCCGCGGGCCACCGCTCGGCTCCCTACTGCTCGCGCATCCCCCAGGGAGAGCCGTACTCCTGCAGCAGGGCGAGGAAGGCACGCGCGTCGAAGGCCTCCGGTCCCAGGATGCCCGTCCCCGACCACGCCCCGGTCGCGACGAGTTCGAGTGCGACGACCGGGTTGACGGCCGTCTGCCAGACCACGGCCTGGCTGCCGTACTCCTTCATGGACCACTCGTTGTCGACGACGTGGTACAGGTAGACCTCGCGCGGCCGGCCGTCCTTGACCCCCTTGACCCAGGTGCCCGCGCAGGTCTTGCCGCGCATCCGGTCGCCCAGCGTGGCCGGGTCGGGCAAGCAGGCCGCGACGACGTCACGGGGCGAGACCCGCACCGGTCCTTCCGGGCCCGGCACCGTGACCGGGTCGGTCCTGTCCAGGCCCACCTGGTGCAGGACCTGCAGTGTGTTGATGAAGTCCGTACCGAGGCCGTACTTGAAGGTGACCCGACCGGCCTCGACCCAGCGCGGAATCAGCAGCACCTCCTCGTGCTCGACGTTGACGCACTCGACCGGCCCGATGCCCTCAGGGAAGTCGAACACCTCGGGTTCGCTGAACGGCGCGGTCGTGAACCAGCCACGGCCGGCCTCGAAGACCACCGGCGGGTTGAGGCACTCCTCGATCGTGGTCCAGATGCTGAACGAGGGCGCGAAGTCATAGCCCTCCACGGCGAGGTTGGCGCCGTCCCGGATGCCGATCTCCTCGATGGTGTCGAAGAGTTCGTCGGCCGCGTAGCGGGCGAAGACGTCGGAGAGCCCCGGCTCCACACCCATTCCGACGAGGGCGAGCCGGCCCGACTTCTCCCAGTCGTCCGCGAGGGAGAACTGCTCGTCCCCGAGCTTCACCCCGCACTCCTCGTACGGGCGGTCCGCGTGCGGGCGGGACAGGGACATCGCCATGTCCAGGTAGTGGGCACCGGCGGCGAGCGCGGCACGGAACAACGGCATGACGAAACGGGGGTCCGTCGCATTGAGCAGGACGTCGCAGCGCTCCCGCGCGAGGAGTTCGCTGACCGCCGCCTCGTCCGAGGCGTCGATGCGGGCGGCGGCGAACCGGCCCTCCGCCTCCGGCCCCGGAGTGACCGCGGCACCGGCCGCGACGGCGGCCTCGGCACGGGCCTGGTCGTAGTCCGCGACGACCATCCGTTCGAAGAATCCACGGCGTGCGGCGATCCGGGTGACTGCTGTCCCCACTCCACCGGCACCCACCAGCAAGATGCGCATGACCAGGTCCTTCCCTGTTCCCCAGGACTCTCCCGGGCCCCCGATGAAACTCACCGGCCGTTGATATCGTCAATGGCGTTGGCATAAGCGCGGGACGCGTGCGGCCGATGGGGTGGCCGACCGAGCGGCCGGCGGCGAGAAGGAGCAGGCTGATGCCCAAGAAGGTGGTCCCGGAGCCCGAACGGCGGCGGCGTCGCCCCACGAAGACGGGCGTGGTCCTTTCGGAGCAGCTGATCGTGACGACCGCGCTGCGGATGCTGCGCGAGCACGGCGCCGCCGGGCTGACCGCACGACGGATCGGGGCGGCGCTCGGAGCCGATCCCAGTACGCTCTACCGCTACTTCCGCGGCATGGACGAGCTGACGCTGGCGGTCGGCGACGAGCTGATCGGCCGCGCGCTCAAAGGCTGGTCCGCCTCGGCGGACTGGCGGGCGGACCTCCGTGAACTGGGCCGGCGCATTCACGCCGCCTATCTGGCGCATCCGCAGGCGGCCGTGCTGACGGCGAGCCGGGTCTCCGGAAGGACCCATGAGATCGCGTCGGACGAGATCATCCTGGGGGTGCTGCACCGGGCGGGCTTTCCCACCCAGGCGGCGGTACGCATCTACCACTGCTTCATCGACCAGACACTGGCTTTCGCGGCGCTGGACGCGGCCGCCCTCGCGCTGCCCGAGGCGGCCCGCCGGGCGGACGAGACCGTATGGCAGGCCACCTACGCGCGGTTGCCGGCGGACACACACCCCCACATCGCACCGGCCGCACCGCACCTGATCGCGGAGATGAACATCAGCGCCTATCCGGCGGCGCTCGACATGCTCCTCGACAGTGCCGCGGCGCAGCTGGCGGCGATGACCGGCTCCGCGCGCCCGGCGGGTGCCGGTACCCGGGCCGGTGCCGCTTCTCGTGCCGCGCGCCCGGCCAGTGCTGGTACCCGTACGAGTGACGGCACCGGTACCCCTCCCGCGCGCCCGGCGGGTGCCGGTACCCGGGCCGGTGCCGGGGACACCGGAGCGTGACGCCCTCAGCCGCTGTGGTCGCTGTGGTCGCTGCGGTCCGCGATCATCAGGATCGCGAAGCCGAGCACCGCGAGCACGATGTGCGCGTAGAGCTCCTTCCCCTCCAGGAAACCGATCGGCTCGATGATCCACTTCGTGAAGCCCATCAAGGCGAACCATCCGCCGCTCGGCTCACGCAGGACTCCGCATACGCCGACGACGATCAGCGCCATACCGATGTACTCCAGGATCTTCTTCATGCCGTGATCGTCGCCCGGTGCCGTGAGGCACCGCGTCCGCCGTCGGCGTGCGCCGTCGCTCCGAAAGTCTGAGAGCGTGCGACTTTGGTAGCTTCCCGTCGCGGGACGGCCCCGGGCCGCCCCCCACCTGCGTAGGTTTGTCGATGTGACGCGTACGGAATACCCCTGGCTGCTGCCGTCGGCCATGGCCGGCCCACTGGACCAGGAGCTTCCGGGCGACCGGGGCAGGGAACGGCCGCGGCGGACGGTGCGCGACTGGATCGTGGACACCGTCGCGTTCCTCTTCGCCGCTCTCATCGGAGTGCTCGCGGTCGAGGCGAGCGAACAGGCCGCCAACACCGACGCCGTCGTCCTCGCCGACCAGCTGATCGGCGCGGCGGCCTGCTGTGCGGTGTGGCTGCGCAGGCGCTGGCCCGTCGGGCTCGCCGCCACGCTGATCGTGACCGCCCTGCCGGTGCCGGTCGCGGGCGGCGCCATGCTGGTGAGCCTGTTCAGCCTCGCCGTGCACCGGCCGTTCAAACCGGTCGCCGCACTCGGCTCGCTCGCGCTGCTCTCGGGCATCGGGCAGCCGTTTCTGCGGCCCGATCCGGCGACGTCCACCCTGGCCGGCATCATCGCCGGGGTCCTCCTGGTGCTGACGGCCCTCGGCTGGGGCATGCTCGTACGCTCACGCCGTCAACTCGTGGTCGCCCTGCAGGAACGCGCCCACCGGGCCGAGACCGAGGCGGAACTGCGCGCACAGCAGGCCCAGCGGCTCGCCCGCGAGGCCATCGCCCGGGAGATGCACGACGTGCTCGCCCACCGGCTGACGCTGCTCAGCGTGCACGCGGGCGCGCTGGAGTTCCGGCCCGACGCACCCCCCGCCGAGGTCGCCCGCGCCGCCGGAGTCATCCGCGACAGCGCCCACGAGGCCCTCCAGGACCTGCGCGAGATCATCGGCGTACTGCGCGCCCCCGGCGAGGGCGACGAGAGCCACCGGCCGCAGCCCACCCTCGCCACGCTCGACGCGCTGGTCGCCGAGTCCCGGCAGGCCGGCATGCGCGTCACCCTCGACAACGGCATCGACGCACCGGCCACGGTCCCCGCCGCCACCGGCCGCACCGTCTACCGCATCGCCCAGGAAGGCCTCACCAACGCCCGCAAACACGCCCCCGGCGCCGAGGTCACCGTCACCGTGCACGGCGGACCCGGCCAGGGGCTCACCGTCACCGTCAGCAACCCGGCCCCGGACGGCCCGGTCCATCAGGTGCCCGGATCCGGCCAGGGCCTGATCGGGCTGACCGAACGCGCCACGCTCGCGGGCGGGCGGCTGGAGCACGGGAAGGCACTGCGGGCCGACTTCGGCCTGACCGGGCTGGGATCGTCCGGCGGATCAGGCTGGGATCGTCCGCCGGACGGGTCCTCGGCCGCCTCAGCCGCCCGCGATCTCTTCCATCCGTACCGGGCGCCGCTCCCGCCGCGACAGTTCGCAGGCCTCCGCGACGCGCAGCGCCTCCAGGGCCTCGCGGCCGTCGCAGGGGTTGGCCAGTTCGCCGGCGGCCACCTGGATGAACGCGTCCAGCTCGGCCTCGTACGCCGGGGCGAACCGCTCCAGGAAGCCCGGCCAGGGCTTGTCGGCGGCGGGTGCGCCCTGGGGCTCGGTGGAGGTGATCGGCGTACGGTCGTCGAGGCCGACGGCTACCGTGTCGGACTCGCCGCACAGCTCCATGCGGACGTCGTAGCCGGCGCCGTTGCAGCGGGTGGCGGTGGCGGAGGCCAGGGTTCCGTCGTCGAGGGTCAGCACCGCCGCCGCGGTGTCGACGTCGCCCGCCTCGCGGAACATCGCGGGCCCGGCGTCGGAGCCGGTGGCGTACACCTCCACGACCTCCCGGCCCGTGATCCAGCGCAGGATGTCGAAGTCATGGACCAGACAGTCGCGGTACAGGCCGCCGGACAGCGGCAGATACGCGGCGGGCGGCGGGGCCGGGTCGGAGGTGATGGCCCGGACGGTGTGCAGCCGGCCCAGCCGCCCCGAGCGCACCAGCTCACGAGCCGCCCCGTACCCGGCGTCGAAGCGGCGCATGAAGCCGAGCTGGAGCACGGTGCCCGCGCTCTCCACCTCGCGCAGCGCGCCGAGCGTCCCGGGCAGGTCCAGCGCGATCGGCTTCTCGCAGAAGGCGGGCAGCCCGGCGCGGGCGGCCCGGCCGATCAGATCGGCGTGGGCGGCGGTGGCGGAGGCGATGACGACGGCGTCGACGCCCCAGGTGAAGACCTCGTCGACGGAGGGGGCGGCGGTGGCGTCGATGCGGTCCGCGACCTCGCGCGCCCGCTGGGCGTCCGTGTCGGCGACCACCAGGGAGCCGACTTCCCGATGACGGCTGAGGACGCCCGCGTGGAAGGCGCCGATACGTCCGGTTCCGATGAGTCCGATGCGCATGGCCCCAAGGTGGAGTCCGCCCCGTGGCCCTGTCAAGCATTTGTCCTGACAATCGAACGACACAACTTCCCGTCAACAGGCCCTGCGGCTACGCTCGCAGCGTGCCCAAGCAGCCCAGAGACACGCCGGACGCCGCCGTGTCGCTTCCGCTCAGCGTGGACCGCACCAGTCCGGTCCCGCTGTACTTCCAGCTCTCCCAGCAGCTGGAGGCCGCCATCGAGCACGGAACACTCACCCCCGGCAGTCTGCTCGGCAACGAGATCGAGCTGGCGGGGCGGCTCGGCCTGTCCCGGCCCACCGTGCGCCAGGCCATCCAGTCGCTGGTCGACAAGGGGCTGCTGGTGCGTCGCCGCGGAGTGGGCACCCAGGTCGTGCACAGCCAGGTCAAACGACCGCTGGAGCTGAGCAGCCTCTACGACGACCTCGAGGCGGCGGGCCAGCGGCCGGCCACCCGCGTGCTGCAGAACACCATCGAGGCCGCGACCGCCGAGGTCGCGGCCGCCCTCGGGGTGCCGGAGGGCAGTGATGTGCACATGGTCGAACGGCTGCGCTCCGCGCACGGCGAGCCGATGGCGCGCCTGCGCAACCATCTGCCGACCGGGCTGCTGCCGCTGGACACCGAACAGCTGGAGTCCACCGGCCTCTACCGGATGATGCGCGCCGCGGGCATCACCCTGCACAGCGCCCGGCAGTCGGTCGGGGCGCGTGCCGCCACCGGGGACGAGGCCGCCCTGCTCGGCGAGGAGGCGGGCGCCCCGCTGCTCACCATGGAGCGCACCACCTTCGACGACACCGGGCGGGCCGTCGAGTTCGGCTCGCACGTCTACCGGGCCTCGCGGTACGCCTTCGAGTTCCAGCTGCTCGTACGGCCGTGACCTTCCAGCTGCTCGTACGGCCCGGCCCTGACGGGGAACGAAGTCGTACGGCCCGGCCCTGACGGGGAACGAAAGGGAACGGGTTTGAGCCAGCGCGGCGCAAGTTTGGCGTAAGAATGTTCGGACAATGTATTGACTGGTCGGCGTCGCCTCCGTAGAACGGACCCAGCCGCAATCGGGCGGCCGGGAGAGAAGGCGGATCCACCATGCGCACACCCCGCACGGCAGCAGTTCTGCTCGCCGCACTCGCACTTGCCGCGGCCGGATGCAGCGGCTCCGGCGGCAAGGGCGCCGAGGAGAAGCCGCAGGACACCGGCGGCGGGAAGGCCGCCACGACCAAGCGGCTGAAGATCGCCATGGTGACCCACTCCGGCGAGGGCGACACGTTCTGGGACATCGTCCAGCGGGGCGCCAAGGACGCGGCGGCGAAGGACAACGTGGAGTTCCTCTACGCCGCGAACAAGGAGGGCAAGGAGCAGGCCCAGCTCGTCCAGACGTACATCGACCAGAAGGTCGACGGCATCGTCGTCACCCTCGCCAAGCCGGAAGCCGTCAGAGACGTCGTCAAGAAGGCCGTCGCGGCCGGGATACCCGTCGTCACCATCAACTCGGGCGGCCAGTTCTCCGAGGCGGTCGGCGCGCTCAGCCACATCGGACAGGACGAGTCCGTGGCCGGCGAGGCCGTCGGCGAGGAGCTCACCAGGCGCGGAAAGAAGAAGGCGGTCTGCGTCATCCACGAGCAGGGCAACGTCTCGCTCGAGGACCGCTGCGCCGGAGTGAAGAAGACCTTCAAGGGCACCGTCGAGAACCTCAACGTCGACGGCACCAACATGCCCGCCTCCACCTCCTCCATCGAGGCGAAGCTGCAGAGCGGCAAGGACATCGACGCGATCGTCACGCTCGGCGCGCCGTTCGCCGCCGCCTCCGTCCAGGCCAAGCAGGGCGCCGCCTCGCAGGCGGAGATCGACACCTTCGACCTCAACGCCGAGGTCGTCAAGCGCCTCAAGGCCAAGGAGATCGGCTTCGCCGTCGACCAGCAGCCCTACCTCCAGGGCTATCTCGCCATCGACGAACTGTGGCTGAACAAGACGAACGGCAATGTCATCGGCGGCGGCAAGCCGGTGCTCACCGGGCCCGCGCTGGTGACCGAGAAGGACGTCCCCGCCCTGGAGAAGCTCACGGCCGACGGCACGCGATGACGTACACCGTGACCTGTGCCATGTCACACCCGCCCGCCACCGCGGCGATCCACCCGCCCACCGTCCCGGCGAATGTGCTCAGGGATACTTGCGCCGGAGTACACCAGGCACAGCAAGAGGGGCACGGCGTCGTGGCAAGGGTTCGGACAGGGGTACGTGCGATCGGCGCGTTGCTGGCGGCGGTGCTCGGTGCCTCCCTGGCGGGGTGCAGCGCAACCGGCGGCAAGCGCGCCGAGGACGCCAGGAAGGCGGCCGAGGCCCAGGGCCGCGCCGCGGTCGGCACGCCCCGCTGGACCTTCGCCATGGTCGCCCACTCGGGAGACGGCGACACGTTCTGGGACATCGTCCAGCGCGGCGCCGAGCAGGCCTCCGTGAAGGACAACATCAACTTCCTGTACGCCCACAGCGACGAGGCACAGCAGCAGGCCCAGCTCGTCGACTCGTACATCGACAAGAAGGTGGACGGGCTGATCGTCACGCTCGCCAAGCCGGACGCGATGAAGGACGTCGTCGCCAAGGCCACCCGGGCCGGAATCCCGGTGATCACCGTGAACTCCGGCTCCGAGCAGTCCAAGGCGTACGGCGCCCTGGCCCATATCGGCCAGGACGAGACGATCGCGGGCGAGGCCGTCGGTGACGAGCTCGACAAGCGCGGCAGGAAGAAGGCCCTGTGTGTGCTGCACGAGCAGGGCAACGTCGGCCATGAGCAGCGCTGCGCCGGCGTGAAGAAGACCTTCGACGGGGATCTGCAGAACCTGTACGTCGACGGCACCAACATGCCCGACGTCCAGGCGTCCATCGAGGCCAAGCTGCAGACCGACCGGTCCGTCGACGCCGTGGTCACCCTCGGCGCGCCCTTCGCGGACGCCGCCGTCCAGGCCAGGCTGACCGCGGAGAGCAAGGCCGAGATCGACACCTTCGATCTGAACGCCAAGGTCGCCACCGCGCTCCAGGCCGGGCGGCTCGGCTTCGCCGTCGACCAGCAGCCCTACCTCCAGGGCTACGAGGCCGTGGATCTGCTGTGGCTCCACCGCTACAACGCCGATGTGCTCGGCGGCGGACGGCCCGTCCTCACCGGACCGCAGATCATCACCCAGAAGGACGCCGCCGAACTGCAGGACTACACGGAGCGGGGGACCCGATGACCGCGACCGCACCACCCGCACAGGACAAGACCGGTGCCGCCGACGAGAGGCTGCTGCGCACCTCGCCGCTGAAGAAGCTGCTCGGGCGCCCCGAACTGGGCTCCGTCGTCGGCGCGGCCGCCGTCTTCGTCTTCTTCTCGATCGTCGCCGACAGCTTCCTGCAGCCCTCCAGCATGAGCACCGTGCTGTACGCGGCGTCCACGATCGGCATCATGGCCGTCCCGGTCGCCCTGCTGATGATCGGCGGCGAGTTCGACCTCTCCGCCGGTGTGCTGGTGACCAGCTCCGCGCTGATCTCCTCGATGTTCAGCTATCAGATGACGGCGAACGTCTGGGTCGGCGTCCTCGTGTCGCTGCTGGTCACTCTCGCGATCGGCGCCTTCAACGGCGTCATGCTGACGCGCACGAAACTGCCGAGCTTCATCATCACGCTCGGTACGTTCCTGATGCTGACCGGGCTGAACCTCGGCTTCACCAAACTCATCAGCGGCACGGTGTCGACGAAGACCATCGCCGACATGGAGGGCTTCTCGTCCGCCAAGAACCTGTTCGCCTCGCAGCTCACCATCGGCGGCGTGGATCTCAAGGTCACCATCCTGTGGTGGATCGGACTGGTCGCGATCGCCACCTGGATCCTGCTGCGCACCCGCTTCGGCAACTGGATCTTCGCGGTGGGCGGCGGCGCCGGCGCGGCCCGCGCGGTCGGTGTCCCGGTGACGAAGACCAAGATCGGCCTGTACATGGGCGTGGCGTTCTGTGCCTGGATCTCCGGCCAGCATCTGCTGTTCTCGTTCGATGTCGTCCAGTCCGGCGAGGGCGTCGGCAACGAGCTGATCTACATCATCGCGGCCGTCATCGGCGGCTGCCTGATCACCGGCGGCTACGGCTCGGCGATCGGCTCCGCGGTCGGTGCCTTCATCTTCGGCATGACCAGCAAGGGCATCGTGTACGCGGAGTGGAACCCGGACTGGTTCAAGTTCTTCCTCGGAGCGATGCTCCTCCTGGCCACCCTGCTGAACGCATGGGTCCGCAAGCGCGCGGAGGCGAGTTCGTGAGCGAACAGAACGGAGGCGCGATGACGGACAAGGCGGCCCTCGTCGAGCTCGACAACGTCAGTAAGTACTACGGAAACATCCGTGCGCTCGAAGGCGTCTCCCTCGAGGTCCACGCGGGCGAGATCAGCTGTGTCCTCGGGGACAACGGTGCCGGAAAGTCCACCCTCATCAAGATCATCGCAGGGCTGCACCAGCACGACGCGGGCACCTTGTCGATCGAGGGCGAGAAGACCACCCTCACCTCTCCGCGCGAAGCCCTCGACCGGGGCATCGCCACGGTCTACCAGGACCTCGCCGTGGTGCCCCTGATGCCCGTCTGGCGGAACTTCTTCCTCGGCTCCGAGCCGACGAAGGGCAGCGGTCCCTTCAAGCGCCTCGATGTCGGGCTCATGCGCGAGACCACCCGCTCCGAGCTGCTGCGCATGGGCATCGACCTGCGCGACGTCGACCAGCCCATCGGCACCCTGTCCGGCGGCGAACGCCAGTGCGTGGCGATCGCCCGGGCCGTCTACTTCGGAGCCAAGGTGCTGGTCCTCGACGAGCCCACGGCGGCCCTCGGCGTCAAGCAGTCCGGCGTCGTGCTCAAGTACGTTGCGGCCGCGCGGGACGCCGGTCTCGGCGTGGTCCTGATCACCCATAACCCGCACCACGCCTATCTCGTCGGCGACCGGTTCGTCCTGCTCAAGCGAGGCACGATGTCCGGCAGCCACACCAAGGAGGGGATCACCCTCGACGAGCTCACCCGGCAGATGGCGGGCGGCAGTGAACTCGATGACCTGCGCCACGAACTGCAGCGCGCCCCTGCGCCCCGGCACCTCGGCGGCCACGGCTAGGGTCCTGTCCCGGGGATCCTGCCGGGCCCTGGGTCCGGCTTCCGTATCGGGCCGGATCAGGGGCTGGAGCAGGGGCAGAGGCAGGGGCCGGATCAGGGGCTGGGGCTGGGGGCAGGGGCTGGATCAGGCCGGACCAGCCTGATCAGGGGCCCGGGCCCTTCCCGGCGACAGGGCCTGCGGCCACGCCGCAGGGGTGCCGAGCCGGTGGGCCAGCCACGGTTCCCTCGCCAGTACGGCCCCCACCGTGATGCCGACGGCGATCGCCACGCAGAGCACGATCAGCCAGGACAGGACGGTGAACACCGATCCCACGGGTCCGTACTCGGCAAGGCTCCGGTTGAGCGCGCGCGGCATGTAGTACCTGCTGCTCATCGACAGCACGGTCACGGCGGCGCCGGTGATCAGGGCGCCGGGCAGCAGCGGAAGCCAGCGGATGTGCCCGCCGAGCAGCAGGTGCTGGGTCCACCACCACAGCAGGGTCTGGGACAGCACCGTGACCGGAACAGCCAGCCAGAGGCCCAGACCGAAACCGTCACGCACCGGAGCCTGCACGATCAGGACGGTCAGCCAGACACCGATCCACGCCAGCCAGCGCCATGGCGCGATCTTGACGCCGGACCGCGGGAACTGCCAGGCACGCTTGCACAGCCGCTGCATCGCCCGGCTGCACGCGGTGGCGGACAGCAGCACCATCAGCGCGCCGATCACGCCGGTCGCCTCGCGCAGGTTCCCGTTGGTGCCCCGGTACACCTGCTGCAACTGCTGCTCGGACGCGCCGGTGAGCCCGAAGACCGCCTTCGCGGAACTGATCAGCTGGTTCCGAACCCCCTGAGGGGCGAAGGAACCGACGACGAACAGCAGCGGGACGGCGGTCAGAAAGCACTGCGCGGCCAGCCGGGTCGCGGAGTCGAAGATGTTCACCGAGATCATACGGGCCGTCAGATGGGTCACGACGGGGAAGCGTTCCTCGGTGCGCGCTGTCAGCGACCGTGCGTGAGTCCGCTGCGCGGCGAACTGTGCCGTCCACCATGACGTGCGGAGGAAGGCAGCCCGGTGCCGCGTCGTCATGCTGTTGCTCCTTCCCTGGGTCCAGGTTGTGGGACGCGGACCGCGTCGGCATCTCGGCGATCAGCGGCGGGATGCCCTCCCGCAGGGGCGGTGTTCTGTTTGCGGGGCCCTGTCACCAGTGGCGACGATGGAGGGGTGAGACGCCGACGACGGGAGCGCCATGGTCCTTGACCTGCTCCTCATCGGCCTGGGCATCACCCTGGACCCGTTGCCCATCATGGCGCTCGTCCTGGTGCTGACGTCGCGCAAGGGGATCTGGAAAGGCCTGGTCTTCATCCTGGCCTGGCTGGCCTGCCTCGTCACGGTGATCGCCCTGGTCCTGCTGCTGACCGGCGGGACCCCTCCGGCGCCGAGGTCGCCGCCGTCCACGGCCGGTCTCGCGGTCAGGCTGGCCATCGGTGTCGGCCTGGTCCTCTACGGTGCCCACAGGCGGCGACGGCACGGTGCGCCGCCCCACAAGCACCGCGCCGGACAACACCCCGACAAGCAACCTGACGAGCAGTCCTCGGCCATGTCCGAACGGCTGGACCAGGCATCCATGTGGTCCGTGGCGGGTCTCGGGGTCTTCTTGCAGCCGTGGGGCCTGGTTGCCGCCGCCGCCACCGTCGTCCTCGAGGCCGATCTGTCCCATCTCGAGTCGTACCTGGCCCTGCTCGGGTTCACCGTACTCGCCACTGCCAGCCTGCTGGCGGCCGAGTTGTACATGGTGTTCGCACCCAAGGCGGCGGGGGTGAGACTGAAGGCCCTGCGCGACTGGCTGGAGCGGCACGAGGAGCCCGCGATTGTCTTCGGCTGTCTGCTGCTGGGGCTGTGGCTCACCGCCAACAGCCTGTACCAGCTGACCAGTTGAATGCCGCGCTCTGCACGGGGCGCGCTCGCGCCGTACCCGCCGGGCAGGCCACCGCACCGAAATGCGAAGCATCCGGCCGAGTGCTGGAATGGCATACAGGGACTCGCGCGCCCGGGACCGGGCCGCACCGTGGCCACCGAGCCGCCCCGTACCGCTGATGCGCTTGCAAGGAGTGGCCATGAGCGAGGACTTCGAAGACATGGGACCCGTCGACTATCTGGTCCTGGAGTTTCCCGGCAACCGCATGACGGGCGAGGCCTTTCCCCTGCTCGTCGACCTGGTCGACCGCCGTGTCATCCGCATTCTCGACCTTACGTTCGTCCGCAAGGACACCGACGGTTCCGTCACGGTCCTGGAGCTGTCCGAGGTGGAGGGTGAGCTGGACCTGACCGTTTTCGAGGGTGTGTCCTCGGGGCTGCTCGGCGAGGACGACATCGAGGAGGCCGGGGCCGCCATCGAACCCGGCAACTCCGCCGCGGTCCTGATCTACGAGAACCTGTGGGCCGCCCCGGTGGCCCGGGCCCTGCGGCGCGGTGGTGCGCAGATGGTGGCGGGAGGGCGGATTCCCGTCCAGGCGCTGCTCGCCTCGCTGGACGCGGTCGAGGGGGTGCCGGACGAGGGCTCTCCGGCGGCCTGAACTCTCAACGGGACTCTCAGAGGGAGACGAAGATGCCTGGACTCATCCGCGGCGTCGCCCGCACCGCCGTCGTCGCCGGAACCGCCACAGCGGTGTCCGGCCGCGTGAGGCGCCGGCAGGAGGGCCGGTGGGCGCAGCAGGACTACGAGCAGCAACAGCAGCAGGCAGCGGCTCCGAGCCCCCCGCAGGCCGCGCCACCGCCGATGCCGCCCGACGACGAAATGGGCAACAAGATCGACAAGCTCAAGGAGCTCGGTGAACTGAAGGCTCAGGGGATTCTCACCGAAGAGGAGTTCGCGGCCGAGAAGCGGAAGGTTCTCGGCTGAGGACCACCCCCCGATGACACAGCCACAGCCACAGCCCCACCCGGAGCCCCAGCCGCGAGCCGCCGCCTCGTCCGAAGTCGCAGCTCAGCCGGAGGAGGCGGACCGGCTGCGTGAGCTGCTGCGCAGCCGCGCCTATCGCAGGGCGCTCGTGCTCAGCGCCCTCATCGGCATCCCGGTTTCGCTCGTCGCGTTCTGGTTCCTCGTCGCGCTGCACCAGTTCGAGCACCTGATGTGGGCGCACCTGCCGGAAGCACTGGGGCTGGGCACCCCGCCCTGGTGGTGGCCGCTGGTGCTGCTGCCGGTCGCCGGCCTCGTCGTCAGCCTGGTCGTCACCCGTCTGTCCGGCGCGGGCGGCCATGTCCCCGCGAACGGGCTGCATTCCGGCGGCGCCACGGCGAAGGCACTGCCCGGAGTGATCATCGCGGCGCTCGCGAGCCTGCCGCTGGGCGCGACACTGGGCCCGGAAGCACCCCTGATCGCTCTCGGTGGAGGCCTCGCCCTGCTGTTCCGCGACCTCGCGCGGTCACCCGCGACCCCGCAGAGCACGGCGCTCCTGGGCGCGGCCGGCGCCGCGTCGGCCATCTCGGCGATCTTCGGCAACCCGCTGATCGGCGCGGTGCTGCTGATGGAGGTGGCCGGGGTGGGCGGCCCGCAGCTGTTCGCGGTCATGCTGCCCGCCCTGCTCTCCAGCGGGGTGGGCTCCCTGGTGTTCGTCGGCTTCGACCGCTGGACCGGGCTCGAGACCGGCGGCCTCGGCCTGAAACTGCCCGGGCCGTTCCCGCACCTGGACACCGGAGACGTGGTGTGGACCCTGCTGATGGCCGTCGCCGTCGCCGTTCTCGTGCACGTGGTCTTCTCGGGCGGACGGCTGGCGGCCGCCGCCGTGGTGAGACGCCCCCACACGGCGACGGTGCTCTGCGCACTCGGTGCCGGAGCCTGCGCGGCCCTGTACACGGTGATCACCGGCCGCTCACCCGTGGACGTCGCCTCCTCGGGCCAGGCCACCATGGTTCAGCTGGCTGCCGATCCGCAGACCTGGGGCGTCGGGGCGCTGATCGCGGTCCTGGCCTTCAAGAGCGCCGCCTACTCCCTCTGTCTGGGCAGTCTGCGCGGTGGCCCCATTTTCCCTGCCCTGTTCCTCGGCGCGGCGACGGGCGTCCTGCTGGCGCCCCTTCCGGGCCTGGGTGTCATTCCGGGCATGGCCGGTGGCATGGCGGCGGCAGCGGCGGCCGCACTCCGGCTGCCCGTCAGCACCGTGGTGCTGGTGGTGCTGCTGCTCGGCAGCATCGCCATGACCCCCGTGGTGATCCTCGCGGCCGTGGTCGCCTTCGTCACCGTCCAACTGCTGCCGCCCGGCCCCGGCATCCCCGCGGCGCGGGAGCCGGAGCAGCCGGCCAGGTCCGTAGCGCCGGGAACCCGCGCCCCATGAGTGCCCCCATGACGCCGGAGGCGTTCCGGGCCCTGTACGCGCGGCTGCGGGCGGAGGCACAGCACGGCCCGGACGACCGGCTCGGCGCGCTGAACCACCTCACCCCGGAACGGGTGGTGGCCGCGGCCGCCGAGGTGAGATCCGGGCGTACGGTGTCCCTCGCCGCACCCGTGGAGACCCGGCCCGGCCCGGACAATCCGGACCCCGCGGCCCACCGGATGACCGGCCCCGACCCGCGCGACATCGACGCGGCCGGGCTGTCCTTCGCCCGTGACCGATTCGCCATGAACGTGCACGGGGACGCGGACAGCCATCTCGACGCACTGTGCCATGTCATGTATGACGGCGAGCTCTACAACGGTGTACCGGCGAGCAGCGTGACTCCCGACGGCGCCACGGCTCTGTCCGTCGACGTCGTCCGGGACGGCATCGTGGGCCGCGGGGTGCTCCTGGACATCCCCCGGCTGCGAGGCGTGCCCTGGCTGGAGCCCGGCGACCATGTCACGGCGGACGACCTGGTCGCGGCCGAGAGCGGTCAGGGCGTGCACGTCGGTGCGGGGGATCTGCTCCTCGTCCGCGTGGGCCACCGGCGCCGGCGCCGGGAGACCGGGCCCTGGAAGGCAGCGGAGGCACGGGCCGGTCTGCATCCGGAGGCGGTGGAGTTCCTGGCCGAACGACGTGTCGCGGTGCTGGGTGGCGACGGCAACAACGACACGGCCCCGAGCGGGGTGGAAGGAGTCGCTTTCCCCGTCCATGTGCTGACCATTCATGCGATGGGGCTGCACCTCATGGACTATCTGCAGTTCGAGGAGCTGGCCCCGGCCTGCGAACAGGAGGGCCGCTGGAGTTTCCTCTGTGTGGTCGCGCCGCTGCGGCTCCCGGCGGCCACAGGGTCCCCGGTGAACCCGATCGCCGTGCTGTGACGGTGCCGCGCAGCGCGGGCCGTAATGCGCAGGCCGTACAGCGCAGGCCGTAATGCGTAAACGGCGGCCCGGTCGCAGCGCCCCAGTTCCACCGATATGTTCGGTTATGTTCGGTCTGTAGGCCAGAACCGCGAGGATGTGGCTGTGATGAGCGATTCCCCCCACTACGACGTCATCATCATCGGCACCGGCGCGGGCGGGGGTACGCTCGCCCACCGCATCGCCCCGTCGGGCAGACGCGTACTCCTCCTCGAACGCGGCGACTACCTGCCCCGCGAGCGGGACAACTGGGACTCCACGGCCGTCTTCGTCAAGGGCAAGTACCGCGCCCCCGAGTTCTGGTTCGACAAGCACGGCAACAGCTTCCCGCCCGAGGTCAACTACTACGTCGGCGGCAACACCAAGTTCTACGGCGCCGCCCTGTTCCGGCTGCGCCCGCAGGACTTCGGCGAGCTGCGCCACCACGGCGGCATGTCCCCCGCCTGGCCGATCCGCTACGACGACCTGGAGCCCTACTACACCCAGGCCGAGCGCCTCTATCTCGTACACGGCCGGCACGGGGAGGATCCCGCCGCGGGCCCGGCGAGCGAGCAGTACGCGTACCCGCCGGTCGAACACGAGCCGCGCATCCAGCAGTTGAGCGACGACCTCGAAAAGCGCGGGCTGCACCCCTTCCATCTGCCCATCGGGGTCAATCTGCAGCAGGACGACCGGGGCCGGGCAATCCACTCCAGCGCCTGCATCCGCTGCAACCGGGTCGACGGATTCCCCTGCCTGGTGCGCGGCAAGTCCGACGCACAGGTGATCTGTGTCGAACCGGCACTGGAGCACCCCAACGTCGAGATGATCACCAACGCCCATGTGGTCCGCCTGGAGACCGACCCCACCGGACGCAGTGTCAGCAGCGTCGTCGCCCAGCTCGACGGCAGCCACGGCGACGGATCGCAGGCTCGCTTCTCCGCCGATGTCGTCGTCGTCGCGTGCGGCGCCGTCAACTCCGCGGTCCTGCTGCTGGCATCGGCCAACGACCGGCATCCGAACGGACTGGCCAACAGCTCGGACGTCGTCGGCCGGCACTACATGCGGCACAACAACCTGGCGCTGATGGCCGTGTCCAAGGAGCCCAACGACACCCAGTTCCAGAAGACCCTCGCGCTGCACGACTGGTACTTCGGAGCCGACGACTGGGACTTTCCGCTCGGCGGCATCCAGATGCTCGGCAAGTCGGACGCCGAGCAGATCCACGGCGAGGCCCCGCGCTGGGCCGGGGCCGTGACACCGAACATGCCCTTCGAGGTGCTCGCCCACCACGCCGTCGACTTCTGGCTGTGCGGAGAGGACCTTCCCGCCCGCGAGAACCGGGTCACCCTGGACAAGGACGGCGGCGTCCATCTGGCCCTCGACGAGAAGAACAACATCGAGGGCCTGAACCGGCTGCGGCACAAGCTGCAGAGCATGCTGGGCCACCTGGGCATGCACGAGCACCATCTGCTGTCGCACAGCATCTACCTGCACAAGGGCATGCCCATCGGCGCGACCGCCCACCAGGCCGGCACCGTGCGTTTCGGCGACGACCCGCGCAGCTCGGCCCTCGACGTCAACTGCAAGGCCCATGACCTCGACAACCTCTACGTCGTCGACACGAGCTTCTTCCCGAGCATCGGGGCGGTCAACCCGTCCTTGACCGCCATCGCCAACGCCCTGCGCGTCGGGGACCACATCGTGGAACGTCTGCGCGGCTGATCCGACCGGGGGAACATCGGTCACCCAACGGCCCAACGCGCGTGGGCCGGGCCGTCCTCCTCCGCCTGCGGGTGGTTCCGTGGCGCGCGGGCCCGATCGCTGCCGTGGCGGCCCCGGGGCCCCGGCACGTATCCAGGAGGCATCGTGAACACCCACGCCGGTGCGGCACAGCCCGCGATCCCACCGCTGCTGAAGGGACAGAAAGCGCTGGTGACCGGAGCCAACTCCGGTATCGGCAAGGCGACGGCGATCGGCCTGGGCCGGGCGGGTGCCGATGTGGTCGTGAACTATGTGGCCGGCAAGGAAGCCGCCGAGCAGGTCGTCGAGGAGATCCGGGCTCTCGGGGTGCGCGCCGCCGCCTACGAGGCGGATGTGTCGCAGGAGGACCAGGTCGTCGGCATGGTCGACCGGATGGTCAAGGAGTTCGGGACGATCGACATCATGGTGGCCAACGCGGGTCTCCAGCGCGACGCCCCGGTCACCGAGATGACGCTCGCCCAGTGGCAGAAGGTGCTGGACGTCAACCTCACCGGCCAGTTCCTCTGCGCCCGGGAGGCGACCAAGGAGTTCCTGCGGCGCGGTGTCGTCCCCGAGGTGTCACGCTCCGCCGGGAAGATCATCTGCATGAGTTCGGTCCACCAGCTCATCCCCTGGGCAGGCCACGTCAACTACGCCTCCTCCAAGGGCGGCGTGCAGATGATGATGGAGACGCTGGCCCAGGAACTCGCCCCGAAGAAGATCAGGGTGAACGCGATCGGGCCGGGTGCCATCAAGACCCCGATCAACACCAGCGCCTGGGACACCCCCGAAGCCGAGAAGGACCTGCTGCGGCTCATTCCCTACGCCCGCGTCGGAGAGCCCGAGGACATCGCCCGAGCCGCCGTCGCCCTTGCCTCGGACCTCATGGACTACGTGGTCGGCGTCACCCTCTTCGTGGACGGAGGCATGACGCTCTTCCCCGGATTCGCCACGGGCGGATGACGCGCGCCTGTTCCGCACGGCCCGACCACCGAAGGCACGTATGCATTCCGTCCAGCTCCTCGCGGACGCCCACCTGCTGGCGTCGGACGCACCCGCCCAACTGCTCCCGGCCAGGGAGCTCATGGCCTTCACCCTGGCTTCCCACATCATCCTGGTGCCGATGGGGGTGGCGCTTCCGCTGATCACCCTGATCATGCATTACCGGGGGCTGCGCGCGAACGACCCCGTCGCGCTACTGCTCGCCCGCCGCTGGTCGGCGGTCATGGCGGTCCAGTTCGCCGTCGGCATCGTGACCGGCACGGTTCTCACCTTCGAGTTCGGGCTGCTCTGGCCGGGCCTCATGGGCACGTGGGGCGACGTCTTCGGCATCGGATTCGGAGTCGAGGGCTGGGCGTTCTTCCTCGAATCGGTCCTCATCGCCATCTATCTCTACGGCTGGCGCCGGTTGAAGCCGAGGACTCACTTCCTCCTCGGGCTGCCGCTGCCGGCGACGGCGCTGCTCGGGGCGTTCGGCATCCTCGCGGCCAACTCGTGGATGAACACCCCTCAGGGCTTCACGCTCGACGCCGACGGCAAACCCGTCGACGTCGACATCTGGAAAGCGATCTTCACCCCGATGTTCGGGCCGGAGTACTGGCACTTCGTCGGGGCCATGCTGGTGACGGCCGGGTACGTCGTCGCGGGCGTCTACGCGGTCGGCTGGCTCAGGGGCCGCAGGGACCACTACCACCGGCTCGGGTTCACCGTCCCCTTCACGCTCGCGGCGGTGGTCAGCCCGATCCAGTTCGTGCTCGGCGACTCGATCGCCCGCTCCGTCTTCCACAAGCAGCCCGTGAAGTTCGCCGCGATGGAGATCGTCTGGGAGACCGACACCCATGTACCGGAGTACCTGTTCGGCCGGCTCCACCCGGACGGAACCATTTCCGGTGGTATCAAGATCCCCCAACTCGACTCCATCCTCGCCGGGTTCAGCCCCAGGACCAAGGTGATCGGGCTGACCTCCGTCCCCGCGTCCGACCGGCCCAACGCCACCCAGGCCACCATCGTCCACTGGGCCTTCGACCTGATGGCCGTGATCGGCTCGCTGCTGGTGCTGCTCGCCCTCTGGTACGCCTGGTACCGGCTGAGGGGGCGCCGGATGCCCGCCAGCCGCTGGTTCTACCGCAGTGCGGCATGCGCCGGTGTCGCCTCGGTCGTCGCCGTCGAATGCGGCTGGATCACGACCGAGGTGGGGCGGCAACCCTGGATCGTGTACCAGAACATGCGGGTTGCCGAAGCGGTGACGGCCACCCGGTCCACCAGCCTGTGGATCATGTTCGGTCTGGTGATCGTCGTGTACGTCCTCCTCTTCGGGGCGTTCCTGACCGTGCTGCTCAAGATGCGGACCCGCTGGCGTCTCGCCGACGCCGAGCGGGCCAAGGGGCACCCGGTGGAGGAGCCGGAGACCGGCACCCCGTACGGTCCGCGCTCCAAGCCCCCGGACAGCGGTGCTCTCGCCGCCGAGGGCACGGGTCCCGCACCGGGCGAGGACGGCCGGTCATGACCATTGCGGGCCTCATCGCCTTCGTCCTGCTGCTCGCGGTCGCCGCCTACGCCTGCGCCGGTGGCACGGACTACGGAGCCGGCTTCTGGGATCTGTTCGCCGGGGGCGCGGAGCGCGGAAAGCGGCCCCGGTGGCTGATCGACCACGCCATGGCACCCGTCTGGGAGGTCAACAACGTCTGGCTGATCTTCATCTTCGTCGTCATGTGGACCGGGTTCCCGGTGCTGTTCCAGACGCTCTTCTCAGCAATGTGGCTGCCGCTGGCGCTCGCCGCCGTCGGCATGGTCCTGCGCGGCGCCGGGTTCGCGCTGCGCAAACCCACACGGCGGCTGGCCCGACGGCGGGTCTACGGAGCGGTGTTCGCCATCGCCTCGCTCCTGACCCCGTTCTTCCTCGGCGCGGCCGTCGGCGGCATCGCATCCGGTCGCGTTGCACCCGGCACCGAGGCATCGGCGGATGCCTGGTCCAACCCGACGTCCGTCTTCTTCGGGCTGCTGACCGTCGTCGCGACCGCGTTCCTCGGCGCGGTGTTCCTCTCCGCCGACGCCGAACGCTTCGACACACCCGACCTCGTCGGCTACTTCCGCCGCCGCGCACTCGGCAGTCTCGTCGTCGTGGTCGTGCTCGGTTTGGCCGCGTTCGCCGTCACCCGTGGCGACGCGCCTCATGTCTGGCACGGACTCACCCATGGCGCGGGCCTTGCCTTCGTGATCGTGTCCGCCGTGTGCGCCCTCGGCACGGGATGGCTGCTGCTGCAGGGAAGCGGGCGGTGGTCGCGTTACACCGCGGTCGGCACGGTGGCCGCGGCCGTGTTCGCCTGGGGGTTCGCCCAGCGCCCCTATCTGATCCCGACGTCCCTGACCGTTCAGGACGGAGCCGGCGATCCGACAACGCTGAAGTGGCTGGCCTTTGTCACGCTCGTCGCGGTGATTCTCGTCTTCCCGACCGTGTTCTTCCTCTACTGGCTCGACACCCACGGCGAGTTGGAGTCGCTCACCGACTCCGACCTGCGGCAGGGCGGGACGGGCAGCCGGGCCGACGGCGACTGACGGGACGGACCGTGCTGAGCACCGACGAGTTCCTCCTGGGCATCGCACTGACCGTGCTGCTCGCCGTCGGCTCGCAGATCCTGGCGAGCCGACTGCGCATCCCCGCCCTGATCGTGCTCCTGCCGGCCGGCTTCACCGCGGGCGCCCTGACCGACGTCGTCCACCCGGACGAGCTCATCGGGCCGCACTTCTCGTCCGTGGTCTCCCTCTCCGTGGCGGTGATCCTCTACGACGCGGGCCTCGACCTCGATCTGCGTCATCTCAGGGGCGGTACCCGTTCGGTGGTCCTCCGACTGCTGCTGTTGGGGGTGCTGATCACCTCGGGGGCGGTCATGGCCGCCGGCCCCGCGCTGTTCGGCGTGCCGCTCGCCGCGGCCATGATGCTCGGCGTGATCCTCGTCGTATCGGGACCGACGGTCGTGGGTCCGCTGCTCGACCACGTCCGGCCCTCCGAGCAGGTGCGGCGCATCCTGGTCTGGGAGGGATCGCTGATCGACCCGGTGGGCGGCATCCTCGGGGCGCTCGTCTTCCACTCGATCCTGGCCGGCGGCTTCCAGGTGGGTCACGGTTTCCGGTTCGGCGAGTTCATGCTCAGCTCGGTCATCGGCCTTGCGGGCGGTGTGGCGGGGGCCGCGCTCCTGTGGTTCGCCCTGCGCGTCCTCGGGCTCGGCGAAACACTCGGCACGCTGGCCCAACTGGCCACGATCATCGTGGTGTCGGCGTGCTGCGACGCCCTGCGCGACGACACGGGTCTCATCGCGGCCGTCGTCGCCGGAATGGCGGTCGCCAACCTCCCCGGCCTTGAACTGCCTGCCCGGCGGCCCTTCTTCGAGGCCCTGGTCCAGCTGATCATCGGAATCCTGTTCGTCTCCATCTCGGCCGGTGTCCCTCCGTCGTCCGTGACTCCCGTCCTCCTGCCCACCGCCGGGCTCATCGCCCTGCTCGTCCTGGCGGTACGGCCGCTCATCGCCTGGCTCTCCACCCACAGGGCGGGACTGTCCGGAGGGGAGCGGGCGTTCATCGGCTGGATGGCTCCACGCGGCATCGTGGCCGCCGCCACCGCCTCGACCTTCTCCGCCGACCTGGCCGACAAGGGGCTGGCCGGCGCGTCCGAGATCCTTCCGGTCACGTTCCTGGTCATCGTCGGAACGGTCCTGCTGTACGGGCTGACCGCGGGGCCGGTCGCCGGGCGGCTCGGGGTCGTCCGGTCGGCGCGCACCAGGCCGCTTCTGGTGGGCGGTGAGCCCTGGGTCATCGACCTCGGCCGCTGCCTGCGCTCCGCCGGGCTCGACGTGCTGATGTGGGCGGGGTCCGACGAACAGCGCGAGCACATCAGGCGAGCCGGCATCGAACCGGCCCCGGGCGAACTCCTGGCGACCGCCGCCGACCCCGGGGCGCGGCTCGAAGGGGTCACCGCGCTCCTGCTGCTCACCGACGACGACGACTTCAACGCCCTGGTCTCGGTCGTGGTGCGCGACAGCGTCGACGGCCCGGTGTACCGGGTCGGTCCCCCCGAGGACAGCCCCGGTGCCGTCGCCACCCGCACCGGCCGGGACGTCCTCTTCGGGCGGGACCTCGTCCGGCACACCCTGGCCGCCCGCTACGAGCAGGGTGCGCGCTTCGTGCTCGGGGCGCCGGGCGACGCCCCGCCGCCGGGGCACGACCTGCTGTTCGTGGTACGGGGCGACGGGCGCCTCGAACCCGTCACCGAGGCCGGGGCACCCGTCCCGGGTACGGGTGACAGGGCCGTACTCCTCGGTCCCGGGACGACCGGGACACGTGAGCCGTGAACCGACGGGAGGAACCGACGGGAGCTCACGCCGCGTCGGCCGGCGGAGCGGGCGAGGTCCTTCCGCGTGCCCGGTTCAGGGCCGCGTCCAGGGTGAGGGCCGTGTCGATGAAGGCGAGATGGGTGAAGGCCTGCGGGAAGTTGCCGAGCTGGCGTCCAGTCAGGTCGATCTCCTCGGAGTACAGGCCCAGATGATTGGCGTACGTCAGCATCTTCTCCAGCACGAGCCGCGACTGGTCCAGCCTGCCCGCCCGCGCGAGCGCGTCGACGTAGATGAACGTGCACAGGGAGAAGGTGCCTTCGGAGCCGCGCAGACCGTCGGGTGAGGCCTCCGGGTTGTAGCGGTAGACCAGACTGTCGGACACCAGCTCCCGGTCCATCGCGTTCAGTGTCGACGTCCACATCGGATCGCTCGGGGTGATGAAGCCCACGGTGGACATCCGCAGCAGCGACGAGTCGAGCACCTCACTGCCGTAGTGCTGTACGAACGCCTTCCGCACGGGGTCCCAGCCGCGGTCGTACACCTGTTGGTAGATCCTGTCCCGCTCACCGCTCCAGCGTGCGAGCGCGGCCGGCCGGCCGCTCGCGGCGGCCAGCCGCAGCGCCCGGTCGAAGGCGACCCAGGACATCACCCGGCCGTAGGTGAAGTCCTGGCGCCCGCCGCGGGTCTCCCACAGGCCCTCCTCCGGCTGGTCCCAGTTGTCACAGAGCCAGTCGACGATGGTGTGCAGTGACTTCCACCCCCGGTAGCCCAGCTGAAGACCGCGTTCGTGGGCGAAGTAGATGCTGTCCATCGCCTCGCCGTAGATGTCGAGCTGGAGCTGGTCGGCCGCGCCGTTGCCGATGCGTACGGGGCTGGAACCCTGATAGCCCTCCCAGTGGCCGAGGGTCTCCTCGACCAGATCGGAGGATCCGTCGACGCGGTACATGATGTTGAGCGGCCCGGTGCCGTCGCCGGCGCTGCCCGCCGTCTCCTGGACCCGGTCGTGCAGCCAGACCATGAACGCGGTCGCCTCTTCGGTGAATCCGAGCCCCAGCAGGGCGTAGACGGAGAAGGAGGCATCGCGGATCCAGGTGAACCGGTAGTCCCAGTTCCGCTCGCCGCCCAGCTGCTCGGGCAGTCCGGTGGTCGGCGCCGCCACGAGCGCGCCGCTCGGCGCGTACGTCATCAGCTTCAGCGTGATGGCCGAGCGCTCCACCGCCTCCCGCCAGCGGCCGGAGTAGCGGGACTGGGCGAGCCAGTCGCGCCAGTACCGGACCGTGTCCTCGAAGAGCTCCACGAACTCGGCGTGCCCGATCTCCCGCGGCGGGCCGTCGGCGAAGGACTCGATGACGATTCCCCGCTCCTGACCGGCTTCCAGGGTCAGCTTGACATGCACGTCGCGGTCGCTGCTGACGTCGGTGACCAGCCGTACGTCCTCGGGCTCGCGGATGGCGTGGAGGGTCAGCTCCATGCCGTCCGCGACGAACACCGCCCCGTTCTCGGTGACATGCAGTTCGTGCGGGGCGCGGCCGTAGTCGAACCGGGGAACGATGTCGACGTCGAAGGTGATGCTGCCGCGGACGCACCGCAGCAGTCGGACCAGGCGATGGCGTTTCGTCGCCGTCCTGCCCGTCACCGGCATGAAGTCGACGACCTCCCCGGCTCCGGACTCGGTCATGAAGCGGGTGACGAGGACCGCCGTGTCGGGCATGTACAACTGCTTGCTGGTGTACGTCTTGTCCGCCGGGGCGACTCTGAAGTACCCGCCCTTGCTGCGGTCCAGCAGTGCACCGAAGATGCTCGGCGAATCGAACCGTGGACAGCAGAACCAGTCGATGGTGCCGTGGGTGGTCACGAGCGCTGCGGTCTGCAGATCACCGATGAGACCGTGGTCCTCGATGAGGGGGTAGTCGAGCGGGTAATCGTTCATAGCGAACCCCTTTCGCCCTGGCCGGGCGGCCCGTGCCACTCCATCAGCTTAGACAGTCAATGCATTTCAGGCTCTTCGGGAGTTTCTGGATGATTCGTGCACATCGGGAAGCGGCCCTACGGTGGAGGGGAGAGCACCAGCGGACAACCCGGGGGCGCGAGCGATGATGTCCTGGGCGACGGTCTTCCGGCTGAGGCAGTACGCCATGGCAAGTCTGTGGATCGTTCCGCTGCTCGGCATCGTTCTCGGCTTCCTCCTCGCGGACGCCACGGTGTGGCTCGACGCCAGAGTGAAGGTGCCGCTGGAGTGGGAGTACTCCGCGTCGACCGCGAGCAGCGTGCTCAGTTCGATCGTCGGCGCGATGGTCGCTCTCCTCGGCTTCGTCGTGACCATCGGCGTCCTCGTCGTCCAGCAGGCCACCGGAACGCTGTCACCGCGCTACATGCGTCTGTGGTACCGGGACCGGCTGCAGAAGGCGGTGCTCGCCACCTTCGCGGGAACGTTCGCCTTCGCCTTCTCGCTGCTGCGCCGTATCGAGACCGACTTCGTGCCCGATCTCGGTGTCACCCTGGCGGGAGCGGGCGTCGCCGCGAGTCTGCTGCTCCTCCTGATCTATCTCAACCGGTTCATCCACAACCTCAGGCCCGTGGCCATCGCCGACCTGGTGTCACGGGCGGGACAACGGCTGATCGCCCGGGGGGAGACCCTGGCCGCCGGCGGAACGATCCGGGCCGGGGCCCCGCCCGGGCCACTGCCCGGCGGCCCCGTGACCCAGGTCCGCAGCGAGCAGGGCGGGACGATCCAGGGCTTGAACGCGGGGCGGCTGAGAGCCGTCGCCGAGCGGAGCGACTGCGTGATCGTGCTCACCCAGCGGGTGGGCGACTCCGTACCCCCCGGCGCCACACTGATGGAGGTCCACGGCGCGTCGCCGCCGGACCCCCGGCAGCTGACCGGGCTCGTCGCCCTGGGCATCGAACGGACCATCGAACAGGACCCCGCCTTCGCCCTGCGCATCCTCGTCGATGTCGCGATCAGAGCGCTCTCGCCGGCCGTGAACGACCCCACGACCGCCGTCCAGGTGCTGAACCACATCGAGGCGCTCCTGCACAGCCTCGGCGCGGCGTCGCTGCGCCGCCGCTACACCCTCTACGACAGCCGCGGTCTGCCCCGGCTGGTGGTCGCCGGCCGGGCCTGGGAGGACTTCCTCCAGCTCGCCCTCACCGAGATCCGCCAGTACGGCGCGACCTCCATGCAGGTCTGCCGACGGCTCCGGGCCCTGCTGAACCGCCTCCTCGACAACTTGCCCGAGCCGCATATGGCCGCCGTGCGCACGGAGCTGAAGCTCCTGGACGAATCGGTGGAGCGGTCCTTCACCGACCCCGCCCTGCGGGCGACGGCGCTGACCCCCGACCCTCAGGGCATCGGGGGCGGGTCCGGCACCGCCCCGGCGTGAGGGTGGCCCCTCGGGACGCCCGCCCCGCGGCCGCGCAGGCCCGCGGGGCTGCCCGGATGGCACAATCGGGCACGGCGGGCGCCGTCCGCCTCCGGTGATCCGGACCGCCCTCCACATCCCGCAGGGACGCCTTGAGCACGTACCGCGAATTCGCCCACCGAGGCTCCGCCCGCGCCACCGTACTGCGGACCGTCGGCACCCGTGAGCGGCGCTCGCACCTCACCGCCCCCCGCGTGCCGACCGTGGGCATCGACATCGGCGGTACGAAGGTGATGGCCGGTGTCGTCGACGCCGACGGCGTCATCCTGGAGAAGGTCCGTACCGAGACCCCCGACAAGTCCAAGAGCCCCAAGGTCGTCGAGGACACCATCGTCGAGCTGGTCCTGGACCTCTCCGACCGGCACGATGTGCACGCCGTGGGCATCGGCGCGGCCGGCTGGGTCGACGCCGACCGCTCCAAGGTCCTCTTCGCGCCGCATCTGGCCTGGCGCAACGAACCGCTGCGCGACTCGCTGCAGAACCGTCTCGCCGTCCCCGTCATGGTCGACAACGACGCCAACACCGCCGCCTGGGCCGAGTGGCGCTTCGGCGCGGGCCGCGGCGAGGACCATCTGGTCATGATCACGCTCGGTACCGGTATCGGCGGCGCGATCCTGGAGGACGGGCAGGTCAAGCGCGGCAAGTACGGCGTCGCCGGTGAATTCGGCCATATGCAGGTCGTGCCGGGCGGGCACCGATGCCCTTGCGGCAACCGCGGCTGCTGGGAGCAGTACAGCTCCGGGAACGCCCTGGTCCGCGAGGCCCGCGAGCTGGCCGCCGCCGACTCGCCGGTCGCGTACAACATCATCGATCGGGTCAAGGGCAACATCCCGGACATCACCGGCCCGCTGATCACCGAGCTGGCCCGTGAGGGCGACGCCATGTGCGTCGAGCTGCTCCAGGACATCGGCCAGTGGCTCGGCGTCGGCATCGCCAATCTGGCGGCCGCCCTCGATCCGTCCTGCTTCGTCATCGGCGGCGGGGTCAGTGCCGCCGACGATCTGCTGATCGGCCCCGCCCGGGACGCCTTCCGCCGCCATCTCACCGGCCGCGGCTACCGGCCGGAGGCCCGTATCGCGAAGGCGCAGCTCGGCCCCGAGGCCGGTATGGTCGGCGCGGCCGACCTCGCCCGGCTCGTCGCCCGGCGGTTCCGGCGCGCCAACCGGCGCCGGGTCGAGCGCTACGAGAGATACGAGCGCTACGCCCAGGCCCTCCGTAACCCCGGAGGCGCCGGCAACACCACCCGCACCACCCCTCAGGACCCCTTGTGACCGTGCCCCGACAGCCCCCGCCCGTGGACGAGCCCGTACGTCCGCCCGAGGACCGGCGCCATATGATCCGCCGGCGCTGGCTCACCGCGACCGTCATCGTGCTGCTCATCGGCGTCCCGGCCGGCTACCTGGTGATCTCCGCGGAGCAGAGCCGCGACAGCGGCCGGGACAAGGAGGCGGAGTCCTCGGCCACCGGACTGCGCGACAGCTGGCCCTCCAAGATGAAGCGCCGTGTCTTCGAGGTGCCGATCCCCACGAAGTCCACCGAGGTCGCGTACTACGAGACCAGCAACTGGAAGTCCAGCCGGCTGTACGTCAAGTTCCGTACCACGGCCGCCGGGCTCGACACCTTCCTCACGAGCGTCGGTACCAGCCGCGCCCATCTGAAGACCGGCGAGGTCAGCATCGGCGAACGCGACGCCGAGACGGTCGGCTGGGTCTTCGGACCCGAGGCGGACTGGGCCGCCACCAGGCACAAGCAGCCCGATCCCCGACCTTCCCAGGACATCACCGCCGATCTGACCGATCCGTCCTCGCCCATGGTGTTTGTCGTCTCGACCGCGACACCCTGATCCGGAACACATGCCTCCGCTCGCTACTGTGGAACGGGTGAGTGAGACGCAGACGCAGATGCCCCCGAAGACCCTGCAGTACCGGATCGACGGTCCGGACGACGCACCCGTCCTCATCCTCGGGCCCTCGCTCGGCACCACCTGGCACATGTCGTAGAAACCGTCCACGGGCGTCCAATTGGTCCAGGGTGAGCGCGTAAGTCCAGGTCAGGGCCTTGTGGCGTGAGAGCGTCTACGGGGTTGGTGACCCGCCCGTGATCGCTTGTGATCGCTCGTGACAGGTGAGGACCCCCGTTGCGTGGCGTGCGGCGGGCCTGCCCGTCAGCGCACCGTAGGCCCGTGCAGGTGGGGGCCCTTCCCCTCCGCACGCGGCAGAACCGGCTCCGCTGCGGGGCGATGCCTTCGCGTAGCCGGTGCCATGCGCCGGGTCTGCCGGTGTGCGGACGGATCGGCGCGCATCCGGCACCGATCGCGATCCGTCTTTCAGCGGGCGACCAGCAGCCCGCGGCTGCGCAGGACCCGTCGCTCCAGCGGGCTGAAGATCAGCAGGTCGATGGCGATACCGACGATCAGGATGAGGAGGATCGCGAGGAACACTCCGGCCATGTCGATGTTGTTGCGGGCGTTCTCGAGCAGCTGGCCGAGGCCGAGGCCCAGTTCGGGCGAGGAGGCGATGATCTCGGCGGCCATGAGGGAGCGCCACGAGAAGGCCCAGCCCTGCTTCAGGCCGGCCAGATAGCCGGGCAGCGCGGCCGGCATGACGATGTGCCAGGTGCCCCTCAGTCCGGTGGCGCCCATGGTGCGCCCGGCCCGCAGGAACAGCGGAGGGACCTGGTCGACACCGGAGACGAGTCCGTTGGCGATCGAGGGGACCGCGCCGAGCAGGATGACCGCGTACATCATCGAGTCGTTCAG
>NZ_JBVJKN010000040.1:0-56334 GCF_055585225.1 Streptomyces sp. NPDC053673 | reverse complement strand
GCAGCCGGCATCTGGCACAACTGGACTACCAACGCCAAGACCAAACGATCTCTGATCGCCTACGACCACTGAAAACATCGGACTCATTCATCTAGCCGGTGCGCGCTTCGCGAAGTGGGTCCTGGTGATCATGGCCCCCTTCGCGCGAGCGGATCACGACGCTGCCCGATGGAGAAGGTGCCGCACCGTAAGCGCGCTGGTCCAGCAGACGGCACCTACCATGATGGAACTTACAAAGCGGTGGTCAGCGGCCGTGCCGTACAGCAGCGGAGTACAGCAACCCAGCAGCCGCCCATGTCCAGTAGCGTCCCTCCGGGGCCTTGACGCGACCGGTATGACCATCGCTGACCGATCCGGCTAGAGCTACGGATCAGAAGATTGAACCAGGTTGAGACGGCCCTGCTTCAAGGCCAGGCGTCGGCTGCTCCTTGATCCGCCGGGTTTCGTAAGAGACGGCCACACCCCGAGCGAGAGCGATTCTGGGAGCCGAGCCGCGCACATAGCCGCTCGAGGTGTGGTGGCCGTTGCGGCCCGGCAGGTCGCGGACCACCCCAAGCCGCTGGCGCGGGGTGGTCACAGTGTGGTCGCTTTACCACCCTTCGTCGACGGTAACCGGTTCGGGGCCGGTATAGGGGTCGACGCCGGTGAGGTCTTGAGTCTCGTCGCCGGGGAATACGTAACCGTCGCCGAAGAAGTCGCTGGGGTTGCCGGAACCGTCGCTAGTGGCGTCCTCGGTCAAGTCGATGGTGTTGCCGTCGAAAACGCCGCTGTCGCCGTCGCAGTTGGGGATGACGGTTGCCGTGGCCGTGGGGTGGCTCAGGCTCGGCGTCGCGGCGGATGCCGGAAGGATGACCCCTCCGGAGAGCAGCGCGGTCGAGGCGACGACCAGTGCGATGCGGGTGACCCGCCGCTGGGGCTTGGCGTCGGCGCGGGGGTGGACGTCGTGGATCATGGTCTTTTCCTTTTGACACCGAGGGGATCTCTGCCGGCCTCGGGGAGTGCGGGGGTGGGGGTCGGTGGATCGGTTCCGACCGGGATCGCCGTGCCGGGATGGCCGGGATTTGGTGGGAGGGAGGATCCTCGCCGAGGATTTCCGCCTGTCGTGCGGCCTCGTGTCCTCAATTTGGTGAGGCTCGCACGTCCAGTGGGCCTGAGGTACACAGCGGTGTCACGTTCCGAGAACTCGGGACTTGACAGCGTTGAGGGTGTTGGCTAGCCGTGGTGGCGTCTCACCTGGCAGCCCTGGAAGGTCCCTGAGTCAGCAACGTGCGAGAGCGGCGGGGAGCACGGCGGATCCCTCGCTGCGCACCAGGGGCGCATCAGCCGCAGGGCGGCCATCGGCGTTCTGGGCGGGATGATCGGTTTGGGCGGCGCGGAGCTCCGCCTGCCGCTGCTGATCAGCCTCTTCGGGTTCGCCGCGCTCTCGGCGGTCATCTTGAACAAGGCGAGCCTGGTCGTGGTCCTGGTCGAGCTGCCCGCCCGCCTGCCGGCGGTCCCGGCCTCCGAAGCGGCCGCACGCTGGCGGCCGGAGCGACCTGGGCGGTGCGCATGCGCACCGCCACCCTCTGCAAGGTGCTGGCGGTTCTGATGATGCTCACGGCGGCCGCCCTAGGGAGCGTATTTGGTCGTGATCAAGGGCCGGTCCTGGTGAGGTCTTTGATCCAGATCATCGCGCCGCGAAGGTGGAGGCCGGCGAGGTAGCTGTCCGGGGTTTTGTCGTACCGGGTGGCGATGCCTCGCCAGGCCTTCGGCTTGTTGATCAGGCGCTCGACGGTGTTCCGTTCCTTGTAGAGCTCGGCGTCGTGGCTGGCGGGTCGGCCGCCCTGGCTGCCCTTCTTCTTCCGGTTGGCGGCCTGGTCCCTCTTCTCCGGAATGACCGCCTTGATATGGCGTTTGCGCAGGTGGGCGCGGTTGCATCGGGACGAGTAGGCCTTGTCCCCGGCGACCGCGTCGGGGCGCGTGCGGGGACGGCCGACCGGCCCGCGGACCCGGACTTTCCTCAGCACAGGGATGAACTGCGGGCTGTCGGCGGCCTGCCCCTCGGTCAGGACGAACGCCAGCGGCCGACACTTGCGCTCGCCGGCGACGTGGACCTTGCTGGTCTGCCCGCCCCTGGAGCGTCCGAGCAGTGCCGCTTTCAGCCGGAGCTTGCGCCGTCGCCGGACGCGTCGTCGTTCTTCCCGTTCCGGGTCGCTTCCCGGGCCCTGTCCGCCTTGTTCTTCCGTGCCGCCCCCTTTTGGCGGGCCTTCTCCGCCTCGTCGGCGGCCTTCTCCAGGGCTGTCAGGGCGTCGGGGTCCAGGTGCATCCCCGCAGCGTCGTGGTGGGCCCGGGCGGTGGTGGAGTCCACGCTGACCAAGGACAAGTCCACCTGACCGCGCTTGGCGGCTTCGGCGATCAGTCCCTCCATCAGGGCTTCGAAGACACCGGCGTCCCTCCACTGCCGGAAGCGGTTGTGGACGGTCGACCAGGCACCGAACTCCTGCGGCATCTCCCGCCACTGCCCGCCCGTCTTGAAGCGCCAGATCACGCCCTCGAACTGCTGCCGCAGCCGCTCGGGGTACGGGCCGTACTCGCCGATCGGCAGGTACGGCTCGATGAACTCCCAATCTGCGTCCGTCAGTTGTACTCGCGTCACGCAACATGATTTACCGGATCAGGACCAGCTGCGAGGGAGAATCCCGCAGATTGATCACGACCAGATACGCGCCCTAGGTGTTCTGTCCCGGGAGGTTGTGGACGGGTGAGCGAGGTCTGAGTTCCACCGCGTACGCCACGGTCGGCGTGGCGTAGCCAGCCCTGTCGGGCACTCGCCTTTCGGTGTGGACGGACTGGGCAGCAGCTCGCCGTCCAGGTCCGTCCACTGCTTGGCGAGCATCACGCGGGACAGGTCGACGTGGCTCAGGTCGACCAGTCAGGAGCCGGGCAGTTTCGGATCGAAGACGGGGTTCTTGACGTGCGTCGGCGCGCCCAGGCCGGCCGTAAGGCCGTTCGCGCCGGCGGCGAAGGCCATGTTCACGTCGATGCCCACCAGGTGGGGGCGAAGGCATTCGGCGTCGGTGAGCGGGCGCGCCCAGTCGTACGCCTCCTCCACCAAGACCTCAGCCGGGGTGCGGTGGTGGAAGCGCGGCAGGTCGGCGAGGAGCGGGTGCCCGTCGGGTGCCTCGCACGGCGCGCAGTCCACCGGATCCTTCCCCAACGAGCCGGGGTTGTGCTCGGAGTGCCGCTTGCCCGTCGCATCCGGTTCGGAGGCGCGGGTCGGCGGGTGCAGCGCGGTCATCAGCTCCAGACCGGTCACGGCCGTGGAGCCGCGCGGCGTCGTCACCCGAGCCGCATACGTGCCCAGGAGCCGCGCGAGTTCGGCTGGCGGAAGCTGGGCGGCGTCGGCCCAGTGCCGGGTCTCGAGCGCGTCCCACGACGGGATGCACAACTGCACGCAGGAGCGCTCCGCGCCCTGCGCGGGGCGGTAGATCCTCGCCCACGGCCCGAACCCCCGCTTCGTCAGCTGCCAGCCGGCGCGCGTCAGCTGCTTGATGACCTTGTGGCCCTCCGGGATCCGGCCAGCTAGGCGCTCCTCCTTGGTGAGCGTGATGGGCAAGCCGTAGTGCTCGCATGCGGCCCCGGTCAGCGGGTCGGCGTCTTTGCCCGGGCCCGACAACTTCGGCTGACCGAGCCGCCCTTCGCGCAGCGTCCACTCCACCAGCGCAGGAAGCGACTTGGCGGGCACGTCCAGGACCAGGCCGCCGACGCAGTACGCCAGCGCCTGACCATCTGCGTCGACGTCGACGACCGCGAGCGGACCGTTCTCGAACCGCGCATCGGTCCCGCCTGCCGGGGTGCTGGCGGGGGCGGCCTTCCCTGTGCCGCCAAGCCAAGCGGACGAACACGTGCGGGAAGCCGGGTGTTCCGCTTGCCATGTACGGGTGGTGGCAACGCTGTTGCAGGACGAGAGGTCGTCGATGATCACAGACGCCACCGGTGGGGTTGGCGTCCGGCTCGCTGTCAGCGGGGCCGACCGCACGTGTGCGCTGTGTGCGGCTCTCAACAGATGCCGGTCCGCCTCATGACCGGCACGGCCACCTTCGCCCACACGACTTTCCCGGCTTTGTAGGTTTGATAGCCCCACGCATCGCAGAGCGCCTCCACGAGCGAAAGCCCCCGGCCGTGCTCGTCATCCGCGGCGGCGTCGCACAGGGTCGGCGGCTGGTCCGCTGAGTCGACGACTTCCAGCAATACCGCGCCGTCCTCGACGTGTAGTCGGAGACCCACACCGCGCGAGGAGGCGTAGCGGACGGCGTTGCCGACCAGTTCGCTGGCCACCAGCGCCATGTCGTCAGCCACTACGGCCAGGTCGAAGGCCCGTAGCGCGGTCCTTATCACGTTCCGAATCAGGCTTACCAGGGCGGGGTCAGCAGCGATACCGACGACGACCATCCGAGTGGGCGCAATGGGCGCGCACGTGTTCCCCGACTGTGCAACCAACAGCTCGGCACGAGGAACCGGGCTGCGGGCGGCATACGGACTACTGTGAGGCATGACGTTCACCTACCGGGTACGGTGAGCCGGCCCCTGGCGTGAGTCGGCTCCGCGGGGAAAGAAGGCCGCAAGCGGTGGACCATGTGCTGAAGGCGCCGCTGAACACCTTCCAGACTCATCCGGGAATTCCGGTGTGCGGAGGTACCGGAGCCGGACGGCCCTTCGGGGGGCGGAACCCACCACGGAAGCAGGTTCCGCCTGTGGGTGTGGTGGGCGGCCTTCGCTGGTGCGTTGGAGGCGGAGCGGGGGTGTCGGTCGATGGGAGGGAATGAGTGGAGGTATGCGCGGGACGGGTGCCGTCGGCGCCCACGCCCATGCCCGCGCGAGGCGTCGGCCAGAGGTGGAGTTCTGCGGCATGTTGCCCTCGGCTACTCCTTGACCGCCCCCGAGTTGGCTCCCTGGACGAAGTAGCGCTGGAAGCAGAAGAACAGCGCCGCCACCGGCAGCGTCGACAGCAGGGCCGCCGCCAGCTTCAGCGGGTACTGGGTACCGCCGCCAAGTCCGCCTGAGACGAATCGCGCGAGACCGGTGGTCAGTGTCTCGTACTGGCCGGACTGGGTGGCCACCAGGAAGTGGGTGAACTCGTTCCATGAGCCCTGGAACGACAGGATTGTCACGGTGATCAGCGCGGGCCGGGCCATGGGGAGCACCACGGACCGGAAGATGCGCCACACTCCGGCCCCGTCGACTCGCGCAGCCTCCTCGACCTCCCGCGGGATGGACTCGAAGAACTGCTTCATGATGAAGATGCATCCGGCGTCAACCAGCAGCGGCAGGATCATGCCGGTGTAGGTGTCGAACAGGCCGAAGGTGTTCAGCACGAGGAACTTCGGGATGAGCAGGGCCACGCCCGGCACCGCCATCACCGTGAGCACGAAGCCGAACAGCAGCGTACGGCCCGGGAAACGCAGTCGTGCCAGCGCGTACCCGGCCATCGAGGCGAAGAGCACGCGGCCGGCCGTCACCACGACCGATACGTAGGCCGAGTTGCCCAGCCAGCGCACGAACGGTACCCCGTCCCCGGCCCGGCCCAGTCCGAACAGCCGCTGGTAGGCGGCCGTCGTCGGTGTGGTCGGGATCAGCCCGAGGGGATGTGCGGCTGCGTCCGGGTCCGTCTTGAACCCGGTCACCAACTGGAGCACGAACGGCAGCAGGTACAGCAGCCCGAGCGCCACTACCAGCGCGTATCCCAGCAGCCGCAGCAGCGGAGGGAATCGGCCGAGGACGGGGCGCCCCTGCGCCTGTCGGACCGCGGCGTTCGTGTTCATCGGAGCCTCCGGGAGTGGGCGCCGCGCTCCCGAAGCGCCCAGCGCTGGAGGGCGGTCATCAAGAGGATCAGTGCGAGCAGCACGAACGCGATGGCCGCGCCCTGTCCGAAATCGGCGTCGTCGAAGGCTGCCGAGTACGACAGGTAGGCCGGCGTCAGTGTCGTGTTGCCCGGGCTGCCCTGGCTCATCACGTACACCTGGTCGAAGACCTGCCAGGTGGAGATCAGGCCCAGGGTCAGGACGAGGAAGAGCACGGGCCGCAATGTGGGCAGCGTCACGTACCGCAGCATCTGGAGACGGCTCACCCCTTCCAGCGCGGCCGACTCCTCGAGCTCGCGCGGGATGTCCTGGAGAGCCGCGAGGAAGATCAGCATGAAGGTACCGGAGGTTGTCCACACGGCGAGCAGGATGATCGTGCACATCGCGACGGAGGGCCCGGACAGCCACTCGTACCAGGACAGTCCCATGAAGGATTGGTCGGCGAGAGGGCCCGACGGCTTGTCGGGGTCGATGACTCCGAGGGTGCCGAGGAGTAGTGACAGCACGCCGCGGGGGTCGGCGAACCAGTTGGGGCCCTTCACCCCGATCCACGACAGCAGCGTGTTGACGGCGCCGCTGCCCTGGAACAGGAAGAGGAAGACGGTGGAGACTGCGATGGAGCTGGTGACCGAGGGGAAGTAGAACGTGGTGCGCAGTGCGCTCCGGCCGCGCAGTAGCCTCTGGTTGACGATCAGGGCCAGCGCCAGTGCGAGGCCTGTCTGGAGCGGCACGGTCAGCAGCACGTAGTAGGCGTTGTTGCGCAGCGAGGTCGCAAACAGTGTGCGGTCCAGGCCGTCCTCGGTGAACAGTGTGCGGTAGTTGTCCAGGCCGACGAACTCCGTCTGTCCGCTGAATGGGTTGGACTGCCCGTTCCAGTCCAGCAGGCTCACCCACAGGGCCATCAGGATCGGCAGTACCAGGAACAGGCCGAGGATGAGCACCATGGGGCTGACGAACAGCCAGCCCCATGCGGCTTCGGCGCGGCGCCCCACGCGCGGGGCGGGCTTGGCGCGGGGCGCCGCGGCTGGGCCCGTCTCGCCGGGCGTGTCAGGTGCGCCCGGCGAGACGGCCGTACGGGGACCCCCGCCCGCGCGGGAACGCGGGGCCGGGCGGGGGTGCTGTGACGTACGCGGGGACATGGAGGCTCAGTTGCCCTTCGCCAGGGCCTGTTCGCCGTTGTGCTGCAGGTCGGCGAGGATCTTCTTCGGGTCGCCGGTGCTCAGTGCGGCGAGGTCGGTGTTGAACTGGGTGAGGACCTTGTCGAAGCCGCCGACGGTCACCGGGCCCTGCGCGTAGGCGGTGGCCTCGGCCCATGCCTTGGCGGAAGGGTTCTTCTTCGCGTACTCGGCGAGGGCGCTGGTACGGGAGGGCATCACGCCGAAGGCGTCCGCGTTCTTGACCATCTGCGCGGCAGTGGTGAGGTACTTCACCAGGTCCACGGCGGCCGACCGGTGGGCGCTTTCCTGGGCCACGCCCCAGCAGGTGCTGAAGGCGAGCGTGCCCTTCCCGGCAGGACCGGCAGGCAGCGGGACCACCGTGTACTTCACGTCCGGGTAGTCGGCCTTCATTCCGCCGGTGAGCCAGTTGCCCTCGATGGTCATGGCAGCCCTGCCCTTGCCGAGGGCCTCGCCGCCCCAGCCTGTGTCGACCTGCTTGGCGTACTTCAGGGCGCCGGACTCCAGCAGCGATTGCACGTAGTCCAGGGCCTTGGTGTTCGGCGTACTGTCGGCGGTCATCTTCGTCTGGTCGCCGTTGGTGATCCAGCCGCCTGCCTGCTTCATGAAGACGCCGACCCGCGCGTACTCGCCACTGATGACCAGCCCGGTGACGTCGCCCTTGGTCAGCTTGGCGGCGACCGTCTTGAGCTGGGCCCAGGTGCTCGGGTAGTCCTTCGCGGTCAGCCCGGCCTTCTTCCACATCCCGGTGTTGACGGCGAGGGCGAGGGTGGAGGTGTCCTTCGGCAGGCACACCAGCTTCCCGTCGTGGGTGAAGGAGGCGCGCAGCTGGGCGGAGAAGTCGTCCGCGTCCTTGATCTGGTCGCCGTAGGCGTACAGGGAGCCGGCCTTGGCGTAGTTCGCGAACTGGTCGGAGTTGACGTAGAAGACGTCCGGCGGCTTGTGTCCGGCGAAGGACTGGGCGAGCTGCTGGTTCATGTCCTTGGCGACTTCCACGGTCACCGTGTTGCCGGACTTCTTCGCCCAGGCGGCTGCCGCCTGCTTGACGGCGCTGGTCTCGGCGTCGCCCGAGGTGGCTATCAGCACGGTGAGGTGCTGGCTGGAGCTGGTGTTCTGCGCCGTCTCCTTGCTGCTGTCGAAACTCGACGAGCAGCCGGTGGCGGTCAGCAGTGCCGCGCAGGTGAGGAGGGCGGCGGCGGCCGTACGGTTGACCATGGTTTCCTCCGAGGGTCCGGGGTGGTACAAGACGGCTCCACCCGGGCGGCACAGGGGCGTGGGCCCGGGGTGTGGGGGTCGAGGAGGGTGGAACTGGGTGAGGGGCCGACTGGCGGCAGGTGCCTACTCGGCAGCGGTGGACGCCTGCGTGGTGGTGCTGTCGCGGACGACCAAGGACGGCTCCAGCAGGAGCCGCTCGGGCGGCGCGTCGGGGGAGGCCATGCGGGCCAGCAGCAGCCGCACGCATTCCCGGCCGGCTTCCTCCAGCGGCTGGGCGACGGAGGTCAGAGCGGGCGAGAGGATCTCGGCGGTCGGCGAGTCGTCGAAGCCGACCACGGCGACGTCCCGCCCGGGGAGGGCGCCGCGCTCGCGCAGCGTCTGATAGCAGCCAAGCGCCAGCATGTCGCTGGCCGCGATCACGGCGGTCGTGCCTGCGTCCAGGAGCGGTTTCGCAGCGGCGCGGGCCGCGTCGATGTCGTTCACGCTCTGCCCGCGCCGCCCGCGGGTGGGCAGTCCGTGCCGGCGCATGGCCCGCTGCCAGCCCTCGGCGCGGTCGTCGCCGACGCCGGAGCCGCGCGGCCAGCCGAGGAACGCGATCCTGCGGTGCCCGAGGGCGATCAGGTGCTCCACCGCCGCGTCGGTGCCCGAGGCGCCGTCCACGTCGACCCAGTCGCCGATCTGCCGCGCCGACCACATCCGGCCGAAGCCCACGAACGGCACGCCCCGCTTGGCCAGCCAGGCCTGCCGCGGGTCGTTGCGTTCGGTGTCGCTGAGCACGAAGCCGTCGACGTCGTGGCTGTCGAGCAGTTCCTCGTGGCCGTCGAGGCTCGCGCCGCCGGCACGTGCGGCGAAAAGCAGGATCCGGTAACCGGCCTCGTCCGCGGCCTCGGACAGGGCGTGCAGGAATCGGTCCATGACCGGGGCCGTGGTGCCGGGCGGGGTGGGCCGGATGCCGTAGCCGATGAGCTTGCTGGAACGGGTGCGCAGCGTCTGTGCGGCGCGGCTGGGGCGGTAGCCCATCTCGTCGATCGCGCGGCGGACCCGCTCCAGGGTCTCGGGACGCAGCAGGTCCGGCGAGTTGATCGCGTTGGACACGGTCTGCGGGGAGACGCCGGCCCGGCGGGCGACCATGGCGAGGGTCACCGGGCCGCCGTCGGCCGAAGAATTCATGCTGGTGGAGCGGGGCATACGGGTCTCCCGGATCGGTCGTGCGAGCGTGCTGGAACGTGATCCTCCAGCCCCGCATTTGAACGTTACAAGAGCATTGCCATCGCCGTGGCGTCGTCGTTAATGTCCTTGGAACGATCCAACGCCTGAGAGGTTCTGCTCTTGTGGACACCACTGTCAAGACCCCAGACACCAACGACTCGGTCACGGCCCCTCCCGTAGCTGAGGGACTGCAGCCGTTCCTGCACGACGCCGTCGTCACGCTGAGCGCGCCGAGCCTGGTGATCTCGCACGCCGACGGACAGCTCGGCAGCGGCGCAGACGGCTTCTATCACGGTGATCGCAGGGCCCTGGCCCACCTCGCCGTCGCCGTCGAGGGCATCGCGCTCGCACCGGTCGGGGGCGGTCTGCAGGGTGCCGACCGTGCAGACTTCCGCGCGATCCTGCGGGGCCTCGGCGAGGTGACGGCGGACCCGGCCCTCGCCCTGCACCGGCGCCGCACCGTCTCCTCCGGCCGACTGGAGGAGACCTTCGAGGTCAGCAACGCCGGCACACAGCACGTCCGCTTCCGGCTCTTCATCGAGGCGGCCACCGACCTCGCGCCGATGGAGCGGGTGAAGTCAGGCCACATCCTGAACGACGTACCGGCCCAGGCGGTGGCCGGCGGACTGCTCTGGTCCCGCGACGGATTCGCGGTACGCCTGCTCAGCACCCCAGCGCCCGGCGCGCTGGACGCCACGGCCGGGCGGCTGTCGTACGACGTCGAACTCGCCCCCGGCCAGTCCTGGAGCGCACTCCTGGCCTGCACGGCCGCGTACGACGACGGCGACCAGTTCCCGGCCGCGCCCGCGGACCAGCTGCCCTGGCGCACTCCCGTCCTGTGCAGCGCAGACCGGCGGTTCGACCACTGGCTGGAGCAGTCGCTCGCGGACCTGGACCGGCTGCGCCTGACCGACCCGCTCTCTTGCGACGGTACCCGAGGGCGCGCCGACCAGTTTCTGGCCGCCGGCGCCCCCTGGTTCCTGACCCTCTTCGGCCGCGACTCGATCTGGGCCGCCCGCATGCTGCTGCCGCTCGGCACGGACCTGGCAGCCGGCACGCTGCGCACGCTCGCCCGACGCCAGGGCCGGGTCGTCGACCCGGCGGCCGAGGAGCAGCCGGGCAAGATCCTGCACGAAGTGCGCCGCTCCACCCAGGAGTTCACCGACACCTTCGCCCTGCCTCCGGTCTACTACGGCACGGTGGACGCCACCCCCCTGTGGATCACCCTGCTGCACGACGCATGGCGCTGGGGCCTGGCCCCCGAGGAGGTCGAACAACTACTGCCGCACGCCGAGTCCGCGCTCGCCTGGATGCGCGCGTCCGCCGACGCGGGCGGCGACGGCTTCCTCAAGTACATCGACCACAGCGGCCGGGGCCTGGCCAACCAGGGCTGGAAGGACTCCGGCGACTCCATCCGCCACCGCGACGGCCGCCTCGCTGCCCCGCCGATCGCGCTGTGCGAGGTGCAGGCGTACGCGTACGAGGCGGCGCGGGGCGGGGCGGCGCTACTGCGCGCGTTCGACCGCCGGGGGGCCGACGAGTGGGAGGAGTGGGCCGAGCGGCTGGCCGGCCGCTTCCGGGAGCGGTTCTGGGTTCAGGACGCGCGGGGCCCGTACCCGGCCGTCGCCCTGGACCGTGACGGCCAGCCGGTGGACTCGGTGACCTCGGGCTTCGGCCACCTGCTCGGCACGGGTCTGCTCAACCATGAGGAGAGCGCCCTGCTGGCGGCCCGCCTCAGCGCGCCGGACCTCGACTCGGGCCACGGGCTGCGCACGCTGAGCAGCGAGTCTGTGGGCTTCAACCCGTACGGCTACCACATCGGCTCGATCTGGCCGCACGACACGGCGATCGCCGTACACGGTCTGGTCCGGGCCGGTTTCCCGGAGGCGGCAGCCCCGCTGGCAGCGGGCCTGCTCACCGCCTCCGTCGGCTTCGACGCCCGTTTGCCCGAACTGTTCGCAGGCCACGGCACCGGGGCCGCGCGGCCCGCGCCCTACCCGGCGTCCTGCCGGCCGCAGGCGTGGGCGGCAGCCGCGTCGGTCCATGTCCTCCGGTCCGCTCTGGGCCTGAACGCAGACGTCCCCAACGGCACAGTGACCGTCGCGCCTGCCTTCGCATGGGAGTACGGCCCGCTGACACTGACCGGGCTTCAGGTCGACGGCAGCCGACTGGACATCGCCATCACAGCCGACGGCACGGCAAACGTGAAGGCACCGAAAGGGCTGACAGTACTCAAGGACTGAGGTCTCAAAGGGGGTGAGGCGAGTCAGACGCGGCATCGCGGCATAGCTCACAGCATCCCGGAGACCAGCGGACACGCCCTGCCCGCACCCAGCCGACAGCCCAGAACTCGCCCCACAAAACCCTCGGAGATCATCGAAACCACGTCGGTGGATCAAGGCTAAGTCTCACATCACGGCCGAGGAGCGGACCAGCCGTGGACGCTGAAGGGCCGGCGGCGGAAGGCGTCGGTGGCGACCTCGCGAGAGGCGGCCACCGGCGGGCCGATGTGCCGCGCTACGCGTGAGCGCTGACGTCGCCCTCCGTGGTGAGCTGCTGTGTCGCCTTCCTCTGGGAACCGGGGCGCAGGGCGAAGAGGGACCACATGGTCGCCGCCGTCAATGCGGCCGTGGCCATCGCGGCCAGGACCAGCGGCTCAGGCTGCCATCCGAGCGACAACCGGGTTCCGAGCACCGTGAGTACCGCGGCGATCCGGCCCGGTGCGTAGACCGGCACCCGGGCGGCCGCAACCCTCAGTACGGTGGCCGCTGCCAGGCCGGTGCCGGTCCAGGCCGCCAGATAGGGCCACACCGGCCCGCTGGCGGCGCTGGGCAGGCCGTACTCCGCCGGGCCGAATCGGAACAGAGCGGTGGCCCAGCCCAGGCCCACACCGAGGGCGGTGATGCCCAGCACCCATATGGCATGGCGCCACAACGGCCCAGGCCTCACGGCCTCCTCGTCGTCGGCGATGGAAGGGTCAAGGAATTCGATCACGCCCAGAGGGACGCCGTCTGCCCGCCTCGGGTTGTCTGGCGACCACCCTCGCCTCCTCTGGGCTGCGATTCCGTGGCGTCGTGGCCACGGGATCGCCCCGGTCCGGCGCGGCTTCAGGCACGCGACTGGCGGCCCGGAGGGGCCTGCCATCGTGATGCCGGATACGGTTCGTCATGTCGTCGACATTGACACCGGCGTCCGGTGGGCCAACCTGCGATCCCTGACCGGCTTCTGCTGCCTGCTCGGCTGCGCGCCTCGCACTTCGACGTGGTTTGGCTGAGGGAGACGATTGAGGGGCACAGCGTCGTGGTCTTCCGCGACGCCACCCAGCACCGGCCAATGGTCCCTGCTCAAGGTCTTCGATGCGGTCTTCGGGACCGTGCGCGACACCGCGCAGTAGCCGGCGGCAACCTGCGCGGATCAGGCGTACTGGCCCTGAGACCTGCAAGGTTTCGTGCTGAGGGCTCTTTCCCCCACGTCGGCAGGTGGACGAAGGTGTCGGAACAGGGCGATGCCGAAGTCATCGGCAGTGCCCCGCCGCCCCATCGGCAACTCCACCCATCCGCCGGAGGAACCCACCATGACCGCAAGATCCACCCGTCGTCCGACCGCCGTGCACTCCCGGCTGGAAGCGGTCGGTGCGATCGCGGTCGCCGGCGCCCTGCTTCTCGCCGGCTGCGGCGACCAGACCGACAAGAGCGGCAACGCGAGCTCCGGCTCGGCTCCCTCGTCGTCGGCTCCGCTGGCCGAGAAGCTGCCCGCGGACATCAAGAAGGCCGGTGTCATCAAGGTCGGCTCCGACATCGCATACCCGCCGGTCGAGTACATCCAGAGCGGCAAGGCCGTCGGAATTGACCCCGACCTCGCGGACGCCCTGGGCAAGCAGCTGGGTGTGAAGCTCGAGTTCCAGAATGGCAAGTTCGACCAGCTCATCGTGGGTCTGCACGCCGACCGGTTCAACGCGATCATGTCGGCGATGAGCGACACCAAGGACCGGCAGAACGGCATCGACTCCGACACCGGCAAGAAGGTCGGCAACGGCGTCGACTTCGTCGACTACTTCACCGCCGGCACCTCGATCCTGGTCCAGAAGGGCAACCCGAAGGGGATCAAGTCGCTCGACGACCTGTGCGGCAAGGTCGTAGCCCTGCAGAAGGGCACCACGTCCGAGGGCATCGCCAAGGTGCAGAGCAAGAAGTGCACGGAGGATGGCAAGAAGGCCATCGACCTGCAGACCTTCGACACCGACCCCGAGGCGCTGCTCCGTCTGAAGCAGGGTGCGTCCGTCGCCGACCTGAACGACTTCCCGGTGGCGGCCTACAACGCGAAGACCTCCGGCGGCGGCAAGGACTTCGAGGTCGTCGGCGACCAGATCGAGGCAGGTCCGTACGGCATCGCGGTCAGCAAGGAGAAGGCCCAGCTGCGGGACGCCCTCCAGGCCGCCATGGCAGCCATCATCAAGAGCGGCGAGTACCAGAAGATCCTGGAGAAGTGGAACGTCACGCAGGGCGCGGTCACCGAGTCGAAGATCAATGGCGGCTCCTGAGCAGCTTCGAGCAACACTGAAGGGCTGTCACTGTGACTGTTCCGATCGACAAGATTCCGGCGCCGTCGCTGCCGCCGGAGCAGATCAAGGCCATTCCTGTGCGGCACTACGGCCGCTGGGTGTCCGGCGTCGTGGTCGTCGCCATCGTGGCGCTGATCGGGGTCGCCTTCTCCAACGCAAAGATCAACTACAGCATCATCCCCGATTACCTCTTCGATCCGGGCATCGTGTCCGGCGCCTGGACCACGCTGTACATCTCCGTGCTGGCTATGGTGCTCGGCGTCGTCCTCGGCGTGGTCCTCGCCGTGATGCGGCTGTCGTCGAACCCCGTCACCAGCACCGTGGCCTGGTTCTACATCTGGCTCTTCCGCGGCACCCCGGTCCTGGTCCAGCTGCTGCTCTGGTACAACATCTCGCTCGTCTTCCCCATCCTGAACCTGGGGTTCTACAAGGACGAGATGAACCAGGTGATGACGCCGGTCCTCACGGCCCTGCTGGGACTCGGCCTGAACGAGGCCGCGTACATGTCGGAGATCGTCCGCGCCGGTATCCAGTCGGTCGACGAGGGGCAGACGGAGGCGTCGCACGCGCTGGGCATGACCCAGGGCCAGACGCTGCGCCGGGTGATCCTCCCGCAGGCCATGCGGGTCATCATCCCGCCGACCGGCAACGAGTTCATCAACATGCTGAAGACCTCGTCGCTGGCCTACGCGGTCCAGCTCCCCGAGCTGATCAAGAAGGCCACCGACATCTCCAGCACCTCGCTGGCGGTCGTGGAGATGTACTTCGTGGCCTGTATCTGGTACCTGCTCCTGACCACGGTTTTCAGCATCGGCCAGTACTACATCGAACGCCGTTACGCCCGGGGTTCGTCGCGCAACCTGCCGCCGACCGTGCTGCAGCGGCTGAAGAAGAACGTGTGCCGGTGGGCTTCCTTCCACCGCCCGGAGGTGGCCCGATGAGCGATCTCATCAAGAACATGGTCAAAGGCACGAGCGGCCACCCGATGGTCACGGCTGAGGGCGTGCACAAGCACTTCGGGCAGGCGCAGATCCTCAAGGGCATCGACCTGGAGGTGCACGCGCGCGAGGTGTTCTGCCTGATCGGCCCGTCCGGTTCCGGCAAGTCCACCTTCCTGCGCTGCATTAACCACCTGGAGAAGATCAGCGCTGGCCGGCTGTATGTCGACAGCGACCTGGTGGGTTACCGACAGAAGGGGGACAAGCTCTACGAGCTGAAGGAGAAGGAGATCGCGGCGCAACGGCGGGACATCGGGATGGTGTTTCAGCGCTTCAACCTCTTCCCGCACATGACGGCGCTCGAGAACGCCATGGAGGCGCCGATCCAGGTCAGGCGCGAGTCGAAGGCCGTGGCGCGGCAGCGCGCCGAGCGGCTGCTGGACCGGGTGGGCCTGGGCGACCGCATGGGCCACTACCCAGCGCAGCTCTCCGGCGGTCAGCAGCAGCGCGTCGCCATCGCCCGCGCGCTGGCGATGGAACCGAAGCTGATGCTCTTCGACGAGCCGACCTCGGCCCTCGACCCGGAGCTGGTCGGCGACGTCCTGGACGTCATGCGCGACCTTGCCGAGTCTGGCATGACCATGGTCGTCGTCACGCACGAGATGGGCTTCGCCCGCGAGGTGGGCGACAGCCTGGTCTTCATGGACGGCGGTGTGGTGGTGGAATCCGGTCACCCGCGCGAGGTGCTGGCGAACCCGCAGCACGAGCGGACGAACTCGTTCCTGTCCAAGGTGCTCTGACGGTACGCACGGCGAGAGGCGGTACGGGATCTCCGTACCGCCCCTTTCGCTGCTCTTCCTCGATACGTGGTTCCTCGGCCCCCGGCGGACTGGCGCCCGAACCTTCACCGGAGGGCCGCGGCGTGGGTGTGGCCGGGGTTCGACGGGCTGATCCTCATCGGCTACCTCGGCCGGTATAGCGGCAGCATGGCCATCGTCGAGTGGCGGGATCTGGTCGTGGTGATGGCGTTCAGCCTCGGCGTCAACGATCCGGCTGTGCACTCGACGATGGGCGCCGGAGCCGTGCAAGCGGCCGTGGCAGTCGCCGAAGAGACCGAGCCGGCCCGCTGAGCCGACGGCTAGGTGGTGCTTGCGGGGTGGAGGTGGTCCTCGGCCTCAGGCACCGCGTTGCGCAGGGCCGACAGCATGGTGCCGAGCAGCGGATTGCTGTTCTCGGTGCGGTGCAGCGCCAGCACGGTGCGGTGAGCGAAGCGTTGGGTGAGCCGGGTGGCGTCGATGCCTGCGGTGGCCGCGTGGCCGAGCGCGGGGACGACCGCCACCCCGAGGCTGGCGGAGACCAGTTCGCGTACCACGTCGTAGTCGTTGCTGCGGAAGGCGATGTCGGCGTCGAACCCGGCGGCCGCGCACAGCCGGATGAGGGCCTGTGCTCCGCCGGTGCCCTCGCGGCTGGTGATCCACCGGGCCCGGGACAGCCCGGGCAGGCCGGCGCTTAGGCGGTTGCCGCTGGGGCGCAGGAGGAGAAGGTCCTCGCGCAGCAGGTGATGGTGGGTCAGTTCGTCCGGCCAATGGCGCGGGCTCAATGCGTACTCGTACACCAGGGCGAGGTCCAGCTCTCCCTGGCCGAGCGCGGCGACGAGTTCGCCGGGCTCGCCCTCCGTCAGCTGGATCTGCGCCTTTGGATGGGTGGCGACCAGCGCGGAGAGGGCCGCGGGCACCAAGCGGACGCTCGCGGTGGGAAAGCTGCCGAGCCGCAGCCGTCCCGCGGCGCCGGTGGCGAGCTGCTGCACCTGGTAGTCCAGGTCGTCCAGGGCCGCCAGCACCGGCGTGCCGAGCTCGACCAGGCGGTGGGCGGCGGTGGTGGCGCGGATGCCGTGGGCCTCGCGCTCGAAGAGGACCAGTCCGGTCTCCTTCTCCAGCGCGGCGATCTGCTGGGAGACCGCGGAAGCGGTGTAGCCGAGGTCGCGGGCCGCGACGGCGAACGAACCGCTGCGGACGGCGGCCTTCAGGGTGAGCAGATGCAGAGGTCTCAGCAACGCGGGCTCCTTGGCGGGAGACGGGGCTTTGAGGATAAGCATCTGTGGCCCTGAAGCGTCAAACCTTTCGCGCTGCTGGGTCTTGTCGCCCGCCCGGTCCCCGGCCATCGTGGACTGGGCCCGGTCGAGAGTGGTCGGTGCATGAAGGAGGAAGCGCCGTGACCACGACAGCACAGGGCGTTGGCGGCCTCGACACGGCGGCCGTGCTCGAGGCCCTCAGCCGAGGGAACTGCGGCGAGGTCGCCGGCGACGCGGGGCGGCGGTCCCAGTACTCGGCCGACGCCTCGAACTACCGTCGGGTCCCGCTGGCCGTGGTCTTCCCGCGCAAGCGGCAGCATGTCCTCAATGCCGTCGAGGTCTGCCGTCGGCTCGGGGTGCCGATCACCTCACGCGGGGCGGGCACCAGTACCTCGGGGCAGGCGGTGGGCCGCGGAGTGGTCCTCGATTTCTCCCGCCACTACAACCGGCTGATCGTCCTGGATCCGCAGGAGCGGACCGCGACCGTGCAGCCGGGCATCGTCCTGGACGAACTGCAGCGGGCCGCTGCCGAACACGGCCTGCTGTTCGGTGCGGACCCATCGACACATAGCCGCTGCACGCTGGGCGGCATGATCGGCAACAACGCCTGCGGAACGCACTCCGTGGCCTGGGGGCGCACGGCCGACAATGTCGTGGAGCTGGAGGTCGTGACCTACCAAGGCACGATGCTGCGAATCGGCGAGATGACCGAGTCAGAGATCAGTATGGCCGTGGCCGCCGGCGGCGAGCGCGGGGAGCTGATCGGCGCACTGCACCGGCTGGCCCGGAACAACCTGGCCGTGCTGCGCACCCGGCTGGGGCAGTTCCCCCGGCAGGTGTCGGGCTACGCGCTGGAGCACTTGCTGCCCGAGCGCCGCTTCAATCTCGCAAGGGCCCTGGTCGGCAGCGAGGGCACGCTGGCCGTGATTCTCTCGGCCAAGGTGCGTCTCATCTCCCCGCCGCCCGCGCGCGCCCTGGTGGTACTGGGCTTTTGCGACGCGGTCGCCGCGGCGGAGGCCGTACCCGCCCTGCTGGACCACCGGCCGCTGGCGCTGGAAGGGCTCGACCGTGCCCTGACCGACATCGTCACCAGGGCCGAGACTCGCGCGGCCATAGACACCCTGCCCGCTGGCCAGGCCTGGCTGTTCACCGAGATCGGAGGCATGGCCGACGAACTTTCCGACCGGGCAAGGGCGATTGCCGCACAGGCGCAACGAATCGCGGGCTGCACCGGCAGCGAGGTCGTCACTGCCCCGGCCCGGGCTCGCCGGCTGTGGCGGATCCGTGAGGACGGTGCAGGCTTGGCCACCCGCCTGCCCGGGGGAGCCGAAGCCTGGCCCGGGTGGGAGGACGCGGCTGTCCCGCCCGACCAACTCGGCTCCTACCTGAGGCAGTTCACCGCGCTGCTGGCGCAGCACGGGCTGCACGGCGCCGTCTACGGGCACTTCGGCGAAGGCTGCCTGCATGTGCGCATCGACTTCGACTTCACCACCGAGCAGGGCACCGCGGTCTTCCGCGCCTTCCTCACCGACGCGGCCAAACTGGTTGCCGCGCACGGCGGTTCACTCTCCGGCGAGCACGGCGACGGGCAGGCCCGCTCCGAACTCCTGCCGCTGATGTACGGGCCTGAGGTCATCGCCCTGTTCGAGGAGTTCAAGAACGTCTGGGACCCCGATCACGGCCTGAACCCGGGCATCATCGTGCAGCCTCGGGCCGTGGACGCCGACCTGCGCGTCAGCCCACAGCGCACGCCCCTGCCGCTGGCCACCGTGTTGCCGTTCCACTCCGACGACGGCGACTTCGCCAAGGCAACCCGCCGCTGCGTCGGCGTCGGCAAGTGCCGCTCCCACACGCCCCGCGGCAGCGTCATGTGCCCCAGCTACCGGGTCACCCGGGACGAGAAGGACTCCACCCGGGGCCGCGCTCGCCTGCTGTACGAGATGACCCAGGACGAGGTGATCACCGACGGCTGGCGGTCCACCGAGGTCCGCGACGCCCTCGATCTGTGCCTGTCCTGCAAGGGCTGCAGCGTCGACTGCCCGGTCGGCGTGGATATGGCCGCCTACAAGTCTGAGTTCCTGCACCACCACTACCAGGGGCGCATCAGGCCCGCCTCGCACTACACCATGGGCTGGCTGCCCCTGCTCTCCCGCCCGGCGGCCCGCATGCCGCGGCTGGTCAACGCGCTCACCTCCTCCCCCGCGGCCCCGCTGATCAAGCGGCTCGGAGGGATCGCCGCGCAGCGGCACATCCCCCGCTTCGCCGAGCAGACCTTCCTGTCCTGGTTCCGCCGCCGCGCGCCCCGGGGCGAGGGCCGGCGCGGCCCGGCCCTGCTGTGGGTCGACTCCTTCAACAACCACTTCACCCCCGCGGTCCTCAAGGCCGGGGTAACCGTGCTGGAGAACGCCGGCTTCCACGTCCAGGTCCCCGAGGGCACCCAATGCTGCGGGCTGACCTGGATCACCACCGGACAGCTCGGCATCGCCCGCCGCATCGCCCGGCGCACCGCCACCGCCCTGGGGCCTGCCGTCCGCGCCGGTACCCCTGTCGTCGGCCTGGAACCAAGCTGCACCGCAGCGCTGAAAAGCGAACTGCCCGGGCTTCTCGACGGCGACGAGGCCGCCCGTCTCCTCGCCCGCTCCACCCTTACTCTCGCCGAACTCCTCGTCCAGCACGCGCCCGACTGGCAGGCCCCGCAACTGCGGGCTCGCTCGATCAGCCAGACCCACTGCCACCAGCACGCCACCTCCGGCTTCGGCGCCGACGGCGCACTGCTGCGCCGCATGGGCGTCGACAACACGGTCCTGGACTCGGGCTGCTGCGGCCTGGCCGGCAACTTCGGCTTCGAACGCGGCCACTACGAGGTGTCCGTCGCCGCAGGGGAACAGGTCCTGCTGCCCGCCGTGCGGGCGGCCGCCCCGGACACGGTCGTCCTCGCCGACGGCTTCAGCTGCCGCACCCAGATCAGACAGCAGACCGACCGCACAGCAACCCACCTCGCCGAGCTCATCGCCGACGCACTGCCCTCTGCCTCCGACAAGGAACAAAGGAAGAATTCGTGACTGACGCACTCTCCCTCATCGATGACTGGGGCCCCGAGAAGATCGTCGTCGTCTCTCACCGCCGCACTGGCATGAAGGGCGTCCTGGTCATCGACAACACCGCCCGCGGCATGGGCAAGGGCGGCACCCGCATGATCCCCGGCGTGACCGTCGACGAGGTGGCCCGCCTGGCCCGCGTCATGACATGGAAGTGGGCCGGTGTCGACCTCTTCTACGGCGGAGCCAAAGCCGGCATCGTCGCCGATCCCGCCTCCCCCGACAAGGAAGGCATCCTGCGTGCATTCGCCCGGGCGCTGTCCAACGAAGTACCGCGCGAGTACGTGATGGGCCTGGACATGGGACTGACCGAAAGCGACGCCGCCATCATCCAGGACGAGCTCGGCAACCGCGGCGCCGCCGTAGGCACGCCCGAGCACTTGGGCGGCGTGGCCTACGACAGACTCGGCGTCACCGGCTACGGCGTCGCCGAGGCCACGGACGCCGCCGCGCAAGTCTTGGACCTGCCACTGGCTGGATCCCGCATGGCCATCCAGGGCTTCGGCGCCGTCGGCGCCGCGGCCGCCCGGCGATTCGCCGAACTGGGCGCCAACATCGTCGCGGTGTCCACCGCCCACGGCGCAGTGCACAACCCCAGCGGTCTCGACGTCGAGCGTCTCCTGGCCGCCCGTGAAGAGCACGGCGACCACTTCGTCACCCGCTCCGACCAGGGCACCGCGCTCACCGCCCTCGGTGCGGAGCTCACCGTCGACTGCGACATCCTCGTGCCGGCGGCGCTGCAGGACGTCATCACCAGCGGCACGGCGCACCAGATCAAAGCCAAACTCGTCGTGGAGGGCGCCAATCTGCCGACCACCCCCGACGCCCAGGTCATCCTCGCCGAACGCGGCATCACCGTGCTCCCCGACTTCATCGCCAACGCCGGCGGCGTCGTCGCGGCCGCCTTCGCGATGGACTCCCGCTACTCCGGCTTCCGGCCCGACATGTCCGAGATCTTCGCGACGATCTCGACGAAGCTGCGGACCAACACCACAACCGTCATCACAGAGGCCCAGCGGCGGGAGATCACTGCGCACGCCGCCGGCCGCGCGCTGGCCGAGGAACGCGTCCGTACCGCCATGCGCAGCAAGGGGCGCATCCCCCTCAGCTGATCACCGGCGGCGCTGGTGGCTGCCTGGGGCCAGGGGCTTCGGCAAGCGATCCAAACCAGTCCTTGCGCTGCGGGCCACACGCGCCGACCTCACGGAGGGGACAGCTGCATCAGCGCTGTTCCCTCCAGCTCAGAAACGGGTCCGCACCTCATGCAGGCGGGCCCGGGTGCAATCCTGCGCTTGCGGTGGGCGGTTTGCGAAACAGCGGCTGAGTCGACCGAGCGTAAGTGCCCTCACTTCAGGGCGAGTTCGCCCACGGCAATAACCCCGGCACCATCCTGCTGCCGCTGCTCGGCCCCGCGCCCGCCGCTGTGGCCTTCCACCACGGCCGCGCCCCGGTACTGTGCGGGGCACCTCGACTTGGGCCAGATGAGGCGTCGGCTGTGCAGGGGAGCCTCCGCCCGGGGCAGCGCCCAGCAGGACGACAGCCGCGCCACCGGCTCGTTCCCAGTCAGGCGCTCGCCGACCAGAAGGACCGGCACGGTGGTCGCGTTCACCCGGGATGAGATATCGACGGTCCGTAGCCCCCTGCGGTATCTCCAGGGCATGCGGTATCCACAAGGGGGCGGGCTGTCCGCCGAACGGCAGCAGTTCCGCGAGGGGTTACGGCTCCAGGCGGCCGAGCGGTTCGCCCAGGGTGAGGCGAGTGCGGTGATCGCCAAGGACCTGCGGGTCAGCGTCCGGTCGGTGCAGCGGTGGCGGCGGACATGGAACGAGGGCGGTCCGCGAGCTCTGCGGTCGCAAGGGCCGGCGTCGCTGCCGAGGCTGAGTCAGAAGCGGTTCGCGCAGTTGGAGGCGGAGCTGGCCAAGGGGCCGGCCGCGTACGGCTGGGAGGACCAGCGGTGGACGCTGGCGCGGGTCAAGACGGTGATCGGCCGACGCTTCCACCTGAGCTACACGATCCAGGGCGTGCGGAAGCTGCTGGTGCGTAACGGCTGGTCGTGCCAGGTACCGGCCCGACGCGCGACGGAGCGGGACGACGACGCGGTCGCTGGGTGGGTCAAGGAGGTGTGGCCCTGCGCGGAAGACTCGCGGCGGCTCGTGGAGCCTGGCTCGTCCCGGGCTGGAGCCGACCGTACGCACGCCGGACGCCTCCACTGGCCCGCCATCGTCGACCGCGCCCGGGCAATCGTGACCGCATACGGCGATGGGCGCTGTGCCAGGCGGCGCGTCCGGTTACGAGCGCGAGGGCGTATGGCCGAGGACCAGCCCTCGGACCTCCTTTGCCCTTCCCTGCGTGGTGAGGAACGTTCCCACGGTGTGGAACTGCGCTCCGGTCGTGAACACGTCGTCAACGAGCAGGATTCCCACGTATGACACTGGCGACGGTCCCTGAGCGGCTCAGCTCCGTATCCCTACAGGGTTACCAGTCGCTGGTGGTCCGCCTGCACGGCCCGGGGCGTTGAGCAGGGTGAACCGCGACCTTCTGACATGCCGCTCTAGGCCCGTCCGAGGTCCGTGACATGCGCGCAAGACACCAGCGGGTCACCTCGGGAGCATCGAGGTGACCCGCGGAGATGTCGCTTAGGAGCGCGGCTTCGGTGCCTCCGGTAGCCGTGGGGTGATCAGTCGCAGGGCGACGAGCGGCACGACGACCTTGAGTACCAGGATGACCGCCACGGCGGCGATGCCAGTGCCGACGGCAAGGTATGCGAGAAGGTTCATGTCTCCTCCGTTTCGATCGGGAGCAAGGACGCTCGAGTCCTTGGAGCGGGTCAGTGCGGCAGAAGTGACCGCCAACCCCGTCGCTCCCTCGTTGCCGTTTGCGTCGGAGTCGTAGCAGTGTCCGGCTGCTGCGATGCGGCAGGAAGAGGCTGGGCCACTCCGGAGGCGCTGTGAGGCGGCCCGGCGAGCCCGAGGGAAGCTGGCCGGCTGAACTCGACCGGCAGTGCGGCGGGGCGAGTGGTGAGCAGGTCGGCATTGATGGGGATCTCGCTCGCGGGGATGGCCAGGCGCAGGTCGGGCAGCAGAGCCATGAGTTCGTCGATGCCGGTGTCGGCGATGGCGCGGCCGATGTCGCCGCCGGGGCACTCGTGAGGGCCGGCGCTGAGCGCGAGGTGTGAGCGGTTCCCGTGCATGGGGGTTGTGAGGTCGGGCCGCTGGTCGGGGTCGACGTTGGCGGCGGCGATGCCGATGAGGAGCAGGTCGCCGGCCTTGATGTCCTTGCCTGCGAGCTTGGTGTCGGCGGTGGCCCAGCGCCCGGGGACCACGCCGATGCTGGGGCTGTCCCACATGACCTGCTCCAGCGCGTCGGGCATCGTCATCCGGCACCCGGAGAGGCTTCCGCGGAAGCGTGCGTCGGTCAGGATCAGCCGCAGAGTCTGGGCGATCAGGTTGACCGTGCCCTGGTGCGCGGCGATGAGCACCAGGCGAAGGTGCTGCACGGCCTCCTCGTCGGTGAGCCCGGACTCGTGGGCGATGAGACGCGAGGCGAGGTCGTCGCCGGGCGTCTTCTTCTTCTGTTCGACGAGTTCCATAAGGACCGCGGTCACCGCAGCGTCGCTCGCTCCTGCGGTCTCGGTGGCCCGCATCAGGTCGAGCGTCGGTTCGACCAGGAGCGGGCCCTTGTCGGGGGACATGCCGAGCAGGCGGCTGACGACGAGCATCGGGAGCGGCTCGGCGTAGTCGCGGATGAGGTCGGCTTTGCCGTCGGCGGCGACGCGGCCGATGAGTTGCCGGGTGTAGTGGGAGACAAGGCGGCGCATGCCGCGGCGGTGGAGGTCGGCGAGCCCGTCGACGACAGCGGACCGGAGCCGTGCGTGTTCCTCGCCGTCGGTGAAGACACACAGCGGCTGCCACTCGATCATGGGCCGGAGCGGGTAGTCCTCGGGCATGGCCTGGTTCCAGAGGCGTGAATCCCGGCTGAAGAGGTTCTGATTGCGCAGCACCTCCAGGTTCTCCCTGTACCCGAGCACGAGCCATGCCGGGATGCCCCCAGGCAGGAGGACCGGTGCCACCTCTCCGTACTGATCGCGCAGTCCCTTGTACGTCTCTGCTGGATCGGCGAGCACGGGCAGGGGCTGGAGGCCGCCGACAGCGAGGTGGGCTGGACACCCGGGCGGCGGCGTGAGTCCGTCAGCGGGTATCGGGGGGTGGGCAGTCACGGGTCCTCCGGAGATGGGCAGCAGCCCCCGTCACGACGCGACCGGGGCGCTCATGATCGTGCTCTGAACTCCGGGCAGCATATCCGGTGCGACTTCGCCCCGACAGGGCGTCAAGATGCCCCGGAAGCAAGGCTGTTAGCCGGGCTTCTGCAGGAGGTCGGACTTGTCGAAGAGCTGCAGCTGGTCCGCCCGCGAGGACTTCGGGCTCTCTCTGAGGACGAACGTCGCGGTGTGGAGGGGCATTCTCTGGTAGCCCTGGTGGACCTCGGTGATCACATGGGGGTCCACGGCCCGCCCAACGCGGGGATCCCAGAAGCGGCGCGGTGTGGGACGGATCGCGGTGTCGCCGTTCTCCGCGATCCAGGCCGTCGACCGCTCGTACGCACGGCGCAGCTCCGGCCGTTGTCGGACGTCAGCTTCGAGCGTTTTGAGCCGTGGTTCGTGTGGCCGGGCCAGCAGGTTGGCAGAGAAGTGAGCAAGGGAGGGCATGAGCCAGTCCTCGCGGTATGCCTCGTCGCCGGCGCCGAGCAGCTGGGGGGAGTCGGGATGGAAGAGGATGAACCGTTGCGTGCTTTGCAGAGGGTGCGCGGTGGCGTGCGGGCGGACACAACCGAAAATGTCCATGTACGCCTGATTGAAGATGATGACGTCGTAGCAGTCCCCGTAGGCGACGGTCGGGTGCGCCTGTCCTGTGATCATGGCCTGGTAGATGGCCACTTCAGGTGTGCGGCGCAGCTCGGTCACGGGAGGCGCCGGCGGGATCCGTCTGGTCCACCTGTAGAGGTTGTCGCGGTTCTCGGCGCTCATGTCCAGCGCGCCTACGAGCCGGGCCACCTCCTTGGAATCCAGGCGGTAGGCGCGAGCCATCCAGTTTCGGAGGTTCTGGGTGTCGTACCGGCCTTGAGAGCCAGCTGCTTCCATTGCAGCCCTCGGGCCTGGCGCAGGTCGTCGATCAGCTTGACTACCCGTGCATTGCGCTCGGCCTGATCGTCGATGAGCGTCGGCCGAGCTGCGGCCCTGGGAGCGGTCGTGCCTTCCCCCTCGGGAGCGGTTCCCATCTGTCCCCCGTTCGTGAAGCGGTCGCGGTCACCTTAACGGGGGCAGTCCGACCAGGTCAGATGGCATGGGCTTCTTTGAGGGGAAGCCCGCTTCCCCTCACTGGCGCACTTGGGAGAAATCGACATGATGGTTGAGTCACGAAGGGCTAACAACCCCCACAGACAAGGCCCAAGGCCCCCTATGGGGCTGTCGCCATCGCTTGTTGTCAGGGCGGGGCGTTCCACTCAAGGGGGAACCCGTGCTCCTACGCCCTCACCGCCCGCATGCTGGCGCGAATCGTCGTCGGCCGCGTTCCGTGAGCGCGGCGCCTCAGTCGCCCTGTTCGAAGACGATCAAGTCTGAGACTATGCGGGCTAGTAGATCGTTTCGGCCGGCCCTCTGATCGCGAACATCATCATCACCTACCTCACTCCTCAGTGCGCCGGGCCAGTTGAGTACCGGCGCGAGACTGCCCCCGAGAGAGGACGCACTGTGTCACTGGACTCCATACCTCGCGCCAAGGGCCGGGTGCCGGGCCTCGGCCACGTACCCCGGCTGGTGCGTGACCCCCTCGGCGTGCTCAGGTCTCTTCATGCTGAAGGCCCGGTGCTGCGGCTCGACATCGGCACCATGCCGGTGGTCATGGTCACCAGCGCTGACACGGTCAACGAGGTGATGGTCAAGCAGGGCCGCAGCTTCCGGAAAGGCCGGCTGTTCGAGCGTGTCCGTCCGTTGGTCGGCAACGGGCTGGCGAACTCCGACGGCGCGCAGCACCGCAAGAACCGGCGCCTGATACAGCCGATGTTCTACAAGGAGCGCCTGGAGAACTACAGCGCGATCATGAGCGAACGGGCCCTGGACCTCGCCGAATCCTGGAGCGACGGTCAAATCATCGACGCCAACGATGTCATGGGCACCCACGCGATCGAGACGCTCGCGGCCACCCTCTTCAGCGCCGATCTGGGCGGCCCTGCCGTTCAGTCGGTCCGGCAGGACCTCCCGGTCATCCTCAAGAACATGCTCCGCCGTGCCCTCGCCCCCAAAGCCCTGGACAAGCTGCCGATCTGGGGAAGCTTCAACGAAGCCTCCAGCCGGATGCGCACCGTGATCGACGACGTCATCACCGCCACCCGAGCCTCCAATCCGGAGGGCCGCACTGATCTGCTATCCCTGCTGCTGTCCGCGCGCGACGACGCCGGAGCCGGCCTGACCGACGACGAAGTGCGCGATGAGCTGACCACGATGCTCTTCGCCGGCACCGAGACCACCGCCTCCGTCCTCACCTGGGCGCTCTACCACCTGAGCCAGCGCCCGGACGTCGAGGCGGAGCTCCTCGCCGAAATCGACAAGGCGATCGGCAACCGGCCCGTCACCTTCGCCGACGTACCCCATCTGCCCAGCATCACCCGGGTGCTGGACGAGGCGATCCGTCTGCACGGCGTAGTCACCCTGATGCGCCGCACCACCGAGCCCGTCACCATCGGGGGCTACGCCATCCCCGCCGAGACCGAAGTACTCCTCAGCCTCTACGCCCTGCACCGCCACCCCGAGCTGTACCCGGACCCGGACCGCTTCGACCCGGACCGCTGGCTGCCCGAGCAGGCCGCCGCGCGACCGCGGGACCACGTCGTGCCGTTCGGGGCCGGCAACCGCAAGTGCATCGGCGACAAGTTCGCGTGGATGGAGGCCACCATCACACTGGCCACCATCCTGCCCCGCTGGAGCCTGCGCCCCGTCCCCGGAAGCAAGCCGCCCACCGAGGCCACCGCCTCGATGGCACACCCGACCCACGTTCCGATGGTCATCCACCGTCGCGACAGCTGACCCGCCGAGCAACTTGTGCCTCACCAGACAGCTCGACGGGCCGGATGGGGAGAAGATCGAGCAGACGTGGTTCCTCGGTTCGGCATCGGCTCCGGCGTCTTGGTTCCGCTCCATGAGCGAGGGGTGCGCGATGGCGTCGGTGCTGGGAATGCTGGAGGAGTCGGGGTGAGAGCGACGCCGGGGCGGGTGGCCTTCTGCCAGAGCTTGCGCTGGTCGGTGGCGAGCGGGGCGGCGAGGCGGAGCTGGGTGTGCGCGGTGATCACGAGCCAGGTCCAGCGGGCCGCCGCCTCCGGTTCACGTAGCCGCGGCCGGGTCCAGCCCAGGGACAGTTTGGGGCATGACCCAGATACGCCAGAAACCCGCCACGGGATGATCAGTGGCGGCCAGTACCGGCGCCCAAGACAGGCCTGGTCGGCCGCCTCCGGTGCTTCGGAGGTGCAGTCATGTTGAGGCAGGGTGCGGGCTCCATGACCCCGCAGGAGCGCTCGCCGCAGCCGTGCGGTCCCAGTGCTTTGCAGATGACCTGCTCAGCCGCCCCGGTTCACCAGCTCGGTGAGCAGGATCTGGGTGCGTGTATGTGCGAATCCCGGCATCCGCTGCAACCGGAGAATCACCTCCTCGAGGTGGTCGGTGTCCCGCACGTGCACCAGGGCCAGTGCGTCGGATTGGCCGGCCGTCGTCCAAGCCCGCACGATCTCCTCCTCCTTGCTGAGTGAGGCGATCAACGACTCGCGCGGGATGCCGGGCGCGACGTAGACCGCGAGCAGCGCCTTCACGCCCAGCCCAAGGGCTCGGTGGTTGAGTTGCACGGTGTACCCGCGGATCACACCGGTCTCCTCCAGCCGGGCGATGCGGCGTTTGACCGAGGACGCGGCAAGCCCGGACACCCGCGCAAGATGCTCCAGTGAGGCTCTGGCGTCTCTCATCAGTTCATGCAAGATTCCGCGATCGATCTCGTCCATACACCGGATTCTTGCATTCAGATGTGGAATGGCGCAGGTTCCCATCGACATGTGGAGCACCCGAGACCTAGCTTCCAGCTTATGGACACCACAGCACTGGCCGCGCTCGCCGCGGAACTGTTCGACATCCACGCCGAGGCCGCGCCACTGCCCGGCGAACGTGACAGCAACACGCGGCTGGACGTCGGGGGGCGGCCGCAGTACTTGCTCAAGATCTACTCGGCCCAGGCGAGCACTGCGGAGATCGAGTTCCAGGAGGCCCTGTTGGGCCACCTGGCGGGTACCCGACCCTCCGTGCCCACGGCCGCGCTGGTCGCGGCGACAACGGCGACCGTCTCCGGGGAGAAGCGGACCGTGCACCTGCTGGAGTGGGTTCCGGGGACCCTGTGGTCGCAGGCCGGCCCGGCAGACGGGCGCAGGTTGCGAGCCCTCGGCTCCGCAGTTGCGGCACTGGACAGCATGCTCGCCGGGTTCGAGCACTCCGAGCTGGACCGTGGCTTCCGCTGGCACCCGCTGCGCGCGGTCGAACTCGAACGCGCGGTGCCGCGCGTCGCCGAGGGTGAGCGGGAGTTCGCCGCGAGCGCCCTCGCTCGGCTCGGCGAGCTGATGCCGGAGCTGCGCACGCTGCCGCAGCAGGCGATCCACAACGACGCCAACGAGAACAACATCCTCCTGGACGCCGACGGGCGGATCACCATCATCGACTTCGGTGACGTGGTGCGCGCCCCGCGGGTGTGTGGCCTGGCTGTGGCCGTGGCCTACGCCCAGCTCGGGCAGCCCGATCCGGTCGCTGCGGCTTGCGCCGTGATCGCCGGGTACCACGCCGAGGCCCCGCTGTCGGCCACGGAGCTGCGGCTGCTGCCGGATCTGATCAACGCCCGACTGGCGATGAGCATCGCCAACAACGTCGAGCAGCGCGCCGCCGACCCGGACAACGAGTATCTGGATAGCAGCCAGCCGCAGATCCGCGAGCTGGTGAAGATGCTCTCCGCCGAGCCACGCGAGCTGCTCGTCGCCCGATTCCGCGACGCCTGCGGGTACCGCGCGGTACCCGCGGAGCGGGAGATCGTCTCCTGGATGCGCTCGGCGGCCTGCGACCCAGCCCCCATGCTCCGCACCGACCCGGCCACCGCGCGGATCCACACCATCGACTGGAGCGCGCACGGCCCCGCCGAGCTGCACATCGAGCGCGGTGCTGAGGGGGTGGACGCGGCGATCGCCGCGGATCGCGCCGCGTGCGGGGGCACGCTCACCCTTGGCCGTTACCGCGAGGACCGCGTGGTCTACCGCTCGGACGCCTTCGCAGGCGGTCCCGGCGGCGAGCGGCGCAGCGTGCATATGGCGATCGATCTGTTCGACGCCGCGGGCGCGCCGGTGTTCGCCCCGTTCGACGGCAAGGTAGAGGCCGTCGAGTTCCGCGCCGCGGACTACGACTACGGCGGTGTCATGCTGCTCGAACACCGCACCAGCAACGGCACACCTTTCTGGCTGCTGGTCGGTCACCTCGATCGGCGCAGCGTCGAGCGGCTGCGTGCCGGTGATCCGGTGCGCCGGGGCGAGACGATCGGATGGATCGGCCGGGCGGCGGAGAACGGCGGGTGGCCTCCGCACGTCCACATCCAGCTGTTCACCACGCTTCTCGGCCGTTCCACGGATCTGCCCGGCGCGATCCGCCCGAGCGAGGCCGACGTATGGGAGAGCATCTGCCCCAGCCCGAACCTCGTGCTGCGCGCACCGGGGAACACGGCCGTCGTCCCGGACCGCGACGCCGAGCAGATCGCCGCGCGGCGCGCCGCGAACCTCTCTCCCAACCTGTCGCTGAGCTACGCCGAACCGCTGCACATCACGGCGGGCGAGGGCGCGGAGCTGATCGACGTGTGCGGCAGGCGGTATCTGGACCTGGTGAACAACGTCTGCCATGTGGGCCACTGCCACCCGCAGGTGGTCTCTGCGATCACGGAGCAGGTGGGACGGCTGAACACCAACACCCGCTACCTGCACACGAACATCGCCGAGTACGCGCGTCGGCTCGCCGCCACCTTCCCCGACCCGCTGAACGTGGTGATGCTGACGAACTCGGGCAGCGAGGCGAACGACCTCGCTCTCCGGCTGGCCCGCACCGCGACCGGCCGGGAACACGTCCTGTCGCTGGACTGGGCCTACCACGGCAACCTGAGCTCACTGGTCGAGATCAGCCCGTACAAGTTCAACCGCCCCGGCGGGACCGGGCCGGGGGAACGGGTGCGGGTCTGCGAGGTGCCCGACCCCTACCGAGGCGCGTTCGGATCGGACGGTCCGCGCTACGCCGAGCACGTCCAGGCACAGTGCGCCGGTCTGTCCGCTGCAGGCACTCCACCGGCCGCCTTCATCCATGAGTCGGTTCTCAGCTGCGCCGGGCAGATCGAGCTCGCCGACGGCTATCTGCTGGCTGCCTACGCCGCGGCGCGCGCAGCTGGTGCGCTGTGCATCGCCGACGAGGTGCAGTGCGGCTTCGGCCGGGTCGGTGAGCACATGTGGGCCTTCGAGCGGCACGGCGTGGTGCCCGACATCGTCACCCTGGGCAAGCCGATCGGCAACGGCCACCCCATCGCCGCGGTGGTGACTACGCCCGAGGTCGCACGCCGGTTCCGGACCGGGATGGAGTACTTCAACACCTTCGGCGGCAACCCGGTGTCGTGCGCGGCCGCACTGGCAGTACTGGACGTGGTAGAGAACGAGCGGCTGACGGCCAACGCCGCGCGTGTCGGCGGCTACCTGCAGCAGCGGCTGTCCGCGATGGCCGAGCACCACCCGGCGATCGGTGACGTCCGCGGGCGGGGCCTGTTCCTCGGCGTGGACCTGGTCGTCGACCGCGCCAGCAGGGAGCCCGACCGCGCACTGGCGAAGCGCGTGGTAGAGGCCGCAAAGCTGGACGGCGTGCTGCTGTCCACCGACGGCCCTGGCGACAACGTGCTGAAGATCAAGCCGCCCCTGGTGCTGGGGATGGAGCAGGCCCACCGCGCCGCCGACGTCCTCGACCGCGCGCTGGCCCAGGCAGTGACCGCAGGGTAAGCCCGACCGCGCACAGGAGCCGTCGCTCGTGAAACACCGGACGGTGGAGCACGTCGAGATACCACTGCACCCCTTCGACGCGGTGGCCATCAGATCGCCCGCCTTGGACGTCATCTCATTTGGAGGCTGAGAGCGCGTGAAGATACTGGTGAGCATGAGTATGTGGGCGGTTGAATGCCGTCGTGAGTGACTACTGGACACCAGCCCATCAGGCTGTGGAACACGAGGATGTGGAGACTTTGGCCCGGCTGCTGGCCAACGGTGCTGATCCAGATGAGGTCTTCAGGAACATGACGCTGCTGACGCACGCGATCGACATCGAGGGGGACAGCGCCTTGTAGTCCGGGCATCCGCTGACGGTGCACACCACAACGGTGCTGCTGGCCTTTGGCGCTGATCCACAGCTCGCGGACCCTGATGGGCATACGCCGATGGACCTCGCTGAGCACTACGCTCACGACCCGGCGATGCAACTCCTGCAGCAGCACATCAGCAGACGAGTCGGCGGTAGCAGATGAGGGTGCAGGCGATGCTCGTGAATGCGAGGAAGTGGTCGGCTTTGCGCTCGTAGCGTCGGTGGAGTCTGCGGCAGCCGGCGAGCCAGGCCATGGTGCGTTCGATGGTCCAGCGGTGGCGGCCCAGCCGCTGCGAGGTCTCGATCCCCTTGCGGTCGATACGGTGGGTGATGCCGCGCCCGCGTAACCATCGCCGCAGGTGGGAGTAGTCGTAGCCCTTGTCGGTGTGGAGCTTGCCCGGCCTGCGTCGTCGGCGTCCACGACGGGAGCGGATCGGCGGTTTGCCCTTCACCAGGGGGATCAGGGGCCTGGCTGTCGTGCAGGTTCGCCGCCGAGATCCCGACGGACAGGGGCAGACCGGTCCGCTCGGTGATCAAGTGGATCTTCGATCCGTACTTGCCCCGATCGACAGGATTCGGACCCGTCAGGTCCCCCTTTTCAAGGCCCGCATGTTCACCGAGTCGATCGCAGCGGGACCAGTCCAACTCGCCGCGGGAGCCGAGCTCGTCGAGGACCAGGCGGTGGAGCTTGGCCCACACCCTCGCCTTCGTCCACTCGGCAAAACGGCGGTGAGCCGTCGCCCCCGACGGACCGAACGACGCAGCGGGCAACTGCTGCCACGTGCAGCCCGAGGTGGCCACGAACACGATCGCGGCCAGCACTTCCCTGTCGGCATGCTGGCGGCGGCCACCGCCCTGAGGCCGCGAAGGCGCCTCCGGCACCACCCGCTGGAACAACCCCCACAACTCATCCGGCACCAGCCGCTCAACAATCCCCACCACGACCCACAGCCTACCGAGGCAACCAAATGAGATGACGTCTTAGGCCCGCAGCAGCCGCGCCCTCTGCCGCCGCAGCCGGTCACCAACTTCAGCACGCCGAGCGAGCATAAGAACTTTTGGGTCTTGCGCGTCAAATCTCTCGTGCTGCTGACCCTTGCTCGGGGTGTGGCCCACGCCCATAGTCGAAGGGACCCTCTTGATCGTGATCGATGAGCGAAAAGGCAGTGCGGGCACGACAGCACTCAGCGCCCAGGCCCCGGAGGCCCCTTCCTCGCCTCCGGTATCGGCCTTCGTCATTCCGCCTCCCGCGCGCTGCGGGCCGGTTGGCGAGATCGCGCCGAGACCTCATATACGGACCGGAGACGCTCAGCGGCGTCACCGCTCCCCGCCGACGGCGTCCGGTCCGGCAATCCATGCTGTGACTCCCCTCTGACGGAAAGGCAGAAATCTCGATGATCAGCCAGTGGCAGCTGCGCGCCGCGTTCGCCGCGCGGCTCTCGGAGTTGTACGGTCAGGAGGTCCCCGCCTACACCACGCTCGTGGACGTCTCGCGCGAGGTCAACGAGGATGTCCTGCGCACTCAGGGCACCGATGCCGAACGTCTGGGGTCCATCAGCCGCGTGACGGCAGAGCGGCATGGTGCCATCCGCGTCGGCACCCCCAGCGAACTGAACCAGGTCGCCCGGATCTTCGGCGCCCTGGGCATGCAACCGGTCGGCTTCTATGACCTGCGTGAAGCCGCGGCCAGCGCGGTCCCTGTCGTTTCGACCGCTTTCCGGCCCATCAACGGCGACGAACTGGCACGCAATCCCTTCCGCGTCTTCACCTCCATGCTCACTCCCGCGGACCCGCGCTTCTTCGACGCGGATCTGCGCTCCCGCCTCGAGAACTTCCTCGCCGGCCGCGAACTATTCCCGCCGGAGCTGCTCGCCCTCGCGGACCGCGCGGAGGCCGAGAAGGAACTGCCCGAGGCCGACGCCGAACGCTTCCTCCACCTCGCTGTGCAGGCCTTCGAGCTGTCCACCGAGCCCGTCGACAAGGCGTGGTACGAAACCCTGGAAAAGATCTCCGCCGTCGCCGCGGACATCGGCGGCGTACGCAGCACCCACATCAACCACCTCACCCCGCGTGTGCTGGACATCGACGAGCTGTACCGGCGCATGACCGAGCGCGGCATCGAGATGATCGACACCATTCAGGGACCCCCCAGCTGGAAGGGATCCGACGTCCTGCTGCGCCAGACCTCCTTCCGCGCCCTTGCCGAACCGCGCGCCCTGCGCGCCTCGGACGGCTCTGTGATCAGTGGCGCCCTGCGGGTGCGGTTCGGTGAGGTCGAGGCCCGTGGTATCGCCCTCACCCGCCAGGGTCGCGCGCTCTATGACCGCCTGCTCACTGTCGTCGACGAGCAGGCGGCTCTCCACCCCCACGATGACCGGGACGAACTCGCCCGCGCGGTGTGGGAACAGTTCATGCCCCACACCGAACGAGAGCTCGCCACCCAGGAGCTGGCCTACTTCACCTACCATGTGGCGCCCGACCGGCCAGGGGACGGCGGCCGCCCGCCCACCAGCACCACCGCCCTGGTGGAACAGGGCTGGGTACGCGCCGAGCCCATCGTCTACGAGGACTTCCTTCCCCGCTCCGCGGCTGGCATTTTCCAGTCCAACCTCAGCGGCGAGGGCTCGCGGGACAACGACCAGAAGGGCAGCGCCTACGACGCCGAATGCCTCTCCGGCGCCATCGACCGCGAAGTCCTCGACCCCTTCGCCCTCTACGAACAGCAGCAGAAGCACTCCCTGGACGAGGTCACCCGGGAGCTCGCACTGGACGCCCCGCTCCGCTGACGTGCCCGTTTTCCTTCTCACCCACGACCTTCGAGGAAGCACCATGATCACTAGAACCACCCTGCCCAGCACCGAGGACCTGCGCGCCCGCGCCCGTGCGAGCCTGGAACGCATCGGCGTCAGCGTCCCGGAGGGCACCGACTTCCAGGCGCGTACGCCGATCACCGGCGATGACCTCTTCGGCCTGACGGCCGCCACCGCCGCCGACACCGAGGAGGCCATCGAGGCCACCCACGAGGCCTTTCTCACCTGGCGCACCACCCCGGGCCCGCGCCGCGGCGAACTCGTGCGCCGCCTGAGCGAGTTGCTGCGCGAGCACAAGAGCGATCTGGCCGACCTCATCACCATCGAAGCAGGCAAGATCCGCTCGGAGGCGCTCGGCGAGGTCCAGGAGATGATCGATATCTGCGACTTCGCCGTCGGCCTTTCCCGCCAGCTCTACGGCCGCACCATCGCCTCCGAACGCCCCGGCCACCGCCTCGCCGAGACCTGGCACCCGCTCGGCGTGGTCGGCGTCATCTCCGCCTTCAACTTCCCCGCCGCCGTCTGGTCCTGGAACACCGCCGTCGCCCTGGCCTGCGGCGACACCGCGGTCTGGAAGCCGTCCGAACTCACCCCGCTGACCTCCCTTGCCTGCGACCGGCTGCTCACCCAGGCGGCCGAAGAGGTCGGCGCACCCCGCGACATCCACCGCCTCCTACTCGGCGACCGCACCATCGGCGAGAAGCTCGTGGACGACCCCCGCGTCGCCCTTGTCAGTGCCACCGGCTCCACCCGCATGGGCCGCGAGGTCGGCCCTCGCGTCGCCGCCCGCTTCGGCCGCAGCCTGCTGGAACTCGGCGGCAACAACGCCGCCGTGGTCGCGCCTTCCGCCGACCTCGACCTCGCCGCCCAAGGCATCGTCTTCGCGGCGGCCGGCACCGCCGGACAGCGCTGCACCACCCTGCGCCGCCTGATCGTCCACCGCGACATCGCCGACGCCCTCATCGCCCGGCTCACCGCCGCGTACGCCAAGCTACCCATCGGCAACCCCTTCGACGAGAACACACTCGTCGGCCCGCTCATCTCAACCAACGCCCTCGACGGCATGCACAACGCCCTCACCCGCGTCCAGGCACAGGGCGGCAAGGTCCTCGTCGGCGGTGACCGGCGTCTGGCCGATGCCGCACCCCGGGCTGCCTATGTCGAGCCGGCCATCGTCCGCGTCGCCGAGCAGAGCGACATCGTACGGGAGGAGACCTTCGCGCCGATACTCTACGTCCTGACGTACGACACATTCGAGGAGGCCATCGCCCTGCACAACGACGTCCCACAGGGCCTGTCGTCGAGCATCTTCACCCGCGACCAGCAGGAGGCCGAGCTCTTCCTCTCAGCCCAGGGCTCCGACTGCGGCATCGCCAACGTCAACATCGGCACCTCCGGCGCGGAGATCGGCGGCGCCTTCGGCGGCGAGAAGGAGACCGGCGGCGGCCGCGAATCCGGCTCCGACGCCTGGCGCGCCTACATGCGCCCCGCGACCAACACCATCAACTACTCCGGACGGCTTTCCCTCGCCCAGAACGTCAGCTTCCTCTGACACCGAATCAGTAGGCCGGCGACGTGAAACACGGCGTCAGGTGGCAGTTGGCCAGGTCCGCAGCAGTGCGGCGATCTTTCCGGCGGTGCAGGCGGGGTCGAGGAGCAGGTCTTTGCGGGCACCCGCAGACACACCTTCACATCGACCTTGCTGACGTCGATCCCCGCACATCGCTCATGGATCACGTCCACTGCCCCCGGCCTCCCTCCCTGTCCGTGCCACGGCAGCGTGACCGTCCGGCAGGGGTCCGGCAGGCAGAAGACTCTAATACGCGTGCTCGGAGCAACACTTCCGGGTGCCTGTCGATGGACCCCCAGCGTCCTACTAACCCTCGGGCTCGGAACGCGCCATTGCGGCTCGACGTCGGCCAGACGGCCACGGCCCGATTTTCACCCGCTCAGGGTGGCCCCGCCAGGGGCTCGGATTACTAACCCAGGCTCAGGCTCCCGGCACGCGGTACGTACCGGAAGCCAGAGCCATGAGCTCATCCTCCTGCCGGAGCGGGTGTCCACCTTCTCCACACCCGCCAGCTGCAGCAGTGGGCCGCCGGGGCATCCCTGGACAATCTGGGCCCGCCCAGCTGATAGGGCTCAGCGGCCATCCACTCTCTGACCACTCGCAAGGTCCCCAGATCGTCAACCTCCCTGAGGTCTCACTGCATACAGTCCCTTGCCCCCAGGTTCCAGTTTCAGGATCCGATCAGTTTGTGCAGGCCGAACGCGCTGGCACCGAAAGCCGAAACGCCGAGCATCAAGCCGGTGGCGATGCTGCCCCCGCTCTCTCATCCGGCGAGGACCCCAACGACCGTCGCCATGACCACCGCTCCAAAGAGAACAAGGGCGACGTGAGCGCTCAACAAGGGACAACCCGAAGACCGGGGTGGACAAGCCGGACCTCTACGACCTGCGGATTAACAAGTCGTACGCCGAACTCGCCGTCGACTACAGGACGTTGGTGGACGGGCCATTGCTTCTCGTGAGCCATGGGTGAAGCCCTGCAGGCCGCACGGTGTCCGGCCAGGCGCTCACCGGCAGGCATGTCCCGTGACGATTATTCATACACCTGAGTGAACCTACGTGTATTCGAATCTCATACACGGGACCCCTCATATGACCCGCTGACTGCGGGCTGTCTTCGTTGGCAGCGGGCTGTTCTGCCCACAGCGGACACCGCCAGCTAATGATCTCGGTGAGGAGTCTTTATGCATAAGAGCTTGGTCTGCCGTGTCCTGGCCGTTGGGGTGGCAGCCCTGTCGAGTGTGGGTGCGGCCGCTCCGGCCAACGCCGCAACGCGCATCGACGTCGAGAACCCGGCGTTCAGCACACCTGGCGTCGAACTCGAAGGGACCAGCTGGCGCACCGTCGGCGTTGGCGGCGACCTACCGGGATGGTCCGTCATTCATGGTGACGTCGATGTCTACGGCCGGGGCTTCGCGAACGCGCCCAATCGCACCCAGGCCCTGTCCCTGAACGGAGGCAGTCCCGGCACCGTCATCCAGACTCTTCAGACCACTCCGGGAAGTCAGGTCGTCATCCAGTGGCAGCATTCCCCTGACACCTGGTCCGGATGCTCGAGTGCCACCAGTCAGGCCTACAGCGCGACGGTCAACGACGCCGATCCCCAGCCCTTCGACCCTGGAGCAGCGACGACACAAGGCAGATGGCGTAAGGCAGCGCTGACGTTCACTGCGACCAGCTACAACACGACACTGGAATTCGCCTCCAGGAATGGCAGCGGCGCCTGCGGACCGCTGATCACCGACGTCGTCGCCCACGAGCACTCCTGACCGCCGGGACGTCAACTCCATCGCCCACAGGCCAAGGGCCGCGGAAGGCTCCTTCGGCTCCGGCGATGAACGGTCGCTCTTCACCCCGGAGGCGCAGCACGAATACGCCACTGTCCTGGCGATCCTGATCACCGCAGGCATGGACCACTGCGACTAACCGGTCACCATCGTCACTCTGCTCGCCGCCCCGAAGCCGCCCGTCCCACCATTCCCGCAACAAGCCCCGACGTGATTCCCATGCGCAGAAGCTGAACTCGCCTGCGGGAAACCCGCGCGACATGACCAGTGGCCGTTCACTATCGTCGCCCTGAGAAAGGACGTGGGCATGGCACTGGTGAAGAAGGGGTCGCGGTGCATAGCCGTCGACGGCACCACCTACCGATGGAGGCTTCGCGGAAGGCCGACCTACGACCAGGGACTGGTCTGGTCTCCTCTCACCTACGCGGTCGAACACGCCGAGACTCCGGCACCACGCTGGTGATCACCACCAACCACCCGCACCCAAGCAACTGGCTCGGCGCACAGGCCAACCCCATCCTGCCCTCCGACGTCGCCGACAGCATTCGCACTGCTCGCGCCAACGGATGGACACCCGAACGGCCCGGTTCTCCACTCCATCTCGACCAGTCAGAGGACTTCGTCCCCTCCCACTGACCTGGCCCACCTCGGAAGGACTCACCGACCATGTGATCGGTGAGTCCTTCTGCTTTCCGCTCCCCACATTCCCCAGTTGATTCACTCCGTGAACCAACTGGGACGAAGAGCAGCACTGGGGAAGATTCGGGTTGTGACCGCTCTTCCGTGACGGCTACGACCACTGCATCATCGGCCCGTCCTTCGTCGAGTCGATCAGTCACTGAGTCGAGGGCACAACCAACTGCAGTGCTCAGTTACAACCGGCAACGCTTTCGCCCGGCTTTCTGGCGGGGCCGTCCGCTGCTGTTCAGTCCTGGTGGATGCCCCGGACGATCCGGTCGACGACCTCCGTGGCCCGCTCCGGTTGCTCCTCGAACCAGTTGCCGAGGTGCTCCCGGACAGCCTCCCCGACACAGACCCGCACGTCGGTGTTGCCCAGCAGCCCGTGCGTGGCGCCAAGGAATTCGGGACGGTCGAGCTTCACCGACACGACTGCCGTGAGGCCCTCGCCGATCCGGTCGGCGCCGGGATCGGGGTCCTCCGCCGCCAGCAGCCCCCGTTCCCGCGCGTACGCGGTGACCGCGGCCGCCACTCCGTCGCGGAAGCCGTCCACGTGCGTGCCGCCCTGGGGAGTGACCCGGCTGTTGGCGAAGCTGCGCATCCGCTCCTCGCGGGAGCCGCTCCACAGGAAGGCTACCTCCATCGTCCCCGCCATCCGCGGGTCCTCCCGCTCGAAGCCGATGACGTCCGGATGGAGGGCCGCCCCTGTCTCCGCGTCGAGGGCGGCCACGAAGTCCCGCACTCCGGCCGGGAACCGGAATAGCACCGACCGGGTCTCGCCCGCCGGGCGTTCGTCGGTCAGCGAGATCCTCAGGCCCCGGTTGAGGAAGGCTACCTGCCGGAAACGCTCCGCCAGCACAGCGAACGAGCAGCGCGTCGTCTCGAAGATCTCGGTGTCGGGCCAGAAGGCGATGGTCGTCCCGCTTCCGGTCGCGGGCTCCACGATGGCGGGCGGGGCGATCGCGACACCGCGCGCGTACTCCTGGACCCGGCGGGCCCCCTCGTACCGCACCTCGGCCGTCAGTCGGCTCGACAGGGCGTTGGCGACGAAGAGACCCACACCGAAATGGCCCACGGTCGCGATGTGCCGGCCACTGGGCTCGGACCCGGCGTGGAGGCTGGTCAGCGCCGCTTCGAGGCTCGGGCCGCCGGTGTCCCCGGCGGCCTCGAAGGGACACCCGGGCCCGTCGTCGGCGACTCGCACGCCGCCGTCGGGCGTGAGCGTGACGTCGACGGAGCCGCTGCGGTCGGCCAGGAGCTGGTTCACCGCCCGGCCGACGACCTCGAACACCAGCTGATGCAGACCGCGTTCGCCGATCGAGCCGACATACATCCCCGGCCGCTTCCGAACGGCTTCCCGCCCCTCCAGCACCTCGATCCGGGCAGCGTCGTATCCCGTACCTTCCCCACTCACGAAGACCCCTCCCATGGCGTCCGGCAGACCTCCCCAGCCTAGGCGGAACCCAGGAAAACGCCAGGTCAGAGCCATTTCGCTGAGGCCGCGGACGGGCTGGTGAGGGCGTGCCGGGAAGCGGTCGGCCCAGGGCCGCGCAACGCGCCCGGAACGCGGTCCGGGGACCCGCCGAAGCCGCGTACGACCCCGTTCAGGACGGCGCTGAGGTCCCCAATCCCGATACGTGGCAGGTCACCAGGGAAGTTCGATCACCCATCTGGTGAGCTCGCATGTTGATGGGTCGCGTATTCCACCCGGCAGGACCTTGGTTCCGAGACCCGCTTCCCCCTGGACACCGGTCTCACCACCCAGAGTGACCGTCCAGGTATCACTTGCCAAGGACTCACGGGCAGGCGTCACCACAGCCCATGGTGATCACCACATCGGACGCCTGGACTGCCTCGCGGTCAGCACCTTCGACGCCGGCGAAGGTGTCGGCGAAGGCCGGCTCACCGTCACCGTAGGGTGCTGTCAGACAGATCGTTCGGCACCGTAGTAGCCGTGGCGCATCCGGAACCTCATGGGGTCGGTACCGTCTGTTTGGATGTGCTGGATGAGCATCGACCTCAGCGGCTCGGGCAATTCCTTGCCGTGTGCTCTGGTCCACTCAAGGGAGCCGAAGAGCTGGGCCGCGCCGTTCAGTTGGGACGGGCTCGGCGCGCGGGTGGCGAGTGCGGCGAGGATGAGCTCGGGCTGTTCGGCGAGTAGCTGATGGTGCACTGCCAGGTCGTACCACTTCAGGCCCCCGGTGGACTCCCTGGCGGGTATTCCGGCCCAAGCCAGCAGGACGCGAACCCGCTCGATCCCGTCGGGATAGCGGTGTCGGGTGAGAGCGGCGAGCCGGTCTCCGGCGTCCTGCACTTGACTTGACCAGGCTTCATGGTCGCGACCCGGCGGGTGAGCTACGTCCGCGGCTGCGTCGGACAGCCCGGTCGGCGCGGCATGTACCCAGCGCGTCCGGCGCCGCTCGTCCTCGGTCTCTTGAACGGCCAGCTCCACCTGGACATCCCGTGATCCGGTCAGGCCTCGCTCCGCCAGCCATTCGGTGAGTGCCGGACCATCCCGCAGGTCGGCGTCGCAATTACCGATCCCTCGGAGACCGGATTGGTGGTGAAGCGTCCAGCAGGCGATCAGTTCGCCGTTCGAGTCGTGCACCATGATCGTCGGCCAGCCGTGGCACAGGCATCGGTCGCCGGTGCCTCCGTCCACAACGGCCAGCAGCTGAGCCAAGTCGGCGATCTCGGCACCGGTGACCACGATCCGCGCCAGGTCGGCGGAGTCGACCTCGTCCGGCGATCCCTCGACGATCACGACGCGCCCGGCGCGGTCCAGCACATCCCGCAGCCGAGCTGTTGTCGGCGCGCCCCCAGCCAGGCCCACCGTTCCCTTGTAGATCACGTCCGCGAGGATATCGGGCAGCTTGACCGCTAAGACGATCTTCGCTGAGGGATTCCGGACTGGTGAACTCACTCGTTGAGCGTCGTCCATTCCCTCTGCGAGTTGACTCTGGTGCCACCGCGTGTGATCGCCGGGGGATATCGGCTCCGGGTCCCGTCGGCCTCGACGACGAGATGGGTAGTGGTCTTGTCGTGGTAGCCGAGGGCCCGAGCGACGACGGGTGCGGGAGCTCGGAGGACCAGCTGGCGGATCGCTGAAGCCCGGCCGCGCTGGGCGGGGACGCCGACGGCTGATTGGCGTCGGTAGGAGGAGCGGAACGACCAGTAGCGGCCTCGGTCTCCTATCTCTGACCCACGGTCGAAGTGGTCCGGGCCCGGCACACCTCTAAACTTCCGGTTCCCAGAGCAGAGAGGACGACCTGTCAGATGGCAGTGCCGGACGCTACTACAGCCAGCTCTCCCAGCGGTGAACCTCAACCTTCCGACCGGCCACCAGAAGGCAGCGACAGGGGAAGGCCCCTGCATCGGCGCATCGCTGACAGATGGAACGGCCTAGCGCCCGCGCAGGCCGACGGCATGGTGCTCAGGTCGGTCGAGGCAGCCCTGGACGTCGGCACCGGGCTGACCCGCATCTTCCTCATGCACCCTCTGAGGAGGGCACTGAGCCCCGGCAAGCGGCGCCGCGTTCAGCGTGACCGTCCCTCGCAGGAGGCGATCGCCGACCAGGCCCGCGGAACCCAGCGCCCGTAAGCATCCAGGAGAAGCTCCCAGCCCTCTGTCAGGCCGGGGCAGCGGGTGAACCAGCAGAGGGCATGGCCGGCTCTACCTGACGCGCCTGCCCCGGCAGCCACAGGAGCACGTCACCAGGAGCTTGGGTACAGCCGGGTGGCTCTGTTCACTACTACCAGCAGCAGTTGTTCACCGGTTTGAGCAGCGTCCGCGGTCGGCTGTGATTCGAACAGTGCAGGAGTCCGGGCAGCGCCGCAGCAGCCGATGACGACTGAGGGGCCTGATGCCGAGGCGCTTCACACCGTGGCCGCCGACTGCCCGGACACCGTCGTCGAGTACCAGCCCTGCTGGCCAACTCCATGCGCCCGATGGCGCGGGCCGTCCGATGAGGGACATGGCCGCGGGGGCTTACTTGGATTCGGTTCGTCCTACCGGGTCAGGGCCGGTCGTCAGTGCCTCGCACGCGGCCTGCCACGTGGGGGCGCCGGGGTGAAGCTGGGTACGGAGGTAGGCCGCGGTGAGCCGGGCTAGGGCGGCGACCCGCCCGGGGTTCTCGTCGGTGGTCTCGGCGGCGTCGTATCCGGCGATCCCGCCGAGTCCGTGCTCCGCGTCGAACAGGGTGAGCAGGGTCTTGGGTCCGGGGGCGAGGGTGTAGGGATCGGCGTGCCAGTTCGGTCCCATGTCCGTGAAGTGCCGGGAGTCGTCCTTGTCGCCGGCGACGACCAGCGCGGGTGCGGTCATGGTGGAGAAGTCGACGGCGCCGATGATCGGCCACTGCTCGGCCATGGGCCCGTTGAGGGCGTCGCCGCCCCTACCCGGCGCGGCGAGCAGTACGCCGGCCTTGATCCGGGGCTCGACGAGGTGCACCACGTTCCCGGTGTCGGGGTCGGTGAGCCCGGCGCCCAGCAGGAGGGCGGCGGTGAAGCCGCCGAGCGAGTGTCCGACGAGGGCGACCTTGGTGTGGTCGATCCGTCCCGCGAGCTGCGGCACGGTGCTCTCGATCATGTCGAGCCGGTCGAGGATGTGGGTCATGTCCTCAGCGCGGGAGCGCCAGAAGTCGGGTGCGCCGGGTGCGCCGGCGACCAGGTGGCTCAGTGTCCTGGAGGTGAGGTGGGTGGGCTGGACGACGACGAATCCATGGGCAGCCCAGAAGTTGGCGAGCGGCGCGTAGCCGTTGAGCGAGGAGAGGTTGTTCGAGGGGCCGTGACCGTGGGAGAGGAGAATGACTGGGAGGCTGGTTCCGGTCGCGGGTGCGGAGACGCGCACCTGGAGGTCCACGGGCCGTCCGGGCACGGCGAGGACTACGGGGCTGAAGGACAGGACCGGGACGGGCGTGCCCCAGGCGTCGGCGCTGGTGGTGGATGTGCTCACGATGTGGGTTCCCCTTCGGTGGCATCTGCCGCCCGCCGGTCTCCTGCGACCGGCGGGCGGACAAGACGGTCGGGCGCGTGCCGTTTCGGCTAAGCTGAAACGGAACACTGCTCCACTTACTATCCGGAGCGGCGCTCCGTTTTGTCAAGAGGTGTCGAAGGAGAACGTGATGGCCACCGAGGGCCCCGCAGAGCAGTCGCCCGCCCGAAGCAAGCGGTCCGACGCCCAGCGCAACCGGCAGACGGTACTCACCGCCGCCGCCGAGGTCTTCGTCACCTCCGGCGTCGACGCACCGATCCGCCAGATCGCGACCCGGGCGGGCGTCGGGATGGCCACGATCTACCGCCACTTCCCGACCCGGGCGGATCTCGTCACCGCCGTCTACCACCACCAGATCGAGGCATGCGCGGAGGCCGGCCCGAATCTGCTGGCCAGTGCCGGTTCCCCACTCGACGCACTGCACCAGTGGATTGACCTCTTCGTCGACTTCCTCGTCACCAAACATGGTCTCGCCGACGCCCTGCAGTCCGACAACGACCGCTTCGCCGCGCTGCACGCCTACTTCCTCGACCGCCTGCTGCCCGTCTGCGCCCAACTGCTCGACGCCGCGGTCGAGGCCGGCGACATCAGGCCCGGCACGCAGCCGTACGAGCTGATGCGCGGCATCGGCAACCTCTGCATCGGACGCGACAACGACCCCCGCTACGACCCCCGACGCCTGATCGCCCTCCTCCTCCAAGGACTCCAGCGGCATCACACGTCCTGATGTCGACGAGCGGCATCGCGACCTGGCCCCTCTGCGCTTCCACGCGATCCGGGCGGCCGCCTCTCAACAGCCGGGGACGCCAGCAGGCAACAGCGCCCCTGAGCCGGTGCTGTCACTTCTCATGAACATCGAACACGACCCCATCAGAACGCTGCTCAACGTCCCGAACATCCGCTGTCCTAACTCGGTTCTGGCACAGATCTTGGGGACCGGTCGCAGAGGGTGACAGTATCGTTCGATTGAAAAGGTGGTCACGAGCCCGGCTGTCCGACTCAAACACTCACCTCGTAGCCTCCGCGTATGACTGCTGATCCGTTCCAGTGCCGCTGCGTCCTCTGCCATGACTACGGCGACCGAGACGAAGCGGACCGCATGGATCTGACGATCATCGAGAACGTGCAGCGGCACGGATGGCACGTCGTGATGGTTCCTGAGGACGAGATCGGTCCTGGATTCGCCTACACGATCGGCCTGTCACACACTCACGGCGCACCTGAACTCGCCATGTTCGGACTCGATATCCATGACATGCACCGCATGCTCAACAGGCTCGGAGCGAAGTCCGCTGCGGGCGCTGTATTGGCTGACGGCCAGAGCCATGCCGACATTGTCGACGGTCACCAAGTCGCGCTCAGGCAGGTCGATCTGCGCTGATACCGGACCTTCTTCGGGCAGGCCATCGGGTTCTACCGGCGGCCTCCTTTCCCTGTGCTGCAAGTTGCGTGGCCCGACGCGGATGACCGCTTTCACTGGGACGAACAGGCTGAGGTGAGGCATCGGGCATCACAGCCTCAGTTGTGGCTGCCACCGAGTGAGCACCCTGTCGGGATCTGGACGACCGAACTATGACCTCGTGCCGGCCAGCGACAGAGCAACCGTCGCGAGGAACTACTGGAGCAAGATCATTTTGCGGAGCAGTTCAAATCCGGCTCGACCGTAGAGCTGCCGTTTGATCTTCTTGATGCGGTTCACGGCACCCTCGATGCTGCCCGAGTTCCAGTCCAGGGTGAGCCCGGCTGTCACGGCGTCGAAGTCTCGGTGCAGGTGCAGTGCGAAGCCGGTGAGGCCGGGTAGCTGGCTGGCGTCGACTGCGTCGATCCAGGTGGGGGGTGTGGAGCCGACGCGGTCGGTGAGGATCTCGCCGAAGTCGCGGACGTGTCCGGCGGCCTGGTCCAGTTCGGGGCAACGGGCCAGGACCTCCTTCAGGCCGGCCCTGTCTTCCTCGTTCAGGGTCGTGGGGTGCCGGGTGAGCCAGCCGGTCACCTGCCGCACAGTCGGCGGCCGCGGTGCCGCGTCGGCCGGAGTCCTGCGGAGGGTCGCGATGTGGGCGCGGACCATCTGGTAGGTGACGGGCGCGTTGGCGGCAATGAGTTCGCCGTGCAGTCGGGTGACGCTGGTGCATCCCTCGGCGAATCGCCGCTTCAGGTAGGGCTTGTAGGGATCCAGTCTGCTGGGCCGGGGGCGGTTCTCGCGGAAGGTGTCCTGCCAACGTGCGGCGTTCGCGTACCGGAGCACGGTGTTGAGACCCCAGCCCAGGTGCCGGGCGATCGCCCGGCGGGAGTGGCCCTGGGCAAGGAGCTCGTGGACCAGGGCGTGCGCTGCCTTCTTCCGCTCGGCCCGCCGGCCCACGGGCGCCAAGTCGTCCTGCGGCCGACCGGGGTCGGGACGGGTCACGCCTGGCAGCGTGCCGGTGGGCGACGGGTTGCGCAGGCACTCGCGGTGGGCGGCGACGCAGGTCTCAACGGCTCGGCCGAGGCCCTGCCACAGATGGAACCGGTCGGCGACCTGCAGAGCGTCAGGGGCACCGCGGCGGGCGCCCTCGGCGTATGCGCCAGCTCGGTCCCGGCAAATGATCTCCACGCCTGGGCGCTGGATCAGCCAGGCGGCCAGTGGCCCGGCTTCGCGGGTCGGGAGCACATCGACCACGCGATGGTCTTCGGCGCTGGTCAAGACGGTGGAGTAGGTCTGGCCGCGACGGATCGCGAAGTCGTCCACGCCCAGCACACGCGGCGTGCTGAACCGTGGATCGGGCAATGCCATGACCCTCCGTAACAAGGTCATCCGTCCCACGCCAAAGCCCAGCTGGGCAGCCAGCCGAGCGCCGGCCCGCCCGGCCAGCGCGAGCCCCACTCGCTCCAGGGCGTGGTTGAGCCGCGTGGTGAACCATGCGTGCGGGGCGGCCAACCGGGAGAACCGCTCGGCGAACGTCCGGCGCGGGCAGTCCGCCACTCCGCAGATGAAACGCCGGACCGTCAACCGGATCACGAAGCCCTGTGCAGCGAGCGGAAGGTCCTTCAGCCTGCGCTGATAGCGGTCGTGGACTCGGTCCGAGAAGCGGCCACAGTCCGGACATGCCGCCCCCACCGCGCGGCCTCTCGCCATCACCTCGACTGTGCCGAACGCGGCCGTAACCCCCTCGACGTCCACATCATCGATCCCGTCGAACACCAGCGAGTCCCAGAACGGTGCCTCTGTCTGCATGACCAGCACCATCACGGTCAACGATCGACCCCAGCAGCCGCCGACAGACACCTGAGGGAGCGTCAATTCCGATCGTTGGACGACAAGGCGTACGCGGTCTCACGCGAACCCGTCTCCTCACAATCGAACACTGAGGTAACGCTCTGCGACGACTCCCCAAGATCTGTGCCAGAACCCCTAACTCGTGAACAAAGCCAGCCGGGACAACTGCACGACAGGAACAGTCGGCGACTTCTGCGTTTGAGACCTCGCTGTGAGAGGCCCCTCGAGAGTGGGCGGTGCGCGCAACACGCGAGGTCGCGACCGGGGCTGCGCACTGGTAGCGACCATGCTCGTGTCGAGGTCTGCCCGCTGGTCAGCAGCCGCCACAGGGCGCTGGTGCGCGAAAGCGGATCTGGAGGGTGCAGCGACCGTGCCCGACGGCTTGGGATGCCAGCCGCAGCCACAGCGGTGGAGTGAACAGTGAACCTTGAAGATCTTCCCCATGCAGCTTGACTCGACACAGCAGTCTCGGGGGCGGGACGCTGCTTGGTCAGCGCAGCGTCACCGCGCCGGTGCCTGCGTGGTACGCGTGCAGCGTGTCCGCTGTCGCCCGGCGGGACGGAGGGTGGAAGCCGGCTGCCTGCACCGCCGCCAGCAGGTAGGCGATCTCGGGCGACGTGATGAAGGCGATGCCGCCCAGCGCGTCCACCGCCGTCGACACGGCGCGCTTGATGCCATGCCGGATCTGCTCCCGCACGAACAGCACCCGCGCGCTGAGCTCGTCGGACCGGTCGCCCTCGTCGAAGGCGCGGGCGATGGCCTCGAGCGCCGCCATCGACGCCTCGATCTCGCACGCGGCGTCGGCGTAGAGCATCGGGCTGGTCTTCGGGTTCGCCAGCATCCGCTCGAGCAGTCGAGGTGCAGGTCGATCGTGCCGTTCAGCAGCCGGCTGCCGGTGGATCCGGCTCCGAAGCGCTCCAGTGCCTGGCGCGCGCCCTCGATGACCAGCGGGTGGTCGGCCAGGCCAAGGTAGTTGTTCGACCCCAGCATCATGCGGGGGCGGCCGTCCATGGTGATCCGGGGCGAGTTGGCCGTCTGCATGGCACGGAAGTACGGCAACGTGCCTTCCAGCTGCATGGCGCGAAGCATCCTCATGCTCCAGTTGTCCTGGAGGCGCCGTACCATCTGGCTCTTGTGGTTCCTGGGCACGAGAAGGTCTCCCCGTTTCGGTAGAAAAGTCGTGTGTCCGGTACGGACGGAGGTCAGCTCCAGTGCCCTTGCCGACAGGCGCCTCGTTGAACAGCTGCTGCCGCAGCGCCACTCGCCTGACCTTCCAGGTGGCCGTGCGCGGGATGTCGCTCCAGTCCAGGTGGATCGGGCTGTCGAGGCCGGGCAGACCGGCAAGCGCCGCGCGCCACCGCTGCGGGTCGATCTCCTTGCCGGAGTAGGTGGAGTAGACGACGCCGGGCTTGTCCTGCCGGCGGGCCAGCACGATCACCTCGCTCGCTTCGGGCAGCCGGTCCAGCAGCACGTCCTCGATGGCGATGCCGCTCGTGCCCTCGATCCGGTCGATCTCCCGGTCGACCAGCCGAATCATCCCGCTGCGCGACTTGATGCCGAGGTCACCGGTGTTCCACCACAAGCCGCTGACCTTGTTGTCGTGGCGGTCCTGCTCACCGACATAGGCCAGGCAACGGCCGGGCTGGTTGATCTCGACCAGGCCCACCTCGCCCTTGGGAAGCTGCTTTCCGGTGGCTGGGTGGGTGATACGGATCTTGGCGACCGTCGGCAGTGGCCAGCCCATGTACTGGGTGGGCGGCGGGAACTGACCGACTTCGCGCACCACCGACTTGAAGTACGGCCGCAGCGCGAGACCGCCGTTCTCCGTCTGGCTCCAGGACTGCACCCAGACCGGCAGCCGCGCGTCCGAGGCGCCCAGGAACTTGCGGATCGAGCGGGTGTGCACCGCGTCGAAGGAGCTGATGTAGAAGCGGACCTGCTTGAACAGCCTGCGCGGGTCGTCGAGGAGGTGCTGCTGGTGCAGGTACATGTTCGGGAGCATGTCGACGATCGTCGGGCGGTGCTCGGCGATCAGATCCGCGATGCTGTCGTCGGGCACGTCCGCGACCGCGACGTACTTCGGCCCGACCGTGGCGATGGCGAACAGCGCGGTGAGGGTGTGCTGGTGGAAGAACGGGTCGAAGAAGGCGAAGGTGTCGCTGTGCCGGAAACCCATCCCGCCCCAGCGCTCGGTCTGGACGTGCGCGATGGAGTGCAGCGTCTCGGCGCTGTGCAGCGCCAGCTTCGGGATGCCCGTGGTGCCCGAGGTGTGGGTGGCGACCATCGGCTCGTCGAACTTGCGCAGTTCGACGGGCGCGGCGGGGCTGCCGGCCAGACTCTCGAAGGAGATGGCACCGGCGGGCAGCGCATCACCGGCGCCGATGACGATGGTCCTGCGGGTCAGCTTCGCCAGCGCTTCCGCGTCCAGCTCGGCGATCTCCAGACGGCCCGGGTCGGTCACCAGGAACGGCTGCTCCATCCGCTGCAGCAGCGTGGTGGCCACCTCGTTGCCGTGGTTCCAGGCCAGCTGGAAGGGGATGGCGCCGATGCGGGCCGCGGCCGACCCGATGACCTGGACGTCTGGGTGGTTCGCCTTCATCACCGCGACTCGGTCCCACGGCTGCACTCCGGCCGCGTAGAGGCGAGCGGCCACGTCATCGACCAGTGCGGCCCACCGCCGGTAGCTGAAGAGATTGCCTGCGTCGGGCGCGATGTCCGCAGGCCGCGACAGGATGATCTGCTGGTTCGGAAAGCGCTGAGCCGCGAGGTGCCACGCCTCACCGTAACGACCGGTGGCCGGCGTCCGGGAGAACGGAGTAATCCGTTTCATGCCCCTGCTCGGGGTATAGGCCTTGAGGAATTCTGGTATCGCAGTCGTCATGGTTGCCCTTGGATGTCGAGTACGGATACGTATGTGGCCCGGCGTACTCGGCGGAGCCAGTTCTCACCAAAACGGCTCCCCCGCTCACCACACTTGGGTCAGAACCCACCCGGAAAGCCATCGGCACCCAGCTGTACCGAGCGGGCCGCCTTACGCCGACAGCGTGGCTCCGGCATCGTCCGCGTGTGCCGGATGGCTGCACAGGGCGCATCCGTGGTGGGCGATGGTCGGCTGCCGGCAGGCTGCGGTGCGGGACTGCAGGGCCGCGGCGGCCGCGTAGCCGGGAGGCGCAGCGAGTGATGCCAGAAGCCAGCCGGCGGGTACGTCGGCGCTGTGGCCGAACTCGGGTCCCAGTCCGATGTCCGTGGTCTGAAGGTGGCCTGCGCCGAGGCCCGTTCCGTGTCCCTTGAGGTGGGCCTCTTTGCGGACCCAGCATTCAAGCAGCGCGCGGGAGCGGTGTGCCGGTGGCAGTCGGTGGATGGCTTCCTGCTCGTTGGGGTGCAGTCGGCGCAGCAGTGCCGCCTCGACGCGGTCGGCGGCTTCGAGGTCGATGCCCACGGGGGTCCGGGCGAGGGCGATCATGACGGTGGTGCGGGTGCGGGACAGGGAGAAGTGCAGGTTCCTCTGGCGCAGCGTGGGTCTGCCGTGGGGCTTGTGGCAGGAGGGGCAGGGGGCGCGCGAGATGGTGACGGCTCGCGGTGCGGTGCCGAGGCAGCTGGCGAGGATGAGTCTGAGGGCCAGGTGCGCAAGGACGTAGGTGTCGCGTCGGTCGGTGCTGAGGAACCTGTTCGCGCGGTGGCGTTCTGAGGCGTCGAGCAGGGCTTTGAGACGTTGAGCGCGACTGGCGGTGTCCGGGTCGGCGTGCAGGGTCCAGACGTCGATGTGGCCGGGGGCCGGGCGGTATCCGGTCGGTGGGAGGGCGAGTTGGGGCAGGAGGTGGTGCTGTGTCCAGGCTGTCATCCGATTTCCTCTCGTCCTCGCGGGACGGTGTGGTCGACCGGTTGGAGGGAGGCGGCGGCAGCGGTGGCGCCGTCCTGTCAGGCGAGGCGGCGGTAGGTGCCGCGGTGGCGTAGCAGCGGCTCGCCGTGTCCGTGGCTGGTGGTGGTGACGGCGCCGATGAGGATGGTGTGGTCTCCGCCGGGGTGGGTGGCGTGGACGCGGCAGGTCAGGGAGGCGACGGCTTCGTCGAGGATCGGCACGGTGTCCTGGTAGTGGTGCGGGACGCCGGCGAACCGCTCCAGCAGGGGCTTTTCGGCGAAGACCTGCGAGGTGTGGTCCATGGTCGCGGCGAGGATGTTCACCGCGAATGTGCCGTGCTCGCGGATGAGGGCGAGGGTGCCGGAGCGGTTGGCCAGGCAGGCCAGGACGAGCAGCGGGTCGAGCGACAGTGAGGTGACGGCGCTGGTCGTCATGCCGATCGGCCCGCTCGGGGACATGGTGGTCAGCACCGTGACCCCGCCGGCCAGTTCACCCATGACGCGGCGGAACCGCTGCTGTCGCTCCTGGTCGTCGGTGTCGGGGGCGGCGGGTGCTGTGCGGGGCACGGTGCTGTGCGGCATCTAGGTCAGCCTCCCGGTCAGGTAGTCCTCGCGCAGGCGGCCGCGCTGGCGCTTGCCGCTGGTGGTGCGGGGTATGCCGCCGCGGCGCAGCACGATCACGTCGTGCAGGTTGAAGCCGAACGACTGGCGGACCAGGGTCGCGGCTTCGCGCTTGATGCGCGGGTGGTCATCGGCCCGGAGCCGGGTTTCGACGACGGCGACGACGTGTTCGCCGGTGTCGTCGGTGTAGGAGAAGACGGCGCTGTTGCCGGCGTCGATGCCGGGGTGGGTTTCGATGGCTTCCTCGACGTCGTAGGGCGGCAGGTTGCGGCCGTTGACGATGAGGAGTTCTTTGACGCGGCCGACGATGTAGAGGTCGCCTTCGCGGGTGAAGCCGAGGTCGCCGGTGGCGTGGGTGCGGTCGGCCACCGGTGCCGGTGTGCCGCCGGGCTGGAGGTAGCCGGCCATGACGGAGTCGCCCTGGAGGTGGATCTCGCCGATCTCGTTGTCGCCGCAGGCGGTGGCGTCGGGGGTGCGGATGTGGACGGTGAGGCCGCCGAGCGGCAGGCCGCAGGCGATGACGGTGAGCGAGGGCCGGTTGGCGGTGGCGTCGGTGACCTTGTTGTGGTGGTGCAGGTCTTCGCGGTCCAGGCGCAGGGCTTTCATCCTCCCCCAGGACAGGTCGCCTTGGGGGCGGTGCTGGAGGGACATGGTGGCGGCGAGGACGGTCTCGGCCATGCCGTAGCAGGGGATGATCACGTCTTCGCCGAGGTTCTGCTTGGCGAAGGTGTCGCGGAAGTCGGTCAGGACCTGCAGCGGGATCGGCTCGGCGCCGACGTAGGCCTGCCGGAGCGTGGACAGGTCGAGGTCGGTGTCGGGGGTGCGGCGGAAGCGGTCGGTGGCGGTGCGGTAGCCGAACGGTGGGGCGGTGGTGATGGTCGCGCCGCGCTGGGAGATGTGCCGCAGCCAGGACAGCGGGTCGCGCAGGAAGCTGATGGACGGCATGAGGTCCAGCGGCACCCCGCGGGTCAGGGTGGACAAGGACAGGATGAAGCCCATGTCGTGATGGAGCGGCAGCCAGTGGCACACCCGGTCCCGTGCCGCGTCCAGTTCGAGTGCCTGGTGGATGGCGCGGATGTTGGCGTTGACCTGCGCGTAGGTCAGCACCGCCGCTTTGGGGGCGCTGGTGGAGCCGGAGGTGAGCTGGATGTGGTGCGCATCGTCCGGGCCCGGGACGGGCAGCTGGTCGTCGGGGACGGGCGGATGCTCCAGGTCCGCCACGGTCAGGTGGAGCGGCCCCTTCTCGATGGCGAGGGCGGTAGCGGTGTCCGAATCGGCGGTGATGACGGCCGCGGGTTCGGTGACGGTGACGACGGCACGGAACTGGCGGGTGCCGGTCGCGGTGTCGTCGGCCGGGTTGGGCGGGACGACGATCGTGCACGGGACCAGGCCGGCGAGCAGGCAGCCCCACAAGGCGGTCAGGTGATCGGGGCCGGTGCCGAGCGGCAGCAGGACGCGGTCGCCGCGGGTCAGGCCGCGGGCCAGGAGCGCCCCCGCGGCTCCCCTGGCCTGTTCGGCGAGCCGGCGGTAGGTGAGGGATGCGGTGATGCCGCGGGAGTCGAGGAAGGTGACGTCCGCGTCGTGGTCACCGAGACGGTGGTAGTCCAGCAGGTCTTCGCCGAGGGTGGTTGCGGCCATGGGGTCCCTCACTTGTCGGCGCGGGCGGCCTTGGCCGCCACCCGCTCGCGGACGAAGTCGGCGAGGTCGCCGACATGGGTGAAGGCGAACGCCTTCTGCTCGGGGATGAAGACGCGGAAGGTGTTCTCGATACGGCTCATCGCGGCGACCAGGGTGATGGAGTCCAGCGGCAGGCTGAGCAGCGGTGTGCCGCGCTCCAGGCCGTCGAGGTCGACGTTGGCGAGGTCGGCCGGGTCGAGAATGTCGGCGAGTGCTTCGCGCAGTGCCGTCAGCAGTTCGTCGTCGGTCGGGGCGGCAGCGGGGGTGGCGGTCACGGCGTGCTCTCTCCTGTGGGTGCGGTGATGGTGTCGCTGCGCGGGTCGAGGCCGAGGGCGGCTTTGCCGATCATGTCGCGCAAGGCGTCGAGGTTGGCGCCCATGACGGCGCCGGCGCGGGCGTCGCGGTAGTGCCGCTCGAGCGGGTTGGCGCGCAGGAAGCCGTGCCCACCGGTGACCTGCATGGCGGTGTCGGCGACGGCGATGGCGGCCTTGTTGCAGATGTACTTGGTCATGTTCAGCGCCGGGAGCGCTTCGAGCGGATCGTTCTCGGCCGTCCACGCGCCGTGCAGCAGCGACAGGCGGGCGGTGTGGACGGTGGTGGCCATGTCGGCGACATGCAGCCGCACTCCCTGGAACGCGGCCAGGGGCTGGCCGGTGGGGGCGAGCTTGCGGCGCATGACGTGGTCGTTCGCGAAGCTCTGGGCGGCGCGGGCGATGCCGAGGGAGGCGGAGGCCAGGCCGAGGATGAGGGCGGGCAGGGCATGGGTGAGGCGGGTCATGCCGCCGCCGGGGCCGCCGACGCAGTTCGCGGCGGGGATGCGGCAGTCCAGCAGCAGGGTGTTGGCGCTGTTGGCGCGCATGCCCATCGCATCCCACGTCTGCTTGACGGACAGGCCCTGATGTCCGGCGGGGACGACGGCCATGGTCTGGCTGCGGCGGAACTCGGCCTCGCCGCTGTGGGCGTTGATGAGGTAGTAGTCGGCGTGCCCGGCGCCGGTGCAGAACGCCTTGGTGCCGGCCAATTGCACCTCATCGCCGTCCGGGGTGGCCCGCAGTTGCGGGTTGAGGATGTTGCCGCCGGTGCCCGGCTCGGAGAATCCCCAGCTCAGCAGCTTGCCCTCGGAGGTGACCTCCTTCAGGACGCGTTCGGCGACCGGGTTGGTCGCGGCGTCTGCGGCGAGAAGGCGTGCGGCACCGGAGTGCATGGCGAAGATCAGCGCGGTGGATCCGCAGGCCTCGGCAAGCTCGGCGACCGCAAGCCCCCACGAGGTCAGGTCGGCACCGGCGCCGCCGTACTGGGCAGGCACCAGCAGGCCGAGAAGCTCGGCGTCGTGGAGATCGGCGAAGTTCTGCGCCGGGAAGCCGGCATCGCGGTCGTGTTCCGCGGCGCGGGGTGCCAGGCAGCGGCGGGCGAGGGCCCGGGCCTGGTCGACGATGTCCTGCTGGTCACTGCTCAAGGCGAGATCAACCATGAAAGCTCCTAGAAAGACGCCGCTGACACGGTGGGCCGCAGCGCGGCCACACGGGTGGCCAGCTGCTCGGGGGTGTAGAAGCGGGCGTCGACGATGACGTCGTCGCCGGCCGGTAGGGCGGTGGGTGTGGTGGCGTAGACGGCGTTGCCGTACACCACCAGCGGCACCTGGGCGGGCCGGTCGGCGACGGGGATGGGTTCACGGTGCCCGTGCCCGAGCTGCCAGCGATGGGTGGCCACCATGGTGGTGGGCTGATCGCAAGCGCTTATGCAGTGGGGCGGGGCCAGTTGGTGGTGGCGGGCCGTGGGGCACGAGCGGGCCCAGGCGAGCGGGGTGACATCGGCAAGGCGCCGCACCACCAGGCCCTGCCGCTGAGGCACGGTGGCTGCCGCCTCGGCCTCCAACGCCGTGATGCCGAAGGCTTCGAGCTCATGGAGGTAGGCCTCTTCGAACACGGCCGGCTCGAGCGGGCGGCGCGGTGTCTCGGCCGCATCGTGCGGCCGGCCGGGCAGCAGCGCGAGCCCTGCCACCAGCTCGCAGCCCGCGGCGGGGGTGAGGGCGGCGGCGGTGCCGAGGTCGTTGACGGTCACGGTCAGCGGCCCCTGGCCGACCAAGCTCAGCGCCGTGTCGACGAGTTGGGTGCCGGTGCGCTGCCAGGCGGCCGGCAGGACGATCCCGGCACGCAGTCCCGCCTCGTGGATGCGGTCCACGGCCCGGCGCAGCGTGCCCTCGTCGGGCAGCTTGGCCGCGCAGCCTTCCTGCCCGATGCTCACCGCGTCGACGGGCAGGCCAAGGACTTCACTGAGTCGGTCGGGGGTGGTCAGGCGGACTTCCAGAGTCATGCGTCTTTCTCCCTTCCGGCCTAGACGTGGGCGCGGCGGCGGCCGGTGTCGCGGAAGCGGCAGCGCTGCTGCTCGCACATCCGCGGCACCCAGCCCATCTGCCACATCAGCTCGACGCGGTCGATGTCGGCGATGGTCTGCTTGGTGCTCCATCCCTTGGCGACCCCGTTCAGCGCCCGCCGGTACATCTGGGTGATCTTGGCGTTCTGGCGGACGATCGGGCTTTCCCGGCCGGGGATCTGCAGCGCCGCCACCCCGAGCGCCACCAGGGACGGCACGTCGCACAGGGCGCAGTCCGACGCCCCGTCGAGGAAGCCGCCCAGATCCACGGTCGTGTCTGCGGGGCCGGGGGTGCCCTGGTAGCCGGCGCGGCAGCCGAGGCCGGAGCCTTGCTGGTCGGGCAGTCGGCAGGCGTGGCAGTTCGCGCCGGACCCGGTCTGGACGGGGACTTCGACCTCCAGGCCGTCCACGGCGCAGAAGGCGGCGATCTCGTCCAGGGTCGTGGCGTGCGGGACGACGACCCTGCGCACCCCGTACGCCTCTTGCAGACGCTGGGCGTAGGCGACGGTGCTCACGCCGAGATGGGTGCCCGCGACGAGCGGAACCCCGGGGTGGGCGTCGGCGATCCACCGGGCGGCGGGCAGGGCGCCGACGACCACGGTGTCGGCGCCCGCGTCGATGCCCTGGGCGACATGCGCCCAGAACGCGTCCTTGTCGCCCGCGGTGACGGCGGGGGCGTCCGCGCACAGGTGGACTTTCATGCCGGCCTCGTGGGCCTGCGTGATGATCTCCTTGAGCAGGCGCCGGTTGGACACCTGGGTCGGGTCCCCGTCCCGCTTGCCCGGCAGCGCGTCGAAACTGCCATCCGTCTCGGCGGGCGGCCGGTGCGCGAGGTAGATCTCGGTGGCGCCTGCGGTGATCTGCAGTTCCAGCATCTGCAGGTTCCGCACCGGCGCGTCCAGCCCCACCGATGCCGCCGCGGCAGGCTCGGGTACTGCCACGAACGCCGCTTCCCGCTGCGTGTGCGGCGGGGCCATCTCCCACTGGTCGGTTACGTCACTCACTGTTCATCCGCCCCCGTTGCGCTGCGTGTTGTCGTGCTGTGGACCGGGCCGTGCCGGTGCTGCCGGTCTCCTAGGCCGTGTCTGACAAATCCCGCCTGGCGCGCGACGCCCGGCACGCCCTCCCCCGTAGCCCTTCGGGCACGGGAGGTGCCCCCACGCTGCGTT
>NZ_JBVJKN010000039.1:0-58818 GCF_055585225.1 Streptomyces sp. NPDC053673 | reverse complement strand
ACCCGGCCGAGACGCGCGAGGTGCTCATCCGCTCCCTCGCCATGCTCCGCACCAAGCACGCCGACCTGCCGTCGCGCAAGCACGGCAACCCCCCGACCTGACCAACCCGTTCCGCGCCCCCACAGGAATCCGCCCGATTCTTCGAGCACGTCCGGCGTCGCTGAGGCCGAAGTGGCCCGTCGGGGGCGCCTGACCGCCGTACCCCATGGAAAGGCACTGATCGCACCATGACCACCCACCCCAACGGAGTGACCCCGCCGCTGCCGCCGACGGAGACCGACCGGACGCTGCACTTTGCGGGCCCCGCGACGTTCGGTCGCGTCCCGCGGCTCGACCAGGTGGAGAAGCCGGACATTGCCGTGGTCGGGGTGCCTTTCGACAGCGGCGTGACCTACCGTCCGGGAGCCCGCTTCGGTGGCAACGCCATCCGCGAGGCATCCCGTACCCTGCGTCCCTACAACCCGGCTCAGGACGTCTACCCGTTCCACTACAGCCAGGTCGTGGACGCCGGCGACATCAGCGCCAACCCCTTCGACCTCGACGACGCCGTGGAGACCATGGAGGCCGCAGCCGACGACCTGCTCTCCAGGGGAGCCCGGCTGATGACCCTGGGCGGCGACCACACCATCGCCCTGCCGATGCTGCGCGCCGTTGCGAGGAAACACGGCCCGGTCGCCGTCCTGCACTTCGATGCCCATCTGGACACCTGGGACGATTACTTCGGGCAGCAGTACACCCATGGCATGCCTTTCCGCCGCGCAGTGGAGGAAGGCATCCTCGACACCTCGGCCCTCTCTCATGTCGGCATCCGCGGCCCGATCTACGGCAAGAAGGACCTCGACGACGATGCCAAGCTGGGCTTCGGAATCGTCACCTCGGCCGATGTGATGCGGCGCGGCGTGGACGAGGTGACTCAGCAGCTGCGCGAGCGCGTCGGCGACCGGCCCCTCTACATCTCCATCGACATCGACGTCCTGGACCCGGCCCACGCCCCGGGCACCGGCACTCCCGAGGCCGGCGGCCTCACCTCCCGCGAGCTGTTGGAGATCCTGCGAGGCCTCGCCGAGTGCCACCTGGTATCCGCCGACATCGTGGAGGTTGCTCCGGCGTACGACCACGCCGACATCACCTCGGTGGCCGCTTCCCATGCGGCGTACGAGCTGATCAGTATCATGTCCAACCAGATCGCCCCGATCCGCTGGGGTGCGGTGCAGTAGCACTTGCGTCAGATGCCTGTGGCATCGCGGGTCTGGCCCGCCGTGGTCTAGGGCCTGTCGTTCGGATCTTGCCGGGCTCGCGTGCCCTGGCACGCACATCTGCTGCGTTGTCGTCAGTCGCCAATGTCCCCCGTAGCCCTTCGGGCACGGGAGGTGCCCCCACCGCAGTGGCTCATTCCTCCGCCTTGCATCTGCACGCGCCAGACCCCGCTCGCCCCGCGGCGGTAGCCGCAGATGTCGCTGCCGGCCTGATCCAAACGACAGGCCCTACCAGTCCGCGGAGGTGTGCGGCGGATGCTTCTCGTACGTCATGTCATCGTGCTGACCGCTCCCGTGTCTGTACGGCAGGGTTGCGCAGTGACTCGGCCGCGTCGGAGACCCGCTGCAGCAATTCCAGGAACGTGGACTGCTCCTGAGGGTCCAGCGGTGCGAGGAAGATCTGGTTCATGCGGGCCGTCCGCCCGGACAGCTTGCGGTGCAGCCGCTCACCCTCCTCGGTGGCGCGCAGCACGGACCGGCGGCCGTCCTTCGCGTCGCGGACCTTGTCGACCAGACCGCGGCCGGCCAGTCGGCGGATCACCTCGGCGATGGTGGACCGGTCGAGACCGACCCGCTCGCCCACGGTGCGCTGGTCCAGGCCGTCCTCGCCGACCAGGGTGTTGAGAACGGCGAACTGCGGGGAGGTGACCTCCTCCGAGACGATCGTGTTCCACAGCAGGGTGTGCGCCTGCTGCAGGCGCCGGGCCAGATGGCCGGGGTGGGTGCTGAGGTCGAGCGCGGGCACGGTTCGTCCTTTCCGGAGGTCCTCCTTGTACTGAGGACCTTGACCCTGGAACGCCATGATGTCACGCTCCCAACTGATACGCAGATAGTCAGTACACTGATTATTTCGTTCCAAGGGAGGAGCGGACGGATGGACAAAGTGGTGTCCACAGCCGCGGAGGCCGTGGCCGACGTGAGCGACGGCGCGTTGCTCGCGGTCGGAGGTTTCGGTCTGAGCGGCGTGCCGAACGTGCTGATCCAGGCGGTGTACGCGACCGGGGCCGGCGGTCTCGGCGTCGTGTCGAACAACTGCGGCGCGATGGACTCCGGTCTGGCCCTCCTGCTCGCCGCGGGCCGGATCGCCCGCGTCACGGCGTCCTACATCGGCGCCAACAAGGAGTTCGCCCGCCAGTACCTCGCCGGCGAACTGGAGGTCGAACTGATCCCGCAGGGCACGCTCGCCGAGCGGCTGCGCGCGGGCGGCTGCGGCATCCCCGCCTTCTACACCCCGGCCGGCGTCGGCACCCAGGTCGCCGAGGGCGGACTGCCCTGGCGCTACGACGGCCAGGGCGGGGTCGCGCTGGCTTCGCCGCCCAAGGAGGTGCGGGAGTTCGACGGCGAGAAGTACATCCTCGAGCGGGGGATACGCACCGACTTCGCGCTCGTACGAGCCGCGAAGGGCGACCGGCACGGCAATCTCGTCTTCGCCAAGTCCGCCCGGAACTTCAACCCCCTGGCAGCCATGGCGGGCAGGATCACCGTCGCCGAGGTCGAGGAACTGGTCGAGCCCGGCGAGATCGACCCTGATCAGGTCCACCTGCCGGGCATCTTCGTCCAGCGGATCGTGGCCCTCACGCCCGTGCAGGCCGCCGACAAGAAGATCGAGCAGAGGACGGTGCGCGGCTGATGAGCTGGACACGGGACGAGACGGCCGCCCGCGCAGCCCGGGAACTGCGCGACGGGGAGTACGTCAACCTGGGCATCGGACTGCCGACGCTGATCCCGGGCCACCTCCCCGAGGGCGTCCACGTCATCCTCGAGTCCGAGAACGGCATCCTCGGCACCGGTCCCTTCCCCCACGAGGACGAGGTCGACCCCGACCTGATCAACGCGGGGAAGGAGACCGTCACCGTGCTCCCGGGCGCCTCGTTCTTCGACTCGGCGCTGTCCTTCGGGATGATCCGCGGCGGCCACATCGATGTCGCCGTGCTCGGCGCCATGCAGGTGTCCGCCTCCGGCGACCTGGCCAACTGGGCCGTCCCCGGCAAGCTGGTCACCGGCATCGGTGGCGCCATGGACCTGGTGCACGGGGCTCGCCGGGTCATCGTGACGATGACCCACACGGCCAAGGACGGCAGCCCGAAGATCGTCGAGGAGTGCGACCTGCCGCTCACCGGCCGCGGTTGCGTCGACCGGATCATCACCGACCTCGGTGTCCTGGACGTCACCGCTCAGGGCCTGGTGCTGGTGGAGTGCGCACCGGATGTACCGGCCGGCGAGATCGTGTCGCAGACGGCCGCGAAGCTGATCGTGCCTGAAGGGATCCGCTCGTGAGCCCGTCTTGGATCAGGCCCCAGGACCAGGGCCTGTCCGGTGGATCCTGCCGGGCTCGCGACGCCCTGCGACTCCGTCTCCTGCGTTGTCGTCAGTCGGCATGGCTCCGCCATGACTCCATCCTCCGCCTTGGATCCGAAGCCACATGACGCCGCTCGCTGATCCAGCCTGATCCACCGGACAAGCCCTGGGGAGTTCACCGGCTCATGACACTGACTCAGACCGATATCGACCGCGAGATGGCGCAGCAGCGTGAGGCGTACGAGAAGTTCGCCGCCGATGGCGCCCCGCCCGCACATCATCCGGCGCGGGACTACGCCCCGTACCGCTCCAGCGTGCTGCGTCACCCGAAACAGCCGCTGGTCTCCATCGCACTGCGGCAGGACCCTGAGGCCGTCGAGCTGGCCTCGCCCGCCTTCGGCGAAACCGACATCACCGAGCTCGACAACGACCTCACCCGCCGCCACCGGGGTGAGCCGCTCGGCGAGCGCATCACCGTCACCGGCAGGCTCCTCGACCGTGACGGACGGCCGGTGCGGGGCCAGCTGATCGAGGTCTGGCAGGCCAACGCCTCCGGGCGGTACGCCCATCAGCGCGACCAGCATCCCGCGCCGCTCGACCCCAACTTCACCGGTGCGGGCCGGACGCTGACCGGCGACGACGGCGGCTACACCTTCACCACGATCAAGCCCGGCGCCTACCCGTGGCGGAACCACACCAACGCCTGGCGACCCGCGCACATCCACTTCTCGCTCTTCGGGACCGCCTTCACCCAGCGGCTGATCACGCAGATGTACTTCCCGGGCGACCCGCTCTTCGCGTACGACCCCATCCTGCAGTCCGTCACCGACGACGCCGCACGGCAGCGGCTGGTCGCCGCGTACGACCACGACCTGTCGGAGCCGGAACGGTCCCTCGGTTACCGCTGGGACATCGTGCTCGACGGTCCCGTCGCCACCTGGGCCGAGGAAGGCCGCTGACATGACGACTTCTCCCGCGCCTCCCACTCCCTTGCCTCCCACTCCCTCCCACACCGTGGGGCCCTTCTACGGGTACGCCCTGCCGTTCCCCGGCGGCGCGGAGATGGCCCCGGTCGGCCACCCCGACACGATCACCGTCCACGGCTGTGTGTCGGACGGGGACGGCGCCCCCGTCCCGGACGCGCTCCTGGAGTTCTGGGGTCCCGGCCCCGACGGTGAACTGCCGTGCGTCGGAGGCTCGTTGCGCCGCGACCCGGTGACCGGTGGCTTCCTCGGCCGCAACGGCGTCGACTTCACCGGCTTCGGCCGCGTACCGACCGACGCGGACGGCCACTGGGCCGTACGCACGCTCCGCCCCGGTGCCCGCGGCCGCAACGCCCCCTACATCGGCGTCTGCGTCTTCGCCCGCGGCCTCACCCACCACCTCTTCACCCGGGTCTATCTGCCCGAGCCGACCGAGGCGTTGGCCGCCGACCCACTGCTGTTCTCGCTCACACCCGAGCGGCGCGCGACGCTGGTGGCGGTTGCCGAACCGCGCGGCACCTACCGGTTCGACATCCGGCTGCAGGGTGCGGCGGAAACCGTGTTCCTGGAGTTCACATGACGCACGACGATCTCGACGCCGGGCTGCTCGCACCCGGGCGGGCGGGCTCGCCCGCCGAGGCGGCCACCTCCGACGCCGCCTTTCTGCAGGCGATGCTGGATGCCGAGGCCGCACTCACCCGCGCCCAGGCCGCGCTCGGCCTGGCTCCAGCGCAGGCGGCCGTTGCCGTGACCGCGGCCGCCCACGCCGGGCACTTCGACCTGCGCGACCTGGCGCTGCGCGCACGCCAAGGCGGCAACCCGGTCATCCCACTGGTCGCCGATCTCACGGCGGCGGTGCCCGAGGAGGATGCGCCCTACGTTCATCGCGGGGCCACCAGCCAGGACATCCTCGACACCGCGGCGATGCTGGTCGCCTCCGGGACGCTGGCGCTGGTCCTCGACGACCTGGACCGTACGGACCACGCCCTGGCCCGCCTCGCCGCCGAGCACCGTGACACCCCCATGCCGGGCCGCACCCTCACCCAGCACGCCGTCCCGACCACGTTCGGGCTGAAGGCGGCGGGCTGGCGCGCGCTGGTACTCGACGCCCGCGACCGCCTCACCGCCGTACGCGCGTCGCTGCCCGCCCAACTCGGCGGTGCGGCAGGCACATTGGCGGCCTTCGACGCATACGCGCAGGCGGCCGGCACCGGTGTGCGGCTGGTCGCCGCGTACGCCCGGGAACTCGGCCTCGCCGAGCCGGCACTGCCCTGGCACACCCTCCGCACCCCCCTCGCCGACCTGTCCGGTGCGCTCGCCTTCACGGCGGGTGCGCTCGGAAAGATCGCCTCCGACGTGCTCGTACTCTCCCGTACCGAGATCGGCGAGCTGAGCGAGGGCAGTGGCGGAGGATCGTCCGCCATGCCGCACAAAGCGAATCCGGTGCGGGCCGCGCTCATCGTGGCCGCCGCCCGCAGAGCGCCCGCGCCGGCCGCCGTGCTGTACGGCTCCGTCGCGGCCGAGGACGAGCGGCCGGCCGGAGCATGGCACGCGGAGTGGGAGCCCCTGCGCGATCTGCTGCGGCTGGTCGGGGGAGCGGCCCGGGACGCGGCGGAACTCGTCACGGACCTGCGGGTGCACCCCACTCGGATGCGCGAGCACCTGGACCTGACCGAAGGGCTGATCGTCTCGGAGCGGCTGACCGCCGTCGCCGCCGCCCGGCTGGGCCGCGCCCGTGCCCAGCAGTTGCTGACGGATGCGGCACGCACCTGCCGTACGACAGGCGCAGAACTGGCCGACGTCCTGGCCGGGATACGCGACTCGGAGCCCGCGCTGAAAGATCTCGACCTGTCCGCCCTCACGGACCCCACTCACTACACCGGCGCCGCCCGGGCACTCACCGACCGCGCCCTGAGGCGGCGCTGAGCCACGAATGCGCAGGCCATGACCGATATGCTGCATCACCACTCAGAGGGCCCGGCCACCGGGCCCGCCCTGCTCCTCGGCCCGTCCCTGGGCACCTCGACCGCCCTGTGGGACGCGATCGCGCCCGAGCTGAGTCCGGCGTTCCGCACCGTCCGATGGGACCTGCCGGGGCACGGCGGATCGTCCGCCGGTCTGATCGGCCCCGGCGCCACCGTCGACCGGCTCGGCACGCTGGTCCTGGACCTGGCCGACTCGCTCGGCCTGGACCGCTTCCACTACGCCGGGGTGTCGCTCGGCGGCGCGGTCGGCCTGTGGCTGGCCGCGTGCCGTCCGGAGCGGGTCGACCGGCTCGCCGTCATCTGCTCCTCCGCGCACTTCGGACCGGCCGGGCCCTGGCGTGAACGGGCCGCTCTGGTACGCGAGTCGGGCACGGACGCGATCGCCGAGACCGCGCCGGCACGATGGTTCACCCCCGGCTTCACCGAGCCGGGGCTCATCGACGATCTGCGCCGGACCGACCCGGAGGCGTACGCGGCCTGCTGCGATGTGCTGGCTGCCCTGGACCTGCGTGACGCACTGCCGTCGATCACCGCTCCCACGCTGGTCGTCGCAGGCCGGCAGGATCCCGCCACACCGCCCGCGCACGCCCGGGAGATCGCCGACGCCGTGCCGGGCGCGGCCCTCACCGAGCTGGCGGACGCCTCGCACCTCGCACCCGCGGAGCAGCCCGGGGCCGTGCTGGCCGCGCTGCGCGAACACTTCTCGGCGCCGGGCTCTGGCCTGGGGACGGCGGAACGCAGCGAGGTTCGTGCACGAGGTCGTCACGTGCGCCAGATCTTCCGGTAGGCCTCGCGGTAACCCGACGGATTCCAGGAAGTGGCCCCGCCGGTGTTGTCGGCCGTGGAGATGTGGACGGGGGCGACGTAGCCACTGGCGGCCTGGCCGGCGAAGGAGCGGTTGAACTCGTCGATGATCTGCCAGCCCTGCTGGGACAGCGGCTCGGGGACGGTTGCGGCCTGGTACTGCCCGCTGTTGATGCGCTGGAAGGCGGAGGGATCGCCGTCGCCCGCGCCGATGTTGAAGGGAGGGCCGGAGCCCGGTTTCCCGGCAGCGCGGAGGGCCGGGGCGGCATCGGCGAAGTAGAGGTCGTTGATGGCGACCGAGTACGTCCAGCTGTTCTGGAAGCGGGAGAGGAGGGAGGAGACCTCCTGGGGGGTGCGGTGGCTCGCATCCGGAATCGGGATGTTCTCGTACGCCAACAGCCTCACGCCCGGGCAGGTGGCGAGCCCCTGCTTGATCAGTTCGGCCTTGTTCTTGGCGAACGGGATCGAGTCGTCGGTGAAGACGACGACTCCGGCATCGCCGTTGGACCGGGCGATGATCCAGTCCGCGCTGATCTTCGCCACGTCCGCCACGTTGGTGGTGATGTTGGTGTAGAGCCTGGGGCTCTCGCTCGGGCCGGGTGAGCGGACCGCGTGCCAGCCGACGAGCGGGATGTGCGCCGCATGAGCCCGCGCCACCTGCTGCGACGTCAGATTGGGGTCGAAGCCGCCGATGGCGATGCCCGAGGGTTTGAGGGTGATGGCCTGGCTGAGTGCTGCCTGGATTCCGGCGGGAGTGCCCTCTCCGTCGATCACCCGGACGTTCCAGCCTGTGACCTTCGCGGCTTCCTTGACACCCTTCGCGACGCCGGCGACGCCAGGGTTGGTCATGGTCTGCGCCACGTAGACGATGGTCTTGCCGGGAACCGCCGCGGGGCCGCTGGTGGGGCCGGTCCAGGAGGCGTTGGTGTTCTCGGCCCGCTGCACGGCCGCCTTCGCCTGCGCGAGCACGGCGGGGCAACCGGCCTTCGACGGCCCGGTGCCCGTCGACGGGCCGCGCCCGCAACCGACAACGACGGTGGCGGCGAGTGCCAGCAGGGCTGCGGTGGTGAGCGTGGTCCTTCGGTTCGGGTACACGGTGCTCCTGACGCGGTGCGCGTTACGAACTGTCCTGGGGGGTGCCGTCCTTCGTCGGTGCGGCCGACGTCTTTGCGAGCGTCTGGCGGGTCGCGGCGGGGCCGGTGCGCAGTCGGCGGCGGGCGGAGTAGCCGGCCAGGCCGACGGCGATGAGCAGGGTGGCGCCGTTGAACAGCGGCGTGGCCCAGAACTGGGCGCCGAGCTGGCCGATGCCGGCGAGGCCGACCGCGAGGACGGCGACGGCCACGACGGTGCCCAGCGCGTTGGCGCGGCCGGGCTTGATCGCGGTGGAGCCGAGCAGGGCGCCGACGAAGGCGGGCAGCAGGTAGTCCAGGCCGACACTCGGGTTTCCGGTCTGCTGCTGGGCGGCGAGGAGGACCCCGGCGAAGCCGACGACCAGGCCCGAACCGGCGAAGGCGTAGACGGAGTACTTGTGGGTGGGGATGCCGAGGATGCCGGCCGCTCGGGGGTTGGAGCCGATGACATACAGGTACCGGCCGAGCGGCAGCCGCTCCAGCACCAGCCAGAGGGCGACGACGACGGCGAGGACGTAGAAGGCGGGTACCGGCAGGCCGAGGAACCTGGAGTCGTAGATGCCGGTGAAGGCGGGCGGCAGGCCCTGCGGGCCCGGGACGATCCGGGCTCCGTCGGTGATCCAGCCGCTGACGGCGTACATCATGCTGCCGGTGCCGAGAGTGGCGATGAAGGAGTCGATCTGCGCGAACTCGACGATGACACCGTTGAGAGCGCCGACCACCGCCCCTCCGAGGATCACTGCGAGGCAGGCGAGCGCCCAGGGCCAGCCTTCGTTGACGATGAGCTGCATCACCATGACGTGCGCCAGACCGAGGCCGTACCCGATGGACAGGTCGAACTTGCCGGTGACGATGGGGATCGTCGCGCCGAGCGCGAGGATGGCGGGGATCGATTGGTTGGAGAGGATCGAGGACACGTTGTCCCGTGTGGGGAAGGTGTCCGGCAGAGTGATGGAGAAGATCAGGAAGAGCAGGGCGGCCAGGGCCAGCAGGCCGTAGGTGCCGATGAGGTGCCCGCGCAGGAAGCCCAGCAGGGGTCGGGGCGAGGGGGAGGGGGTCACCGGTTCGTCGCGGTTCCGGTGATGGCGGGCATGGCCGAGGCGGTGCGGGTCAGTTCGCTGACCGTGAGGGCATCACCGGTCAGTTCGGCCGTCACGCTCCCACGGGCGAACACCAGGGCGCGGTGGCACACGGTGGTGACCTCCTCGAAGTCGGTGGAGATGAGCAGTACCGCCAGGCCGGCGCCCAGCGCGTCGTCGAGCAGACGGTGGATCGCGGCCTTGGCGCCGACGTCCACGCTGGCGGTCGGCTCCTCGAGGACCAGCAGGCGCAGGCTCACCCGGAGCCACCGGCCGACCATGATCTTCTGCTGGTTGCCGCCCGAAAGGGTGGCGATCGGGACCTCGCAGTCGCGGGGGTGCACCGAGAACCGGTCGATCAGGGCGGTGGCCTCGGCCCGCTCGCGCCGGGGACCGGTCCAGTGCCACGCCGGCACACCGGCTGCCCGGGGGTTGGCCAGGAAGTTCTCCCGTACGGTCAGTTCGGCGGCGCAGCCCTCCTCCTGACGGTTGCCGGCCACGAAGCCGACGCCGGAGTCGAGAGCGGCGGCGACCGTACGCGGGTGGTACGGGCGGCCGTCGAGCAGCGCCCGCCCGCCGAGGACCGGCCGGGCGCCGGCGAGGGCGCGGCCGAGGTCCATGTGGCCGGCGCCGGTCAGGCCCACCATGCCGAGGATTTCGCCGGCACGCAGTTCCAGGCTGACCGGTCCGGCGTATCGGGTGCGTACGCCGTCGAGGCTCAGGACGGGCGGGCCGCCGGCGCGGGTGGTGGTGGGCCGGTGGTCGGCCAGTTCGCGGCCCACGATGTCATGCACCAGACGAGCGGGACTGTGGCCGGCGAGAGCACCTTGGCTGACGAGGTGGCCGTCGCGCAGCACGGCGAACGTGTCGGCGACCTTGTACACCTCGTCGAGCCGGTGGCTGACGTAGAGGACGCCGTGCCCCCGGTCGCGCAGGGTGTGCAGGACGTCGAAGAGCCGGGCGCAGTCCGCGGCGGGGAGGGTGGCCGTCGGTTCGTCGAGGACGAAGAGCTCCGCCCGTGTCGCCAGGGCGCGGGCGATGGCGACCAGCGAGCGCTCCGCGGGGGCGAGGTCGGCGATCGGGGCGTCGGCGTCCAGGTGACCGGCGACGATCCGCAGGGCCTCGGCGCATCGTTCTCGGGTCTGCTGCCAGGAGACCAGTCCGCAGCGGCGCGGATAGCCGGTGCCCAGGGCGATGTTCTCGGCGACCGTCATCCACTCGACGAGGCCGAGATCCTGGTGAATGAACGACATCTTCCCGGCGGCGGCGTCCGAGCCGAGCGGATGCCCGGCCACCGTCACCTCGCCCTCGTCGGCGTGGTGGACCCCGGCGAGCACCTTGATGAGGGTGGACTTCCCGGCGCCGTTGGGACCGAGCAGGGCGAGGACGCTGCCGCCGTGGATGTCGAGGTCGACCCCGGCGAGCGCGAGGGTGCCGCCGAACCGCTTGCTGAGACCGCGTATGCGGACGAGAGGTCCTCCACCGAAGCGAGAAGGTGGGCTCATCGCGGTGTCGGGAGCGTCATGCACGGACTTCTCCGGGGGTCGGCCTCCAGGTTCTTCCCGACTGCATGGAGGATGCTACTGGGAGCTGTTGCCGTATTTCCGGCATATCGGTGGCCCCTTTGACCCCAATGGGTGAGCTGTCCGGAAAGCCGGTCTCCCCATGCGCCTCCCAGCTGTGCCGGGTGCAGGTCACGCCGCCGCGTCCAGGGCACACTCGGCCCAGATGACCTTGCCGTCGGTCGTGTAGCGGGTGCCCCAGGCCTGGGCGAGCTGCGCGACGAGGAACAGGCCACGGCCACCCTCGTCGGTGGTGGCTGCATGGCGCAGGCGTGGGGCGGTGCTACTGGTGTCGTAGACCTCGCAGATCAGGGTGCGGTCGTGGATGAGGCGCACCTGGATGGGCCCGGTTCCGTAGCGGACGGCGTTCGTGACCAGCTCGCTGAGCAGCAGCTCCGTGGCGAAAGCGGACTCGTCCAGCCCCCACTGGCTCAGCTGTTGGACGGCGGCGGCACGGACGTCGGAGACGAGGGCCGGGTCGGCGGGCAGGTCCCAGGTGGCGATCCGGTCGGCGGGCAGGGTGTGGGTGCCGGCGACGAGCAGTGCGATGTCGTCGGCAGGGTGGTCGGGTGCCACGGCGTCGAGGACCGCCTGGCAGGTGTCATCGGGCGTTCGGTCCGGGTGGGCCAGTGCGCGGCGCAGCTCGTCGAGTGCCACGTCGATGTCGCGATCGCGGTCTGCGATGAGTCCGTCGGTGTAGAGGACCAGCCGGCTGTGTTCGGGGAGATGGATCTCGGCCGTTTCGAAGGGGAGACCGCCCAGGCCGAGAGGGGGTCCGGCGGGCAGGTCCGGGAAGGTCACGGTGCCGTCGGGGTGGACCAGCGCGGGCGGAGGGTGGCCGGCGCGAGCCATGGTGCACTGCCCCGAGGTGGGGTCGTAGACGGCGTACAGACACGTGGCGCCGACGATGCCGGGGCTGCCGAACGCAGGGCCGTCTTCGCCCTCCTCCCGGTCCAGGCGCAGCACGAGATTGTCCAGGTGGGTGAGGAGTTCGTCGGGGGCGAGTTCCAGTTCGGCGAAGTTGCGTGCGGCGGTGCGCAGCCGGCCCATGGTGGCGGCGGCGTGCAGTCCATGGCCGACGACATCGCCGACGAGCAGGGCGACGCGGGTGCCGGAGAGGGGGATGACGTCGAACCAGTCGCCGCCCACTCCGGATTCGGCCGGCAGATAGCCGTGGGCGACCTCGACGGCGTCCTGCTCGGGAAGGCCGCGCGGGAGCAGACTGCGCTGAAGTGCCAGGGCCAGGGTGTGTTCGCGGGTGTAGCGGCGGGCGTTGTCGATGCAGAGGGCGGCGCGGGCGGCGAGTTCCTGGGCCAGCGAGCAGTCGTCGTCCCCGAAGGGGGCGGGATCCTGCGAGCGGTAGAAGCTCGCGATGCCCAGGAGGACGCCCCGCGCGAGGAGGGGGACGGAGATGAGGGAGTGGACGCCGTGCGCGAGGATCCGCTCGGCGTGCTCGGGTTCCTGGGCGATCCAGCCTGCGGCGGACGCCAGATCGGGTTCCAGCACTGCCTGCCCGCTGGCCAGGCACCGTAGATGGGGCGTGGCCGGGTGCAACTGCACCCGCTTGCCGGCCGGGTAGAAGGGGCAGTCCTCGCGGATGCCGTGGACCACCGTACGGTGCAGGTCGGTGCTGGGGTCGGCGGACTCCTCGCCGCGCAGTACGGCCTCGGGAACGTCGATGGTGACGTAGTCGGCCAGGCGCGGGACCGCCATCCCGGCGAGTTCCCAGGCGGTGCGGCTCACGTCCAAGGTGGTGCCGATACGGGTGCTGGCCTCGGCCAGCAGCTCCAGGCGGCGTCGGGCCGCAACGGCGTACTTCCCCACCTCCGGCTCGCCCACCAGCACCAGCCCCCTGGCCAGGTCGTCGGCGTCGTCGGTGCCGGGTGGGACGGGCGCGCGGGCCGTCGTGGGGGCCCGGCCCGCCACAGCGCCGGGGAAGTGCTCGGACGACGGGCCGGCGGTGGTGGTGGCATGCTGCGGGACGACGCCGCGTGGTCGGCCGACGCGAGTCGGGACGGCGATGCGGGGGTGCGGCGAGTCGCTGGGGAGGACCGCCTCGATGACGACGCCCTCCACCCCGGAGGGGCTCGTCACCGGATGGCTCAGGAGGGTGACCCACCGGTCGCGGGACAGGGGCACTTCGACGGCGGCCCGCTGGGACGAGGAGATCAGCTCCGTGGCCTTCTCCTTGAGTGTCGTCCGATCGCGCTGGTCCAGCCCCATCTGAACCAGTTCGTTCATTCCGATCAGGCGCCCGTCCCCAGTTGCCTCGCTGGTCCACGCGCGGCGTCTGGCGTCGAGATACGCCCGCAACAGGCCACGCTCTCGCGCCGAACTCTGCTCCATCAGCCGCCGTTCGATGGCTTCGGCGGCGTTGCGTATCACGCTGACCAGTGCCGGGTCGGCGTCGGCGAGGGGATAGCCGAAGCAGAGGACGCCCTCGATCCGCCCGCTGAGCTGGTCGCGAACCGGGATTGCGGTACAGGCGTTTGACTGAGAGCGCTCGGCGAAGTGTTCGGCACCGGAGACCTGGCACAGCTCCCTGTCCGCGAGTGCCAGGCCGACACCGTTGGTCCCGGCGAACTGCTCGGCGAACACGAAGCCGGGGATGCTCTGGATCGGGGCGAGGCGCCGCACCAAAGACGCTTCCCCGAAGCGGCGTTCGAGTATCGTGCCGTATCCATCGGCGAGACAGATGTTCATCTGGCTGCCCGCGAACATGGCTTGCAGCCGGTCCAGCACGGGCCCGGCCGCGCGCACGAACTCACTGTCCGGATCGAAATCCTGACGGAAGGGGAGCTCGGTTTGGTCCGGTGAGAGTCCCAGCAGCCGGCAGCGCTGCCACGAACTCAGGATCGGACTTCTCACGCCCCCCTCGACCGACTCGCCATGCAGAAACCGTTCGCGGGGACGTACGGGGCCGATGCGGTCTCCCACGACCCCCATCTGCATCACTTCCCTCACAGAAACTCTGCGATCTCCCAGCTTCTTTTTGAGTATATTCCTCACGTTTTGGGCGAATATAAAAGTACATACAGTGATGAGATGATTGCTGACGGGAAAGCCCTGGCGGGCGTCCACGATGATCGGTCGCCGCGCTCGGGGCGACGGCACCGGCTGGCCATCACAGGAAGTAATGCAGCGTGGGCTTGCTGTTGTCCGGTCGGGCCGGGTGTTCCAGGGCAGCCCGGCGTCGGATCGGTGCCGCACCGGCGCCCGAGGTGGGGTAGGCGTCGGGCGCTTGGGAGGTGAGGCGCTGGGCGGGCCGCAGCCAGGAGCCGGCCCGCTCGGGCCCTGTTCCGGGTGGCTTTCCACTGCTGGCGTCCGGCCGGCAGGACCTCATCCGGCGTCGTGGAAGACGAGACCGAGGGTGTGGCGTCGGCCGGAGCGGACGGTGCTCACGCCGTGCCGCATGGGCCCGGTCGACCAGCCGCGCTTGGAGGCGACGGGCCGGTCGCGAGTGGTGAAGATCAGTCCGTGGCCCTGGGGGAGGGTGGTGGAGGAGCCGCGGGACTGGGCGCGGGGGCGCTGTTCGGTCATGAGGAACTCGCCGCCGCTGTAGTCGATTCCGGGCTCGTCGAGGCCGATGACGACCTGGAGGGGGAAGACGGCTTCGCCGAAAACGTCACGGTGCAGGGCGTTCCAGTCTCCGGCCCCGTAGCGCAGCAGGATCTGTGCGGACTTGGCCTGACCGGCCTCATGGCAGTGCGCCAGCCACTCCTGAAGGCTGTCCGGCCAGGGGGAGGGCCGGCCGAGCTTGGCGGCCCAGTCCCGGGCGATGGGCAGCAGGCGCGGGTAGAACGCCTCCCGCAACTCTCGTACGGCTTCGGGCAGTTCATGGGTGAAGTAGCGGTACTGGCCGGAGCCGAAGCGGTGGCGGGCCATGTCGACGGTGGTGCGGAAGTAGTGGTCCTCGTCGTAGAGAGCGGCGATCGCGGCGCACTCGTCGGAAGTGAGGAGCGGGCCGCTCAGGGCGCTGCCGTACTCGTTGACCTCGCCGGTGAGCGCGTCCCAGCCGGCGGCGTCGACCCGCTCGGTGAGCGTGGTCTGCAGGTGGATGCTGTCGATCATCGTGCTGCCCTCCCGGGCGGTGCATGTCGGGGCCCGTACGGTTCGTGGGACCCCGCGAGGGTGGGGCCGGTCATGCGACCTTGGGGCCGTTCTCGACGTCCAGCGGCTGCTGCTTGCGCTCCAACAGGTGAGGGTGGTGCCGTAGCTGCTGTTCCCGGCTGCATGCACGAGTCTGCGACTCTCGGGGGGTCATGTCCGGCGGAATTCGGACGCCGCATTTCCGCTGGCGTATGCGGACGCCTTACGGCCCTGGGAAGGCTCGCCCTCGCGGGTGGAGGGCGAGCCGTGATCGCGGCGAGGCGCAGCCCGCGCCGCTCGTGCTTCGCGTCAGCCGACGTGGACGCGAGGCCGGTTCGCCCGGTCGGGTTCGGCCTCTCGCAGCACTTCCCGGGTGACGGGGGCGACCTCGCCCTGGCCGAAGAGGAAGAAGCGCAGGAAGTTGGCGAACGGATTGCCCTCGGACCATTCGAAGTACATGTGCGGGCGCTGACCGGTGGCGTCGCGTACGTGCAGGAGCAGTGCGGCCAGGGCGTTGGGGATGGAGGAGCTCTCCAGGGTCAGGACGCGGTAGCGGCCGTGCAGTACCTCGCCGCGTACGTTCAGACCGGCCTCGAACTCCGAGGGGTCGCCGACAGTGACCTCCACGAAGATGAAGTCATCCCCTGCCGGTACGTCGTTGTCGGCCCGGATCTGATGGATCTTGTCGCGGTACTCGGCGACGTCGCGCTGGTCGGGCTCGTTGGCGATGAAACGGATCGTCCGGTGGGAGATGTCGCGGACGAAGCGGTCGGCCATGTCGTCCAGCGTCACGCCCGTGACGCGCAGCTCGAAGGCGCGGGCAAGCCGAGAGGCCAGGGACAGGATGATGATGCCGGCGATGAAGCACGCGCCGATCTTCACGCCGTCGGGCCGTTCGATGACGTTGAGGACCGTGGTGTAGAGGAAGACCGCCGAGATGACGGCGAAGGCGATCGTCCAGTTGCGTTGCTGGGCGCGGTGGGCGGCGATGGTCACCGCGATCGCCGCGGAGCAGATCAGCACCAGTACGCCGGTGGCGTAGGCGCCGCCCTGGGCGTCGACGTCGGCGTTGAAGATCCAGGTGACCAGGAACGCCACCAGGGTGAAGACGATCACCATGGGGCGGACCGCGCGCGCCCAGTGCGGGGCCATGCCGTACCGGGGGAGGTACTGGGGCATCAGGTTGAGCAGTCCGGCCATGGCGGAGGCGCCGGCGAACCAGAGGATGGCGATGGTGGCGACGTCGTAGACGGTGCCGAAGACGTTTCCGAGGTATTCGTGGGCGAGGTAGGCGAGTGCGCGTCCGTTGGCCCGGCCGCCCGGCTGGAACTCCTTTGCCGGGATGAGCAGGGTGGTGATGAAGCTGGTGGCGATCAGGAAGACACTCATGATCAGTGCTGCGGTGGTCAGCAGCTTCTTCGTGCCCCGGATACGTCCTGCGGGCTGCTCCTCGGTGTCGCCCGGGTCGCCCTCCACGTGCGGCATGACCGCCACGCCGGTCTCGAAGCCGGACAGGCCCAGCGCCAGCTTGGGGAAGACCAGCAGTGCCACCCCGACCATGGCCACGACGTTCCCGTGCTCGGCGGTCAGGGCGCTGGACCAGTCGGTGACCACATGCGCCTCGGTCACGATGTGCCACAGGCCGACGACCACGACGACCGCGTTCAGGGCCAGGTAGATCCCGACGAGGGCGACGGCGACGCCGATCGCCTCCAGGAAGCCCTTGAGGAAGACCGCCCCGAGCAGCGCGATCAGCAGCAGCGTGACGAGCATCTGCTGTCCGTGCAGGAAGCCGGGCACGTGCGGGTTCTCCACCAGGTGGATGGAGGAGTCCGCCGCCGACAGGGTGATGGTGATGAGGAAGTCGGTGGCGGCGAAGCCGAGCAGGGTCAGGACGAACAGCTTGCCTTTCCAGAACGACAGCAGTCGCTCCAGCATGGCGATCGAGCCCAGACCGTGCGGGCTCTCCTTGGCGACCCGCCGGTACACCGGCAGTGCGCCCGCCAGGGTGACGATCACCAGCACGATGGTGGCCACCGGCGACAGCAGCCCCGCCGCGAGCGCGGCGATGCCCGGCTGATAGCCCAGCGTGGAGAAGTAGTCGACGCCGGTCAGGCACATCACCCGCCACCACCGCTGCCCCTTGTGCTCGGGCGTCGGCTCGGCGTGCGTACCTTTCTGGTGCCTGGCCATGTCGGACAGACCCTCGAGCATCCACGCACGCATGCGGCTCGTACGGGCATGGACGGGGGTGGTCATCTGTGCTCCTGGTCTACAGCGAACGATTTCGGCCATCACGAGGACGGCATGATCAGCGTATGCAATGAACAACCCGCCGGCTCAGGTGTCGCCCCGCACGCCGTGAGACGGATGTGGCGTCCCCGGGAACGGTGCGAGGCGGAGCAGAGGGGCGGGTGCGTGAGGGCTGTCAGGTCCCCCGAATCCGGTCAGCCCTGACATGGCAAGGACCTACGGCTGCCCGGCGATGCGAGGCTGTGCGGGCAGGCCGAAGAAGGCGAGCGCCATAAGCACCCGTTAGCCAACCAGTTCGGGGAACGCGGAGATGTCCCTGTCACGATGAACACGGCGCGAGCGTATGTCGCCCCACCTGGTCAACAGCACCACTCCGATGCCTTGAGGGGCATCAAGAACTCGTTAGGATTCCCTAAGGGTTCGTACATATAGCGCAATTACGCCCACGGCGGCCGCTGTCGCTCGTCCAGTCGGGAAGCGTGGTGTCCGGGAGGCGCCACATCGTCGGCGTCGCGCCCCGGAACGGATCGTGTGCTCCGTTCCATGCAGTCGACGCCAAGGGCGCCGAGGACCCGCGCCCGGGCTCATTGGCCTCGCCGAAGCTCCGTCCGACGAGCCGGTCGAGGCATTTCGCCGACACGGAAACAGGACCGTTCGTGAAACCGGCTCAGGGTGGCAAGGTGCAGGAGCCGCAGTCGCGATGGGGCTGTGGCCGGCGCGGCGACGGCGCGCGCCGTGGCATGGCAAAGGGAACGGAACTGATGGCAACAGGCACTGTGAAGTGGTTCAACGCCGACAAGGGCTTCGGCTTCATCCAGCAGGACGACGGTGGCCCGGACGTGTTCGTCCACTTCTCCGCCATCCAGGCCACCGGCTTCAAGGAGCTGGCGGAGGGAGACAAGGTCGAATACGACGTGACCCAGGGCCCCAAGGGCCCGCAGGCGGAGCAGGTCCACCGCCGGTAGGGCGCCTCGGTGCCCGGTCCCACCGGCTGATCGCTGGGACCGGGCATCTGGCATCTGGCATCTGGCATCGGGTATCGGGCATCGGGCATCGGGCAGAGGGGCAGCGCCGGCCGGCCTTGCTGCCGTGGTTGGCCTTCTTCTCGTGCAGGCGCCGTTGACGATCTTCATGGCCGGGTCGCACAGTCGTAGACGCCGGCCGGCGCCGACGTACCCCTGTCCCGTATCGACGAGCTCCTTGCTGCGGGGCCCGAGGAGTTCGCTGAAGCCATCGCTGAGCTCGACCGCGCGTTGACGGAGAAGATCCGCGACCTCACCCGCCACCGCCGCCACATCGCCGAACTGGCTGCTGGGGAACGGTCGTTCCTGCCCGCCGATGTCATCGACATCCTCGACCGGCTTCGCTCGCTCGGCGCACCGCAGTCCAAGACCGCACACAGCTCGCGTCGCTGGGTTGGGGGCGTTGTCGGCTGCTCTGCCGACGCTCCGTACTCGGAGATCGACGTGCGGTGAACGGTGACGTGCCGGCAACGCACGGCCGGTGGCCGAGGCGGTGGACCGGCTCGGCGTGCGGCATCGGTCAGGTTTCCATCGCGAGATCACAGTCGGCGCAGATGCGGTCTTCGTACGCCGGGCCGTACCACTTCGAGCCCGGATGCTCGGAAGGCCTCCAGGTCGACGCTTCCATGGCGAACGTGTCTTTGCCGCAGATGGTCCGTGGACCGGGGGCGGCCGGGTTCCCGGGAGCGGCGGGCGCAGCGTGGACTCGGCGGACGTGCCGGCTCTCGGCTGCCGGGCTGCCGGAGGGACCGGGCGCCGACGCCGCCTCGTCCAGCTCGTGGACAACGACGATCTCGCTCATGATCCGACGGTATGCCGTTGCGAGGGAGCACGCCTTCCCGCTGCCGGCGCCCGGTTCTCGGCGCCAGGCGCCAGGCGCCGGGCGCCTGTCCGGTCAAGCCCTGCCGTGAGCCTTCTGCGAGAGGCGCGACAGCGAGTCGAGGACCACGGCGGCGAGCAGCACACCACCGGTGATCACGGACTGCATCGGCGTCGGGATGCCCAGGAGAACCATGCCCGACGCGATCGACTGGATGACGAGCATGCCGAGCAGGACGGACCAGGTTGTACCGCGGCCGCCGAACAGGCTGACGCCGCCGATGACCGCCGCGGCGATGGCGTTGATCAGCAGAATGGTGGAGCCCGAGGTCTGCCCCACCGCGGCGACGCGCGAAGCCAGGAAGAGCCCGCCGACAGCGGCCAGTGTCCCGGACACCATGAACGCCGAGATCCGCAGCCACACCACATTGATTCCGGCGCGGCGGGCCGCCTCGGCACCCCCGCCGATGGAGAAGATCTTCCGCCCGTAGAACGTGCGGCGAAGGATGAAGTCGAGGCCGACGACGAAGGCGAGGAAGATCAGAAGGGCGAGCGGCAGACCCTCGAACCGGTTCAGGACATAGGCCGCGGCGAACGCGACCAGTGCCACCGCACCCGTGCGCACGGCGATGACGCTGAGTGGCCGGGACAACACGCCGGCGGCCCTTCGGCGGCGTGCGTCCCGGTAGGACGCGAGGAAGAACGCGGCCACGCTGAGCGCCGCCAGCCCGTACGCGACTCCCGCGTCGTGGAAGTAGTAACTGGTCAGCGCGTGGATCAGACCCTGCTCGGGGAGGTTGATGGTGCCGCTCGCGCCCAGGACGTAGAGCATGAGGCCGTTCCAGGCCAGCAGGCCCGCCAGAGTGACGACGAACGACGGTACGCCGACCTTGGCCGAGAAGAACCCCTGAACGGCTCCGATCGCTGCTCCGACGAGCAGGGCGGCGGCGATCGCCAGCCACTCCGGCAGGCCGTTGCTCACGTTCAGGACGGCGAACACGGCCGCCGTGAGCCCACTGACCGAGCCGACGGACAGGTCCACCTCGCCGAGCAGCAGCACGAAGACGATGCCCAGGGCGATCATGCCCGTGCCGACGATGTCCACGCTGAGGTTGGAAAGGTTGCGGGGCGAGAGGAACTGCTGGTGAAGGCTCTGGAAGATGGTCCAGAGCACAACGACACACACGATCCCGGGAAGCGATCCGAGTTCACCGCTGCGCAGCTTGCGGGTGAACTCGCCGACGTAACTCCTGAAGCCCCCTTCGCCCGCTGACCGGCGCTGATCGGCGGCTGCGGGCCTGGCGCCGACCGAATCGCCACCCGCTCCGGCGCGACCGAGGTTCTCGGATGCTCGTGTCCTTTTCACATCGCTCCCTCCCACGACCGGGCCTCGCGATGGGTGCCGGCGTTGTCGGTGGCGCCGGTGATGGAGGAGACGATCTGCTCCTGCGACGTGGTCGGCACGCTGAAGAAACCATTGTTCCGACCGAGGTGCAGCACCGCGACCTGGTCCGCTACGGCTTTGACGTCACCGAGGTTGTGACTGACCAGGAGCACGCCGATCCCGCGCTCCCGCAGCCGATCGATCAGGTCGAGGAAGTGGGCGGTCTGCTGGACGCCCAGGGCGGCGGTGGGCTCATCGAGGATGAGCATCCTCGGTTCGCTGAGAAGAGCGCGCGCGATCGCGACGGTCTGGCGCTGGGTCGCGGAGAGGGAGGCGACGGGGACGCGGACGCTGGGGATGCGTATGGGGAGGGCGTCCAGCAGGTCCAGTTCCCGGGCCCGGCGTTCCATGGACACCTCGTCGAGGACTCCGGTCCTGCCGATCTCATGGCCGAGGAAGAGGTTGCCGACGACATCGAGGGTTTCGCACAGCGCGAGGTCCTGGTAGACGCTGGCGATGCCCAGGCCCTGGGCATCACGGGGGCGGGAGATCCGGACGGGACGGCCGTCCCACTCGATGTCGCCCGCATCGGCGGGGCCGACGCCGGTGATCACCTTGACGAGGGTGGACTTGCCCGCGCCGTTGTCGCCCACCAGGGCGACGACCTCGCCGGCGTGGATCTCCAGCTCGACGTCCGTGAGTGCCCAGACGACGCCGAACCGTTTGCAGATGCCGCGCAGCGCCAGCAGTGGAGTGCTCCGCACGTGAACCGCCTCCTTTGCGCGTCCCGTCTCTCCCTGCCGGTGATGCCGCACGACATGCGGGAGGTGCGGCGCCGGGGCGGCCTACTCGATGAGTCCGGCTTTCCGGCAGGCGGCTTCGACCGTGGGTGTGCAGATCTGGCCGGCCGTGTAAAGGCCGCTCTTGACGACCGTGTCCTTGACCGTGCCGGCGGTCACGGGGACCAGAGGGCCCAGGACGGCCGGGATCTCCTTGTCGGTGTCATTGCTGACACGGTCCGTTGCGATGGTGTCGAGCTTCTCGCCGCGGCCCAGGGCGACTGCCATCTCGGCGGCGGCGTTGGCCTCCGCCTCGAAGGACTTGTAGACGGTGACGTACTGCTCGCCCTTGACGATCCGCCGCACGGCCGAGAGGTCGGCGTCCTGACCGGTGACGGGCGGCAGCGGCTTGATACCGGCGGTCTTGAGCGCGGTGACCACGCCACCCGCGAGCCCGTCGTTGGCCGACAGGACGCCGTCGATGTTGTCCGCGCCCAGCTCGGCGATGGCGGCCGACATGTTCTTGAACGCGTTCTCCGGAATCCACTCGGCGGTGTAGTACGACCTGGCGATCTTCACCTTGCCCTTGAGCACGGAGAGCGCGCCCTTCATCAGGTCTCTCGTGTTCGGGTCCGTGGGGTCACCGTTCATCATCACGATCTGGCCGTCGCGCGCCTTGGGACCCATCGCTTTGAGGAGCTCCTGGCCCTGGATCCTGCCGATCTCCTCCGAGTCGTAGCTGGAGTAGCCCGAGATGGGGCCCTCGGCGAGGCGGTCGTAGGAGACCACAGGGACGTTCGCCTCACGGGCCCTGGTGATCGAGGAGCGGAGCGCCTTGTCGTCGACGGGATCGAGGATCAGGACCTTGGCGCCGTCCGCGATCATGGATTCCATCTGCTGTTGCTGAGTGGCCACGTCCGCCGAGGCGTAGGCGTGGTTCACCCTGCACTCGGGGCACAGCTCCTTGACCCTCTTCACGATCAGGGGCTTGTCGGCGGTCGCCCAGCGAGCGGTGTGCGTGTCCGGGAGCAGCAGCCCGATGGTGAAGCCGTCCTTGCCGGAGGCCTTGCCGCCCGCGTCGTTTCCTGCCTCACCGACCGACCCGCAGGCGGCGAGGCCGGAGAGCGCGGACACCGCTGTCACGGCGACGACAGCGCGCCCCGGGCGGCTCTTCATCCGAGGGGTCTTCCTGCCATGTCTCCGGCGGCTGTGCACCGTCTGGAGTTGATCCGACATAAAGCCCAATGTAGGGGAAAATGTGAAACAACGACGGCAGTGGCCGTCCGACCGGTCTGATCTTCGACGCTCGCCCGGCCTCATACCGCGCCCGGCAACCGAGCGCTGGTCACTGCCACTGCGCATGCCGCCGAGCGAACGCGGCTGGACCGTGCCCCAGGGGGATGAGCCGGGGCGCCGGGTGCCCGTGCCCGTTACCCCCGAGGAGGATCCTTCAGCCGCGGGTGCATCCTTCGATGTAGGGGGAGTTCGCCTGTTCCTACGAGGAATGGCGTCCAGGTCGCGTCGACGATGGAGGCATGACCGAGACTCTGCGCACACCGACCACGACTTCCTCCGCCGACCACGGCGGCGGCCGATTAGCCCTGCTCGACGTACTGCGCGGGGCCGCGATCCTCGGCACGCTGATGACCAATGTGTGGATCTTCACCGGTCCGGGCGCCGAGTGGGGGATCCTGCAGAGCGGGACCGGTGACGCCGGCTTCGGGTCCTGGCCCGGGGCCGCCGAGCGCCTGTTCCGGCTGGTGGCGGACGGGAAGTTCCTGTCGATGCTGACGATCCTGTTCGGCGTCGGCCTGGCGATCCAGTTCGACTCCGCCGCCCGGCGCGGTCAACCCTGGCCCGGCCGCTACCAATGGCGGGCGCTGTTCCTGTTCGCCGAAGGGACCGTGCACTTCATCCTCGTCTTCGCATGGGACGTGCTGATGGGGTACGCGGTCACCGCACTGCTCGTCGCCTGGCTGCTGACACGATCGGATCAGGCGCGGCGGCGGGTCATGTGGTGGGCGGCCGGGCTGCATCTGGCACTGATGGGCGTGCTCACGGCGGTGCTGGTCGTTGCCAACCGGAGCCAGGGGGAGGGCGGTGAGGGCGGAGGCGGTGTTTCCCGGGAGGTCGTCGATCTGTACGCGCACGGCAGCTACCTGGACCAGGTCTCCTTCCGGCTGGAGCACGCGGTCGCGCTGCGCATGGAGCCGGTGCTCTCCTTCGGGCTCCTGGTGTTCCTCTTCCTGCTCGGTGTGCGGTTGTTCCGGGCGGGCGCGTTCGGCGCGGACGAGAAGGGCCGGCGGATCCGTGCCCGGATGCTCGGCTGGGGCCTGGGCCTCGGAGTGCCGCTCACCGGGGCGATCGCCCTGGCCGGCCAGGACTTCTTCCTGCTGAGCCGGTACTGCGCCGCCCCGTTGACGGCGGTCGGTTACATCGGTCTGATCGGTGCGGTGGTGGACCGGGTGCGGCGTCCCGGCCCCCTGACCACCGGCCTCACCTCCGTCGGCCGGACGGCCCTGTCCGGCTATGTGCTCCAGAACGCCCTGTGCGCGCTCGTCTCGTACGGCATCGGACTCGGCCTCGCGGCCCGGTTCGGAGAGTCGGCCCGCCCGTGGTGGGTGATGGGACTGTGGGCGGCGGTGTGCGTCGTCCTCATGGCGGGTTCCACCCTGTGGCTGCGTCGGTTCTCGAACGGCCCGCTGGAGTCCGTGCAGAAGTGGGCGCTGCGGCGCTGAAGGATCCACTCGGACTCGGCCGCGTAGTGCCTCATGGCCGGCCGGTCACGAACCGGTCGAGAGCCGCGGTCAGTTCTGCCGGCTTCTCCACCGGAAGTTCGTGGCCGGCGTCCACGATCCGGACCACCGCGTCAGGGTAGGCCTTCGCCATCCGCAGCATCTGTGAGACGGGCAGTTGGATGTCGTGGTAGCCGTGCACCAGCAGGGTGGGCGTGCGGATCTCGCCGACCCGGTCGAGGACGTCGAAGGCCCGCATGGCGGCGTAGCACGTCATGACCACCTCCTGCGGCGTGGCCGAGGAGGCCCGTATGTGCTCCCGTACCTCCTCGCGCGGGTAGCCGGGGGCGAAGGCCCGCTGGATGTTGGTGGCGACGAACAGCTTGAACGGCACCCGCGTGGACGCCGCCATCAGCAGGCCCCGTCCCCGGCTGTAGGTCATCCGGCTGATCGAGTTCACCAGCACCATGCGCTCCACCCGATCGGGATGGGAGAGGGTGATGGTCTGCGAGATCATCCCGCCCATGGAGTGGCCGACGAGGATGAATCGCTCGACCTTCAGATGGTCGAGGAGGGCGAGGACGTCCGCCGCCAGGTCCTTGATCGTCCGCGCCCCCGCCCCGCTGCTCTCGCCGTGACCGCGCAGGTCGAGCCGTATCACCCGCCGCTTCTCGGCGAAGTGCGCCATCTGGTGGTCCCAGCGGTGCCGGTTCGCCGTCCAGCCGTGGACGAACACCAGGGGCACACCGTCACCGTCGCGGGGGCCCTCGTCGTCGTACGTCAGTGCTGCGCCGTCGACTTCGAGCTGCGGCATGGGTCGTCGCCTCCTGGAATGCGGTCTGGTTACTGACGGGTACGGTAGTCGGCCGCCGGGGAATCCGTCACCGTCGCCTGCCAAGGAAGTCGAGAATGTGACCGAACACGTCGAGGGCGGCGCCCCTGCCGAGGAACGTGTCCAGGTGACCGTAGCCGGGAATCTCGGTGTAGGCCACGTCCAACTGGGGCCGGCGGTGGGCGAGAACCTCGTGGCAGAGCTTCTGCGAGTCCAGCCAGAGCCCGTTCTCACTGCCGGCGAGCAGGAGGACGGGGGTGTCGATGCGGCCGGCCGCGTCCAGCGCGTTGGGCGGCAGGGCCCGGTAGCGGTGGTCGGTGTCGTGCCATCGCACCACGCTGCGGGCCAGCTCGATGCGGCGCAGGTGCGGCAGGATCCACAGCGGCGCGGGGCCGAGCAGCTCCGCGAGCCGGTTGTGGGTGGCCTCGGACAGGTGCTCGTGCACGAACAGCGAGGCGCCCGTGCCCCACGCCGAGTTGTGCAGGATCTGGCAGGTCGGGTCCGGGCAGCTCGCCTTCCGGGAGGCCAGCGCGAACAGCGGGGTGTACTTCGACCAGAGACCCACCGTGCGGAAGTCGACCGGTATGTGGTCGATCCGGGACCTCAGCAGTTCCCCGGCCACTGTCATCCGCAGCGAGGTGCGGCCCGCGAGCTTCGGTGTCAGGAACACACCCTGGGACACCACGCCCGCGAGGCCCGGCACCAGTCCGGCCGCCATGCTCATCGACAACGTGAGTGACCCGATGCAGTGGGCCACCACGAACAGCGGCCGGTCGCCGATGCGCTGCCGGATGCGGGAGACGGCCTCGGGGATGTCGTACAGGGCGACGTCGTCGTACGTGTACTTCTGGCCGGTCTCGTTGTACGGCAGCCGGCAGCTGCCCCGCCAGTCGAGCAGCCAGGGTTCGTAGCCGTCGTCGAGCAGGACGTCGACCAGGTTGCGGGTCTCCGGCAGCAGGAACATGTCGGCGGACGCGGTGTGCCCGTGCAGGAGCAGCACGGCGGGCCGGTCCGCCTCGCCGGTGTCGATGCGGGTCAGGCCGAGCCGGACGCCGTCCCCCGCCCGGAAGGGGATCTCCTCGACTGCCGCCGCGTCGAGGCGGTGGCGGAGGGGACGCAGGGCCGTGGTGGTCCTGACCTTGCGGAACGCCGGCCTGGTCCGGGAGTTGGTCGCCTTGAACATCATCGGTTGTGCTCCGTGGGGGTCTGGGTGCGGCGCAGGTCGAGCAGGTCAGCGGCGGCCCGGGCGAAGGGGCCGAGCAGGCCGCGGCCCATCTCCAGGCCGAACCAGGCGAGCCAGGTCAGTTTGGCGGCGCGCTTCTCCTGGCCGGTCAGGCGCGGGTCGACCTTGATGCCGTCGATCTGGTCGCGTACGTAGCTGTCCGCGGGCACGACGACCTCACCCGCCAGGGCGGCCGGTTCGCCCTCGCGGCCGATCTCCACCGTCAGCGCGCGGGTCTGCCGCCACACATCGCGCCGGGCCCTGGCGTACTTGCGGCCCTCCAGCCACCAGCGCCCGCCGTCGGCGTCGCGCAAGCACAGCCGATAGCGGAGGAGTCGGTGCCGCAGACCGTGCTGCTCGGGGATCCCCTCCTCGGGGCGGACCCAGACATCGCCGCGCTCCACGACCAGCGGCTCGGGGTGCACCGCCACGCACACCAGCTCGCCCCTGACGTCCACCCGGCGCTCCTTCACCAGCTGGTACATGCTCGCGATGGAGAGGGTGAGCGCCATCGAGCAGGGAGTGTCGGCGCCTGCGCCGACCGGGCCCACGCTGCCCTCGGTCGTCTCGGAGAACCACAGGTACGGCTGGTCGTCCTTGTCCGGCAGCCGGGCGAGGCCGTCACGGGTGAGGCGCTCGAACGTCCTGAGCTGCGCCTGGGCGTCGTAGCGGGCCGCGCGCGGAAGCCCGAGTGCCTCGACGAGCGCGTTGGTGCGCTCCATGGTGGCCGCCGGGCCCTTCAGCGTCGCCTCGCACAGTTTGAGGGCGGTGGGGCTCTGCAGCACCCTGGTAAGGAAGGCCAGTTCGGGCACCGGGTCGGCCTCCAGGCGGGCCAGGGCGTCGGTGCGCCACTCGTCCCAGTCCTGTACACGTACGTGCATGCCGCCGAGCGCCATGTCCCGTACGACGTCGTCGAGGGTGTTGGGCACGCCGGTCAGGTTGTAGTCGTAGCCCCAGGCGTCGGGTTCGCAGATGACGCCGACAGCGACCCGGCTCACCCAGTCCACCGGGGCCGCGTTCAGGTAGCGGAAGGCGGGCACGGTGCGGAAGCGGCCGAAGGCCGAGATGAGGCCGCTGCTGAGGTCCTGGGGGTTGTAGGCGCCGGTCCTGGTGTGGCCGCCGATGCCTCCCGGGCGCATCGCCGTGACCACCAGGCCGTGGTCGCGAGCCCGCCGCAGCGCGACTTCGGCGGCCCACTTGGTCTGGTCGTAGCCCGCTACGAGGCGGTCGGCGTGGGCGAGCGGATCGTCCTCGCCCATGGAGGTGATGCCGACCTCGTTGAAGACCGCGATCGAGGAGACGTGGTGCAGCGGCTTGGGCCGGCCCGTCGCCGCCAGTTCGGCCAGTGCCAGCGCACCGAGGACGTTGCTCTGCCGCAGCGACTGGTAGCCGCGCAGGAAGTCCACGGCCGCCGCCACGCCGACGACGCTGTCCAACTCGTGCGCGAGCGTGTTCCACAGGTCCTCGGACAGGCCGAGGCGCGGGCGCCTGATGTCGCCCGCAAGCACGGTCACCCGGCGGCGGATCTCCGACGACCAGGGCAGCTCGTAGCTCCGCAGCGCCTCACCGAGCCTGGCGACCGCCGCTTCCTCGTCGGCCGCGCGGACCAGGCAGTGGACATGGGCGTCGCTGTGCCGCAGCAGGTCGAGGAGCAGATGGCTGCCGAGGAAGCCGGTGGCGCCGGTCAGCAGGATCCGGCGGGGCGGCAGTGGCTCGGGCGAGCCGGTCCAGGGCAGGCGGTCGGCAACGGAGAGGTCCGCCAGGATCTGCTCGAGGTCCTCGCGGCGGGCTGTGGAGTACGGAGCGACGGGGGTGGCCGTCAACGGCGTCGGGGCGCGGGGGGACAGGACGGGGATCGCGACCGGCGTCGCTGCGGCGTCGGTCGGCGGGGTTGCCGACGGGGTCGGGACCGAGGGCGCGGTCCCAGAGCCTGTCCGATGGATCTTGCTCGGCTGATCCACCGGACACCCCATGGCCCCAGTGGCTGCGGGGACGACCGAGGCCCCGGCGCTCGACAACCAGCGCCGGGCGAGGCTGATCGGGCGGGCGTCGGCGAACACGTCGTCCAGGCCGATCTCCAGGCCCAGCTCGCCCTCCAGCTCCGCGACGAGTTCCACGGCGTGGATGGAGGAGCCCCCGGCGTCGAAGAAGTCGGCGTCGGCCGACAGGTGACCCCCGGGCAGATAGCGGCCCGCCGCGGCGGCGATGGCGGCAGCCAGGCCGTCCACGTCCAGGGCCGGAGTGGTCCCGGCATCGGCCTGAGCGGTGGCCTGAGCATTGGTGTCGGCTTGAACCGTGGCCTGAGTGTTGGTGTCGGCCTGAGCGGTGGCCTGAGCATTGGTGTCGGCTTGAACCGTGGCCTGAGTGTTGGCGTCGGCCGACATGACCTTGGCCAGCAGTGCGGTCACGCCGAGCCCACCGCCGCCCCGCTCGATCGACTCGGCGGTCGCCCGCTGTGCGGCGTACGCCGGCACGTCCTCGTTCACGTCACGCATGAGACCCCTCCACGATGTGCCATGTCCTTTCCCCACTGCCCCCCGGAGGTCGCAGCCGGCCCGGTCACTGCTGCTTCCAGGAGCGGAACGCCCGCAGGTGTTCCGGCGTGACCACGCTCTCCAGGCGCTCGTCGTCCTCGTCGCCGCCGCCGAGCGCGGCGAGGAGACGACGGGCCGGGACGTTGCGCGGGGTTCGCTCCGCCGCCAGCCGGACCTTCGTACAGCCCAGCTCCTCGGCGCGGTCGGCGAGCCACTGCAACAGGCGTTCCTCGACACCCCGGCCGAGCGCCCGGCAGCTCATCATCCAGGCGATCACGTCGAGTTGGTCGCCGTCCGGGCGGAGAGCGAGCAGGCCGATCTGGCCGTAGTCGCCGAAACGGTCCCGGGCCGCGGCCGTCCACACCTCGCCGCACTCCCGCCACCGGGCGAGATCGCCGCCGTCGGCCGACCGGGAGCGGAGGGTGAACTGGTTGGTACGGCGGACGAGTTGCCCGGCCCGCTCGACGTCGGCCTCGGAGAGGGCCCGAATGTCGACCTCCAGTTCCAGCCGGGCGAGGAAGTCCTCGAATCCGGCCTGTTCGCGGATGGCGTCGCGTTCCCGCTCCTGTTCGTAGAACCGTGCCCGCAGCGTGTCCTCGGCCGTCGCCGCCGCCGGGACCAGCGGCCACAACCGGCCCAGGAACTCGTCCAGTTCAGCCGTCGGCGGGCAGGTCACCGACAGCACCTGCGGCAATGCCGACCGCATCCTGGCGATCTCGGCCGGGTTGTCGTCCAGGAACAGGAAGCTGTCCACACCGAGATTGAGCGTGCGCGCCGCGTCCGCCAGACGGCCCGGCTTCGGGCCCCAGGCGGCGGAGAGCACGCTGAAGTGCTCGGCCTTCAGCAGGCTGTCCGGGCGATCCAGGACGGCCCGGACCGTGGTCTCGTCGTTGTTGCTGACCAGCGCCAGCAGTGCGCCCGCGGCACGCCACTGCAACAGCCTCCGCGCGAGCAGGGCACGCGGACCGGTCAGGTCCACCGCCTCCGGGCCGATCTCCCCGGCCACCCCGCCCCACAGGGTCTCGTCGCCGTCCACCGCGATCACCTTGGGCGCGGAACGCCGTACCGCCCGTACGACCTCGGCCAGTCGTAGAGCCACGGCCGCCTGGAAGTGCGGGGTGAAGGGGAGGTGGGCCAGCTGCTCGGTCCGCTCGTCGAAGCGTTCCTCGACGGCGTGGTGCCGGGTCCAGTCGTCGGGGCCGAGTACCGCGACGCCGGGCAGCTCGGCCAGCTCGGCCGCGACCTCTCGCTCCCACCGCCCGAAGCGGTCGTCGACGCGCTGGGTGGGCAGGAAGCCGACGATCAGCGGCTTGCGGGTCCGCTCGGACAGGGCTCGCAGCGCGGCCGGGTACTCGGTGCGCAGCTCGGCGAGCAGTGTGTCGTCCACCGCGCCGAAGCGTTCCAGGTCCACCGCCCGCAGCAGCACGACCCCCACCGCCGCGCCCGGGTGGGCGAAGACGCCCGAGGGGTCGCGCAGGCCGGCGAGCACCTGGTGGTACGGGGCTTCCGCGACGCTCACGCTGCCGTCCTCGGCGCCCTCGTTGACCGCCGTCTCGCACATGAGCGGCAGGTTGCCGAGGGCGAAGGTGGCGGCGAGTGCGAGGGACCGGCGCGGTGCGGCCGGGGCTTCCTGGGCCCGGTGCGGCGCGGCCGGGGCTTCGTACGTGGCCGGGCCGGTCTCGACCGTCGCAGGCGCCGGACGGACCGGTGCCGTCGGATCCTCGGCCGTCTCCGCGAGCAGCCGCAGGAACTCCTCCCCGAGTTCGGTGACGGTCGCCGCGTCCATGATGTCGACGTTGTGGTCGAGCCGGATCCGCCCCGCGTCCGGGGTCATGGTGATCATCAGGTCGAGGTCGGACCAGCCCGTCCCGGCAGGCAGCACCTCCAGGTTGGCGAGCCGGCCGGCCGAGGAGCGTACGTAGTTGAAGTACACCTCGACGAGTGGCGCGTTCGCCCGGTACAGCCCCTCCTGGGCCAGCGTCGACAGCACGTCCGAGAACATGGCGCCCTTCGCGAGGACCCGGTCGAGGCGGCCGTCGGTGCGGCGCAGCACCTCCTCGATCCGCTCGCCCGCCCCGGCCTCGGCCGGGAACGGCACCGGTACTCCGAAGAAGCCCACCGCGTCGTACGCGTCGGTGTGGATGCGCGTGTCCACGGGTACGGCGAGCACGAACCGCTCGCGCTCCCGCTTGCGTGCCAGCAGCACGGTCAGCGCGCCGAGACAGAAGGCGGCCGGCGTGACGGCGAGCCTGCTCGCGGCTGCCGACACCCGCCCCATGAGCCCGTCGGGGATCGTCACGGTCACACTGCCCGCCCGGTACGACCGCGCCGCGGGGCGCGGACGGGTGAGCTCCAGGTCGAGACGGGCACTGCCGTGGAACGCCTCGCGCCACTCGTCGGCGCCGGCGCCGGGCCCGTCGCCGACCTGCTGGGCCTCGATCAGCAGGTCGATGTCGCGGTTGGTGACGGCGTCGCCGAGCGAGGTGCCGGACAGCTCGGCGTCGATCTCTCCTGCCACGAGCAGCAGGGACTGCAGATCGCTCACGGCGTGGTGCGCGCCGAACACCAGGATCTGGCCCCGCGCGCCGCCGTCGAGCAGTTCGAACCGCCACAGCGGCGGGTTCGCCAGCTCGAACGGCGGCTCCAGCAGCTGACGCAGCCGGTCTGCGGCGTCGATCGCGGAGCCGGATGCAGCGTCGGCGGCCATGGCCGTCCAGCGCAGCACCGGCTGCGCCAACTCCCGGTCCACGCGCAGTTGCCGCTCGCCCCCGCCGGTGACGATCGCGGTGCGCAGGGCCGCGTGCCGTCCGGCGAGCCGGAGGAGGATGTCGGTGAGGGCGTCGCGGGTGGTCGGCGCCGTGAGCCGCACGGCCAGGCCGATGCTGTGCGCCGCCTCCGGCATGCCCGGCTGGGCGCTGCGCAGCAGCCGTACGACGTCGCGGGTCGCGGGCCGCAGCTCGGTCCCGGGCACCTCCACGGTGATGTCGCCGTGCTGCTGCTCCTGTACCTGCACCTGTACCTGTACCACGCTGTCCCGCTCGGGCAGGGCCGCGCCGAGTGCCTGTGCGAGGCCCCGGATGTCGGATGCCGAGAACACCTCGGCGGCAGGGAGTTCGACACTCAGATCGCGGGCGAACGCGTTGCGCAGCCGCACGAGCATGAGGGAGTCGAGGCCCATTTCCTTCAGGACGGTGGTCGCGGACACGTCCACGACACCCCCGGACACCTCGCCGACCCTGGCCCGTACGTACGCTTCGAGCCACGCCGCGCGGTCTTGGTCGGTCGTCGCCGCGAACACCTTCTTGACGAGGTCGTCCGAGTCCGCCGTACCCGTCGGGGCGCTGACCAGGTCGCCCAGGATCGGGCGGGTCCGCGTCGCGTCCGGGTCGAGCGCCAGCATCTCCCAGTCCAGGGCCATGGGCGCGAGCTGACGACGGGTCGTGGCCAGTACCCGCTCGAACAGCTCACCGCCCTCGTGCGGGGAGAAGGCGACCAGACCCGACCGGCTGGTCCCGGCGGCCCGGGTGCCTGATTCGGAAACCATGCCCACGCCGCCCCAGGCGCCCCAGTCGAGGCTCAGCGCCCGGCGGTCGGTACGGGAGAGGTGGTGCGCCCAGGCATCGAGGAAGGCGTTCGCCGCCGAGTACGGGCTCTGTCCTGCCGAGCCCAGGAGTCCGGCCGCCGAGGCGAACAGGACCAGGTTCTCGGCTTCCGGGATCAGCTCGGTGAGCAGGGCGGTGCCCAGGACCTTGGGGGCGAGCACACGCAGGACTCGGTCGTCCGTCAGGTTCGCCACCGTGGCATCGTCGAGCACACCGGCGGCATGGACGATTCCGGCGATCGGGCCGGCTTCCCGTCGTACGGCGTCCAGGGCAGCCGTCAAGCCGTCCCGGTCGGCGACGTCGGCCCGGGCGAGGTGCACGGTGACACCGCGCTCTTCGAGACCCTGGATCCAGCGCGCGGCTTCCGCGCCGGGCGTGCCCCGGCTCATCAGGGCCAGCCGACGGGCACCGCGGCTGACCAGTCGCTCGGCGACGACGCGGCCGAGGCCGCCCAGACCACCGGTGATCAGGTACACGCCGTCCGGGGTGATCTCGCCCGGACCGCCGTCGTCCGGGCGGGTGCGGGCCAGGCGCGGCACCAGACGGCCCGACTCCCGCAGCGCGACCAGCCGTTCGTCGTCCGCGTGCCGGAGCTGCGTCCACAAGGCGTCGACGCCGTCCGTGGACGGCAGGTCGATCAGCGTGGTCGAAAGCTCCGGGTACTCCTGCGCCACCGCGAGGGAGAAGCCCCAGGCGAGCGCCTGCTGAGGGTGCGTCACCTGCGTGCTGTCACCGGCTGCCTGGCTACCGCGGACGACCACGAACAGGCGGGGAGCCCGGCCGCCCTGCGGACGCTCGGCGAGCGTCCGCACCAGGTGCAGGGTGCTCAGGCAGCACAGCCGTGCCGCCTCCTCGGCCGTACCGGCATCCGCGATCGCCGGAGCATCGAGCGCGGACAGCTGGACCACCCGCTCGGGCAACCCGTCCGCGAACGCCTCGTCGAGCAGCCGGGCCAGATGCTGCGGATCGGCCGGATCGAGGACGTAGCGGCCCGGGCCCTCGACGCCGAACGACTCACCCCGGCGGGCGATCACGTGCGGCACCGAGGAGCCGAGCCGCTCACCGAGTTCGGCGGCCACCCCCGATCCGTCGGACAGGATCAGCCAGCTGCCGTCGTCGGAGGGCGGCTCCTGCGCGACCGGGCGCGGCTGCCAGCGCGTCTCGAAGAGCGCTCCGTCCAGCGGGGAGAGTGCGGCCAGCTCGAACTCCTGGGCCTCCAGGACCAGTTGCTCGTTCTCGTCGAAGAGCCGCAGATCCAGGATGGCGGTGTCGCCGTTCACCGAACGCAGATGACAGGTCACCCACACGGGCGTGGTGCGCCGCCCGGTGAACCGCAGCCGTCCGAATCCGGCGGGCACGAACGCCCGGCCTTCGGGCGCGTCGCCCGGCAGGGCGGCCGTGTGAAAGGCGGCGTCGAGGACCGCGGGGTGCAGCAGATGACCGGCGGCGTGCCGCTCGGCCAGGCGGCCGAGCGCCGCGGTGTCCGTGCGGTGGCCCGCCTCCAGGCCCCGGAAGGCGGGACCGTATTCGATGCCGAGCGTGGCCAGCTGGGCGTGGACGGCCCGCAGGTCCACCTCCTCCACGCAATGCTCGCGCAGCGCACTGACCTCCTCGCCCGCATGGCACGCATCGCCCGCATCGGCCGCTGGTTCGGCCAGGGTGACAGCGACCCGTCCGCTGACGTGCCGTTCCCACCGCGTGCCGCGCCCACCGGTGGCCGCCGAGGCGATGGTGAAGTCCCGGAAGCCGTCCTCGACAGGCCGCAGGACGAGTTGCAGCCGTACGGGCTTCTCCTCGTCCAGGCGCAGCGGCTGGACGAACCTGACGTCGGCCAGCCGCACCTCGCCGTCGTCCTGCAGCGCGGAGGCGCCCGCCAACGCCATGTCCAGGAAGGCGGCGCCGGGCAGCCAGACCTCGCCGGTGACCCGATGGTCGGTAAGGTAGGCGAAACGGCTGTCGCGCAGGTCCATTTCGCTCTGGAAGATGTGCCGGTCGGATTCGTCGCTGGCCTCGACGTGCGTACCGAGGAGCGGCGAGGCGCCCGTGGCGGTGGCGGGCGCGGGGGCGAGCCAGTGGCGTTCGCGTGCGAAGGCGTACGTGGGCAGGGCGACTCGGCGGCCCTCCGGGAACAGCACACGCCAGTCGGGTGTGTGCCCGGCCGCGTACAGCTCTCCCAGCCTGCACAGCAGAACGTCGTGCCCGTCCTGCTGCCGGCGCAGCGAGCCGACGCCGACCGCGTCGATCCCGGCCTCGGCCGCCACCGCCTCGATCGACGCGGTGAGCGACGGGTGCGGGCTCAGCTCCACGAAGTAGCGGTAGCCGTCGTCCAGCATCCGTCGGATCGTCTCTGCGAAACGGACCGGTTGCCGGAGGTTGGCGTACCAGTGCTCGGCATCCAGCCGGTCACCGGCCACGGGTTCGGCCGGCACCGCCGAGTACAGCGGGATCGGCGTCCGTGTGCCCCGGATACCGGAGAACCGGTCGAGCAGTTCCACGCGGAGCGGGTCCATCAAGGGGGTGTGCGAGGCGAACGGCGTCGACAGCCGGCGTGCGGTGATCTGCTGGTCGTCGAGGTGCCGGCGCAACTCGGCCAGCGCGTCGGTGTCGCCGGAGACGGCCGTGGAGTGCGCGCTGTTGACGGCCGCCACGAACAGCCGCTCCGCGTACGGCGCGAGCAGTTCCTCGACCTGAGCGCGCGGCAGCTCCACTGCCAGCATGCCGCCCCGTCCGACCAGTGGTACGACCGCCTGGGCGCGCCCGGTCACCACGGCCACGGCGTCGTACAGGGTGAGCGCGCCCGCACTGTAGGCGGCGGCGATCTCGCCCAGGCTGTGCCCGACCACGGCGTCCGGGGCGATGCCGAGCGCACGCCAGGCGGCGGCCAGCGCCGCGTTGACGGCGAACAGCACCGGCTGCAGGAACTCGGTTCGGCCGAGAGGGGAGAATTCCTCCGGCGCCCGCAGCACGTTGAGCACCGACCAGCCGACGTGACGGCGAACCGCCTCGTCGATGCGGGTCAACTCCTGGCGGAACGCCTCGGATTCGGCCATCAACCCCATGCTCATGCCCGGCCATTGCCCGCCGTGCCCGGCGAAGACGAAGGCGACCTTTCCCGTCTGCTCCTCGCGGGACGGCGCCAGCGGTGCCCGTCCGGTCGCCAACGCGTCGAGCTGGGCCAGCAGTTCGTCCCGGTCGCCCGCCACGATCCCCGCGCGCCGCTGGAAGTGGCTGCGGTGCCGAGCCAGGGTGTGGGCGACGTCCGGCAGGGCGGTGTCCTCGGTCACGTACCGGGCCAGCCGCGCGGCCTGCCCCCGCACGGCAGCCTCACTGCGCCCGGACAGGGCGAACAGCCGCTTTTCCCGGGGGACGTCGCACTTCGGCGCCGCCTCGACATGCTCCGCCTCGACCGGTGGGGCCTCGACAGGCGCCGCCTCGACCGGCGGTGCCTCCTCCACGATCACATGCGCATTGGTCCCGCTGATCCCGAAGGCACTCACTCCGGCACGACGTACGCGCTGCGGCGATGACGGCCAGGGCGCCGCCTCCTGCAGCAGCTGCAGCCCGCTGTCGTCCCAGTCGACGTGCCGGCTGGGCGCGCCGGCATGCAGCGTGGCGGGCAGGGTCCGGTGATGCAGTGACTGCACCACTTTGATCAGCCCGGCCACGCCCGAAGCCGCCTGTGCATGCCCGATGTTGGACTTCAGCGTGCCCAGGTACAGCGGGCGGTCCTGCGGACGCGAGTCGCCGAAGACCTCCGACAGGGCGTTCGCCTCGATCGGGTCGCCCAGCGTCGTCCCCGTCCCGTGCGCCTCCACATAGTCGATGTCGGCGGGTTCGAGCCCGGACAGCTCCAGCGCCCGCCGGATCACCCGCTCCTGAGCCGGACCGTTCGGCGCGGACAACCCCTGACTGCGGCCGTCCTGGTTGACGGCCGTGCCGCGCAGCACCGCCAGCACCTCGTCCCCGTCGCGCCGCGCATCGCTGAGCCGCTTCAGTACGACCATGCCCGCGCCCTCGGCCCAGATGGCGCCGTCGGCGTCGTCGGAGAAGGAACGGCAGCGGCCCGTCGGGGACAGCCCCCGCAGGCGGCTGAACTCCACGAAGGTCTGCGGCGTCACCATCAGCGTCACGCCACCGGCGAGCGCGAGGTCGCACTCGCCGGACCTCAGCGCCTGCGCCGCCAGGTGCGTCGCCACCAGCGACGACGAGCACGCCGTGTCCACCGTCAGCGCCGGGCCGTGCACCCCCAGCGCGTACGCGAGCCGGCCCGAGGCCACGCTCAGCGCCGACCCCGTACCGACGTACCCGTCCAACTGGTCGAGCCGGGAGCCCGCCAGGTAGTCGCTGCCGAACATGCCGACATACACGCCGGTGGTACTCCCCGCCAGCCCGGCGGGCACGATCCCGGCCCGCTCCAGCGCCTCCCACGCCGTCTCCAGCACCAACCGCTGCTGCGGGTCCATGGCCGCCGCCTCCTTCGGAGTGATCCCGAAGAAGCCCGCGTCGAAGGACTCGATGTCATCCAGGAAACCGCCCTCCCGGGCGTACGACTTGCCCCGGGCCTCCGGATCGGGGTCGTACAGCGACTCCACGTCCCAGCGTCCCGCCGGGAACGGGCCCACCGCGTCACGGCCCTCCGCGACCAGGCGCCACAGGCCCTCCGGATCGCTCACTCCGCCCGGCAGGCGGCACGCCATGGCCACCACGGCCACCGGCTCGTGGGGCGCCGGCTCCGCCGACGTGGCCGCGCGGGTCCGCTGCGTGCCGGGCGCGGTCCGAGGAGTCGTACGGCCGACCGTCGCGAGTGCGGTGGTCAGCAGGTACTCGGCGAGCCGGGCCGCAGTGGGGTGGTCGAAAAGCAGTGTGGCGGGGAGTTTGGCGCCGATGCGGGTGGCGATGCGGTTGCGCAGTTCGACCGCCGTCACCGAATCCATGCCGAGCTCACGCAGCGGCTGGTCGGGGCGGACGGACTCCGCCGAGCGCAGCCCGAGGACGCGGGAGACCTCCTCGCGGACCAGGGCCAGTACGCGCTCGGCGCGTTCCGCCTCGGTCAGCCGGGCCAGGCGGCCGGCCAGGCCGCCGCCGTCACGGCCGGTGCGGGGCGCGGGCAGCAGCGAGCGCCACAGCGCCGCCGCAGTGCCGCCTCCGGCCGCCGCCGTATCGCGCAGACGGGGCAGGTCCAGGGCCCAGGCAACCAGGTGCGGCGCGCCCCGCCGCAGGGAGAGTTCGACGAGTTCGCGGCCCTGGCCGGGGCGGAGGGCTCGGTGGCCGAGGCGGGCCATCCGCTCCAGGTCGGCGTGTTCGGCGGCGAGACCCTCGCCCTCCCACGCGCCGAAGGAGACCGAGACGCCGGGCAGGCCCAAGGCGCGCCGGTGGTAGGCCAGTTGGTCGAGGAAGACGTTGGCGGCCGCGTAGTTGCCCTGGCCCGCGCTGCCGACGACGCCGGCGGCCGAGGAGACCAGCAGGAAGAGGTCGAGCGGCGCGTCGGCGGTGAGCCGGTGCAGATGGGCGGCGCCTTCGACCTTCGGACGCAGCACCTGCGCGAGGCGTTCGGGCGTCAGCTCGGCGACCACCCCGTCGGCCAGGACGCCCGCGCAGTGCACGACGCCCCGCAGCGGCAACGTGTCGCCGATCCGGTCCAGTACGCCGGCCACGGCCGCCGCGTCCGCGACGTCGCACGCCGCAACCCCGACCTCGGCGCCGAGCGCGGTCAGTTCCGCGGTCACCTCGGCGGTGCGCGGGTCGTCGGCGCCCCGGCGCGAGGTCAGCAGCAGGCGCGGGACGCCGTGCTCGGCGAGGAGCCTGGCGATGTGCCGGCCGACTGCGCCCAGACCGCCGGTGATCAGCACCGTGCCGTCGGTGGGGACCAGGGTGGGGCGGCCGGCCAGGTCCAGTACGACGGGGCCGCCGGACGCGATCCGTCGCCGTATCTCCTCACGGGCCGCGGTGACGGGCAGGACCTGGGGGCGTGCGGGACGCGCCTGTCCGGCGGCGACCGACGCGACGGCCGCGCGCAGGGCCGCACCGAGCTGTTCGCGGCCGGGCCCGGCCGGTTCGACGACGGCGTCCGCGAGGGGCAGGGAGGCCCCAGTGGTGAAGGGCAGGCCGTCCGGGAGCGCCGCGACCAGCCGCGCGTCGGCGACCGCCTCGGAGCCGGGCGCGCTGTCGGTGAGGGCGACGACTCGCAGGCCGGGGGCGAGACCCTCGACTCCGGCGCCGACCTCGGTGAGCACACCGGCGCATTCGGCGAGCGGCGCCTCGTCACCGGGGACGAGGGCCGCAACGGGGAGCAGACCGGCCGCGTGCACCTCGATCCTCACCTGGCCGGGGGCCAGGGCCTGGGGCGCCACCGGGCGCAGGGTCACATCCGACGGGAGGCCGGCCGGCTCGCAGTGGTCCCCGGGCGGGACCCGCAGCTCGTCCGCGGCACGGGCGCGCACCAGCCGGGGGGCGAGCAGCGCGCCGCTGCGGACGGCGAGTTCGGGCTCCCCGTCGTACGCCACGACGGCCGGTAGATCAGCCGCACCCTCGGATCCCTCGATGTCGAGCAGGGTCAGCCCGAGGTCCGGGTGTTCCGCGCGGGCGCTGCGGGCCAGGCCCCACAGCACCGACTGGGCCAGGCCGGGCACCGTGTCCCCGTCGCCGGCCGCGACGGCGCCACGGGTCACCCACACGGTGCGGGCGGGTGCCTCGTCCTGGGGCAGGGCGATCAGCGCGTGCAGCTCCGCCAGTGCCGTTGCCGCCAACTTCTGTGCCGCAGCGGATGGTTCGCTGTCGGCTTCCGGGCGCGGCCAGAACCGCACGAGGACGTCGGCGCCCGTCTCGCGGATCTGGATCCCCGCCGCATCGAGGCCACGCAGGGCCGCCGCGACATCCGGCTCCGATCGGTCGCCGATCACCGTCCAGGTGGTGCCCGGCACCCCCGCGGCTTCCTCGGACGGGGCCGTCCACACGACCTCGTACAGGTGCCGGCCGTTCTCCGAGCGGCCGCGCAGGTCCGCCGGGTCCGCGGCGCGCAGCCGTACGCCCTCGAGACGGCCTGCCGGGAGACCGTCGGCATCCCACAGAGTCACGTCCAGCATGAGGTCCGTTCCCGTACCGCCCGTCCGGCGTACGGACGCGGTGAGATCCGTCGCGCCGCCGGGCGGCAGGACGCAGCGGCCCACCGCGACCGGCAGCAGCACCCGGCCGCCGGACGCGCCGCACGTATCGAACCCAGCGGCCACGTGCAGCGCGGCGTCCAGCAGCGCCGGGTGGACCGGGTACGGGTCGGCCGCATCGCGGGCCACGGACGGCAGCGAGAGGCGGGCCAGCAACTCGTCGTCGCCGGTGGTCACCGCCTCCCGTACGCCCTGGAAGGCCGGGCCGTAGCCGAGGCCGAGTCCGGTCAGCCGCTCGTACGTCTCCTCGCGCCAGGCCGGCTCGGCCGCCTCCGGCCACACCGGCGGCTGCCCCGCTGCCACCGGGGCGGAATCCTCCGCGGACGCGGTGGCGTGCAGGGTCCAGCCCGTGGCCTCCTCGCCGCGCGGACGGCTGTGCACGGTGATTTCCGGTACCGGGCCGGTGGTGACCACCTCGACGGACACCTCGACGGTTCCGGAGGTGGGAAGCGTGAGGGGCGCAAGCAGGAGCAGGTCGGCGACGTCACCCGGTTCGTCCGGACGGGCCACGGCCAGCGCGGCGCGGCACAGCTCCATCAGGGTCGTGCCCGACACCACGGTCCGCCCGAACACGGCGTGGTCGGGCAGCCAGTCGGCGGTGGTCGGGGACCACTCGTTGCGGAAGGTCCAGCGGGCCTCGTCCGCCGACTGCAGCTGGATGCCGAGCAGCGGGTGCGCGGCGCGGTCGAAGAGACCGGGGGCGTCGGCGCCGGACTCGGGCTCGATCCAGTAGCGCTGCGGGTCCCAGGCGTACGTCGGCAGGTCCGCCGCTTCGGCCTCGGGGACCAGGCGGCGCCAGTCGATCTGCCGTCCGTGGACGTGGAGTTCGGCGGCGGCCCGGTCCAGGCAGGCGGGCCCGTCCTCGTCGCGGCGCAGCGATCCGACGGCGACCACGTCGCGGGCGTCGTCCTCGGCATCTTCCGCGACCGTGCGTACGGCGGTGAGCAGGGACGGATGGGGGCTGAGCTCGACGAAGTACCGGTAGCCGTCGGCCGCCATGCGCTCCACGGTCGGCGCGAAGCGGACGGGCTCGCGCAGGTTGGTGTACCAGTAGTCGGCTTCCAGCTCCTCGGTGACCGGCTCGCCGGTGACCGTGGAGTACCAGGCGACGGACGTCGGGTAGGTGGCGACGCCGTCGAGTTCGTCGAGGATGGTCGCGCGCAGCGGTTCGACCTGGGCGCTGTGGGAGGCGTAGTCGACGTCGAGGCGGCGGACGAACACCTGCTGCCGGTCGAGCTCGGCGAGCAGGGCCTCCAGTGGCTCCACGTCACCGGCGATCACCGTCGACCGGCCGCTGTTCACGGCGGCGACGGACACCCGGCCGCCGAGTCCGGCGAGGCGGGCCTCGACCTCGGTGTGCGGCAGGGCGACGACGGCCATGGTGCCGGTGCCGGACAGCTCGGTCAGGGCCTGGCTGCGCAGGGCGACCACCGCCGCCGCGTCGTTGAGGCCGAGCGCCCCGGCGACGCAGGCCGCGGCGACCTCGCCCTGGCTGTGCCCGATCACGGCGTCCGGCCGTACGCCACGGGCCCGCCATACGGCGGCCAGGGACACCATCACGGCGAAGAGGACCGGCTGGACGACGTCCACGCGCTCCAGGGACGGGGCGCCCGAGTCGCCGCGCAGGACGGCCGCCACCGACCAGGCGGTGAAGGGGCGCAGTGCGGCGTCGCAGCGGTCGAGCTCGTCCGCGAACACCGGGGAGCGGTCCAGCAGATCGCGGGCCATGCCGGCCCACTGGGCGCCCTGGCCGGGGAAGACGAAGGCCACCTTGCCCGGGGCGAGGGTGTGTTGGGGGCCGACGACCGGGCCGGCGTCCGGCTGTCCCTCGGCAAGCAGACGCAGCGCGGTCAGCAGTTCATCGCGGTTGCCCGCCTGGACGACGGCTCGGTGCTCGAAGTGCGTGCGGTGGTGGGTGAGCGTTCCGGCCACGTCGGGCAGCGGCAACCGAGGCTGCGCCGAGAGCGCCTCAAGCAGGCGGGCTGCCTGTCCCCGGAGGGCGGGGAGGGTGCGGGCGGACAGCGGGAAGAGGGTCTTTCCGGGCCGTCCCGCGGTGGGCTCTTGGGCGGTCGGCTGCCGGTCGGGGTTCGACTCGCCAGTCGGCTGCCGGTCGGTCGGCTGCCGGTCGGGCGCCGGCGCGCCGGCCGGCGGCGCGAGGTCCGCGGGTGCCTCCTCCAGCACCACATGCGCGTTCGTGCCACTGATCCCGAACGCGCTCACTCCGGCCCGTCGCACCCGGTCGCCGCCCCGCGCCCACGCCTGGGCGCTGCTGTGCACGCGCAGGCCGCCGCCTGCCCAGTCGACATCCTCGGTCGGGGTTTCGGCGTGCAGCGATGCCGGGAGCAGCTCGTGGCCGAGGGCCAGCACCGTCTTGATGACGCCGCCGATGCCGGCCGCGGCCTGTGTGTGCCCGATGTTGGATTTGAGGGAGCCGACGCCGAGCGGCCGGTCGGCCGGGCGGCCCGGTCCGAAGACCGCTGCCAGCGCCCGGCCCTCGATGGGGTCGCCGAGCCGCGTGCCGGTGCCGTGCGCCTCCACGTAGTCAAGGTCGTCCGGCCGGAGCCCGGCGGCGTCCAGCGCGGCGCGCAGCACCCGCTCCTGCGCCGGGCCGCTCGGGGCGCTCAGGCCCTGGCTGCGGCCGTCCTGGTTGATCGCCGACCCCTTGACGACCGCGAGGACCCGGTCGCCTTCCCGGCGTGCGTCCGCGAGCCGCTTGAGCAGCACCAGACCGCAGCCCTCGGCCCACACCACGCCGTCCGCGTCGGTCGAGAACGGGCTGCACCGCCCGGACGGCGACAGCGCGCGCAGCCTGCTGAACTCGACGTGTCCGCGTGGTGTCACCAGCAGCGTCGCGCCACCCGCGAGGGCCAGGTCGCATTCGCCGCTCGCCAGCGCCCGCGAGGCCAGGTGCAGGGCGACGAGGGAGGAGGAGCAGGCGGTGTCGACGGTCACCGCCGGGCCCTGGAGGCCGAGGGTGTAGGCGATACGCCCGGAGGCCACGCTGGACGCCGAGCCCGTGCCGACGTGCCCGTCGAGCCGGCCCAGTCCGGCCGAGGCCTGGTACCCGCTGTCGTACAGGCCGATGTAGACGCCTGTGGAGCTGCCGTTCAGCGTCTGAGGGACGATCCCGGCGCGCTCGGTCGCCTCCCAGGCGGTCTGCAGCAGTAGCCGCTGCTGGGGGTCCATGGCTGCGGCCTCGCGCGGGGAGATGCCGAAGAAGGCCGCGTCGAAGCGGTCCGTGCCGGCCAGGAAGCCGCCGCGCAGCGTGTACGCCTTGCCGGTGGCCTCCGGATCGGGGTCGTAGAGCCCCTGGGTGTCCCAACGACCCTCGGGTACCTCGGAGATGACGTCCTCGCCCGCTGCCAGTAGCCGCCACAGCGCCTCGGGTTCGTCGGCGCCGCCGGGGAAGCGGCAGGCGATGGAGATGATCGCGATGTCGTCGTCCGCCCGTACGGGCGGGTGCGCCGGTGCCGGGTCCACCGCGACGGCGGCGGCGGGCCGTTCGAAGACCGCCTCGGCGAGCGCGGCGATCGTGGGGTGGTCGAAGACGAGGGATGGCTCCAGGGGCCGGCTGATCCGCGTGGAGAGTTCGGCGGCCAGGGTGACCAACTGGCGTGAGCCCAGGCCGAATTCGGCGATCGGTCGCTCGGGGCCGACGGCCAGCGGGTCGAGCCCGGCGGCCTCGGCGACGGCCGTCGTCAGCCAGGCCCGCACACCCTCCAAGGTCGTGACGGTCGTCTCGGGGAACTGCTTCGGGGGCTCGTTCGCAGGCATCTAGACAGGTGTCCTCGTGAACTCGGGCTCAGGCGGTGTCAGGTACGGCCGATACGGCTGGTACGCCCGGTGTACGGCTGATGCGGCCGGCGCACGGCGGCGTGCGGCGCATTCGCGAGGCGTACGGCCGGGGGCACCCGGGCTGTGCCCCGCACGACCGTCGTGCCGCCGACGACGCGGACGATCGCGTCGACGGCGGGGCGTTGTCATCCCGTGGCGGCCGCTCCGACCACGGAGAGGGCGCCGTCGAGGTACGCCGCCCGGGAGGCCCTGCGCTGGATCTTCCCGCTGGATGTCTTGGGGATGGTGCCGGGGTGGACCAGCACGATGTCGTGAACCGACAGGCCGTGGGCCTCGCCGATCGCGCTGCGGATCAGGTCGGTGATCTTCTCGGACCCGCCCGGCGCGTCCGGGTCCGTCTCGGCGACGATGACGGTCTGTTCGCCCTCGACTCCGCTGTCCACGGAGAACGCGGCGGTGCAGCCCGGCCGCAGCGCCGGGTGGGACATCTCGGCGGACAGCTCCAGGTCCTGCGGGTAGTGGTTGCGCCCGTCGATGACCATCAGGTCCTTGAGGCGTCCGGTGACGAACAGTTCGCCGTCACGCAGGAATCCGAGGTCGCCGGTCCGCAGAAAGCGGACGTTGCCGGCCTCGGGGCCCTTGAGGGTGGCCCGGAAAGTCTCGCGGGTGGCGAGGGCGTTGCGCCAGTAGCCCTTGGCGACGCTCGCGCCGCCGACCCAGATCTCGCCGACCTCGCCCTCGGGCAGCTCCTCCTGCCGCTCGGGGTCGGCGATCACCACGGTGACGCCGGGGCCGGGCCGGCCGGAGCCGACCGCCGCAGCGTCCGCCGCGCCGGCGTGCGGCCCGGTCCCGGCGGCCTCGATCAGGGTGGCCGGGGCCTCCACCGAGCTGCCGGTGACCATCAGGGTGGCCTCGGCCAGGCCGTAGCACGGGTAGAGGGCCTCGCGGCGGAAGCCGGCCGCGCCGAAGGTCTCGGTGAACCGCCGCATGGTGGCGGCCCGCACCGGTTCGGCGCCGTTGAACGCGACTTTCCACCGGCTCAGATCGAGGCCGTCGAGCAGGTCGGGCGTGGTGTGCTTCAGACACAGCTCGTACGCGAAGTTGGGGCCGCCGCTGGTGTGCGGGCGGTAGCGGCTGAGGGCGGTCAGCCAGCGCTGGGGCCGCTGCAGGAAGTGCAGCGGCGAGAAGAGAGTGGCGGTCACGCCGAGGTAGACCGTGTTCAGGACCGGGCCGATGAGGCCCATGTCGTGGTACACGGGCAGCCAGCTGACGAACAGTTCGTGGTCGTACTCCGCGATCGCGTCCGGGGTGTGGCCCATCCGCTCCGTGATGACCCGCTCGTTGTCCAGCAGGTTCCCGTGGGTCACCATCACGCCGCGGGGGGCGGCCGTGGAGCCGGAGGTGTACTGGAGGAAGGCGACCGAGTCGGCGGTGAGGCCGGGGTCGCGCCAGGAGCCGGCCGCCTCGTCGGGGATGTCCTCGGTGGCGACGCAGGTGATCCCGTCCAGTTCGGGCAGGTGTTCCGCCATGGCACCCAGGGTGGAGATCACCTCACGGCCGCCCAGGATCACCTTGGCGTCCGCGTCGGCGATGAGGCGCTTCATCCGGGTCAGGGCGCGGTGGATCTGCGACCGCCCTTGCGGGGGTACGCCCGGCACGGCGACGACCCCGGCCGAGAGGCAGCCCAGGTAGCCACAGATGAACTCGAGGCCGGGCGGGTACAACAGCATGGCGCGGGAACCGGCCAGGCCGTGCTCCTGCAGCCAGGCGGCGATGGCCTGGGACCGGCGGGCCAGCCGCCCGTACGAGATCTCCTGGACCTCTCCGTCGCAGTCGCCGGTGACGAGGTAGCGGTACGCGGTCCGGTCGGGCTGGCGCGAGGCGTGCGTGGTCAGTAGATCGACCAGGGAACGAGCCATGTGACGAGTCTCACCTGTCTGGATACGTGGGCGAGGAACGGGAGTTCGAGGGCCGCGTGGTGCGTACGCGCAGAAAGCCGTGGCGGCCTGGCTTCCTTGCCAGACCCGCCGTCTCGACCACCCACCCGAGGGGCGTGGCGAGGCCCCCACCGACTCCTCGCGCCCCCGTTACAGCTTGCTACCGGTGAGTAACACGATAGCAAGTGCTACCGGCCCGGCAGACCAAACCGATGTAAACCCTGGGTATCAAACGGAATTGGGCGATCTGATGCCTCGTAGCGGAAAGGCACCGCCGGCCGGCCACTCCCGGTACGGCGGGGACAGGCCCCTTCGCGCCTGGTCGGGAGGAGCGATTCGGTCGCGGCCACACCGTCGCGCGGCGGACCGCCCGTGGGCGACGGGGCATCGTGGACACCCCGCCGTTCACGTCACCGGCACCGGCCGAGGCGGCGGGAGCGGCACTCCGCGCGGCCTACTGGGGCGGATTGCCGTGCTTGCGGCTCGGCAGGGCGGCGGACTTGGCACCGAGCATCGCCACGGCGCGGCTGAGTACCCGCCGTGTGTCGCGCGGGTCGATGACGTCGTCGACGAGGCCTCGTTCGGCCGCGTAGTAGGGGTGGACCAGCTCGCTTCTGTACTCCTTGACCCTGTCCCGGCGCATGGCCTCGGGATCGTCGGCCGCCGCGATCTCACGGCGGAAGACCACGTTGGCCGCGCCCTCGGCGCCCATCACGGCGATCTCGTTGGTGGGCCAGGCAAGTGCGATGTCCGCGCCGATGGACCGGGAGTCCATGACGATGTACGCGCCCCCGTACGCCTTGCGGAGGACCACCGAGACACGGGGCACCGTGGCGTTGCAGTACGCGTACAGCAGCTTCGCGCCGCGCCGGATGATGCCCTCGTGCTCCTGGTCGATGCCCGGCAGGAAGCCCGGTACGTCGACCAGGGTGACCAGCGGGATGTTGAACGAGTCGCAGAACTGCACGAACCGCGCGCCCTTCTCGCTCGCCTTGATGTCCAGGACCCCGGCCAGCGACCGCGGCTGGTTGGCGACGATGCCGACCACGTGTCCGTCGAGCCGGGCCAGCGCACAAACGATGTTGGTGGCCCACGTGGCGTGGACCTCCATGACGTCACCGTTGTCGACGATCTCCTCGATCACCTCGATCATGTCGTACGGGCGGTTGCCGTCGACCGGGACGAGGTCGAGCAGGGCGTCACCGGACCGGTCGGCCGGATCGTCGCTCGGCACGGCCGGCGGCAGTTCACGGTTGTTGGAAGGCAGAAGGGAGAGCAGATAGCGCACCTCGGCGAGGCACGTCTCCTCGTCGTCGTAGACGAAGTGGGCCACTCCGGAGACACCCGCGTGCACATCGGCGCCGCCCAGGCCGTTCTGGGTGATCTCCTCGCCCGTGACCGCCCTGACCACGTCCGGGCCGGTGATGAACATCTGTGAGATGTCCCGTACGGCGAAGACGAAGTCCGTCAGGGCCGGACTGTAGGCCGCGCCGCCCGCGCACGGCCCGAGCATCACCGAGATCTGCGGGATGACGCCGGACGCCTTGGTGTTGCGCTGGAAGATGCCGCCGTATCCGGCGAGGGCGCTGACTCCCTCCTGGATGCGCGCACCGGCGCCGTCGTTGAGCGAGACCAGCGGTGCGCCTGCTGCGACGGCCATGTCCATGAGTTTGTGGATCTTCTGGGCATGCGCTTCACCCAGGGCACCACCGAAGATCCGGAAGTCGTGCGCGTACACGAAGACCGTGCGTCCTTCGACGGTGCCCCAGCCCGTGATCACACCGTCCGTGTAGGGCCTCTTCGACTCGAGGCCGAAGCCGGTCGCCCGGTGCCGCCGCAGCGCCTCCACCTCGGTGAAGCTCCCTTCGTCCAGCAGCAGTTCGATACGCTCACGAGCGGTCAGCTTGCCCTTCGTGTGCTGGCGCTCGGTGGCCCTCGGATCGGGTCCCGCAAGGACCAGCTCCTTGATCTTCCTCAACTCGTCGAGCCGGTCCAGGGACTGGGCCGGAACTTGTGTGCCGGTCATGGTGTTCCCCTCTCCCTCGCGTCAATCTCGCTCTCTCGGTTTCCAGGTCCGGCGGTGTGCCGGCCGCGGCTCCTGCACCCGCAACACCGTCCGCGCCGAAGCCCCCGCGCCGGCGATACGGCCGGCGGGGTCCTTGGCGTACAGCCAGTCGGCGGGCAGTGAGCGGATGACCGCGTGGCAGTCCTCGTCGATGGGCAGAGCGGCCGCGGCGACATGACCCGGGCCTGCGGGCAGATTGCGCACCAGCCAGCCCGGTGGCCGTTCGCCGGCCGAGTACTCGCCCAGGTAGTCGGTGCCCGCCCCGCGAGTGAGTCCGGTGCCGAGCCCCTTCAGATACGCCTCCTTGCGCACCCACAGCCGCGCGAAGGCCACGTTCCGGTCCGGTGCCGGAAGCCGGCGCAGTTCGAGCCGTTCCGCCGGATGCAACGCCGGTAGGCACAGTTCGGTGGTCTGCGCCGACGGGACCTTCTGGACGTCGGCCCCCACCCGGACGGCCGCCACCGCGATCAGGGCCAGGCCGTGGCTGTGCGAGAGCGAGAACTGCGGTGCGCCCGGCGCGTCGCGAAGGACGGGGCGGCCGTGCGGGGCACCGCAGCCGGGGCAGGGCTCCCGGCCGAGGGACAGCCGGGCCGGAGCGATTCCCGTGTACGCGGCCATGATCCGGCGCAGCCCGATGTGCGCCGCCACGTACAGCAGCCGGTCGGACGGCCGGCGGAGCGCGGCGGCCCGTCGTGTCTCGTCCGCGTCGAGTTCACCGGTGGGCAGCTCGTGTACCGAGCCCGGAGGACGCAGCAGCCACAGATGCAGCTCCGCGGCCCCGACGGCGAGAACGGTGAGGGTCGTCATGGCGGGCTTCCCGCGGTCGACCGGGGCGGGACGTGCACGTCCGCCGGCGGCGAGGCGGTGCGCTTGTGCCCGGGGCCTGTCCGGGGGCGGTCGGCCGCTGCGGCGGCGAGTGCCGCCGTCAGCGAGATCAGGCCGCCCACGTAGAGCCCGGAGCGCGCGCCCAGATGCTCGGCCAGCAGGCCGACGAAGAGCGCGCCGAGCGGCACCGAGCCCTGCAGGATCAGCGTGTAGAGGGCCATGACCCGGCCCCGGTACCGGGGATCGCTGCCGAGCTGGATCCGGTGGTTGGCGGCCTGCGCGAAGTACATCGAGGCGAAGCCCGTGAGGGCCAGGAGCACCAGCGCCGACGCGAAGCCGGGCGCCCATCCTGCCGCTGTCTCGAGAAGGCCGAACGCGAAGGCGGAAGCCGTCACTGCGCGGGCGGACGGGCGGCCCCGCCGAGCGGTGCCCGCGAAGGCCGCGAGCAGCGAACCCGCGGCGAGCGCGGTGGTGAGCAGGCCGAAGGAGGCCGCGTCGGTGTGGAACACCGTCTTCGCCATGAGCGGCAGGGTGAGTTGCAGGTTGAGGCCGAACAGACCGACCACCGTCACGAGGGCGGACGTCAGCACAAGGTCCGGCCGGGTCCTCAGATGCGTGAGCCCGTCGACGACGCGAAGGTGTGTGGCAGGGCGTGTGCTTCGCCGTAGTTCCGCCACGCGCATTCCGCGCAGCCCCGCGACCGTCGCCAGATAGCTCGCCGCGTTGAGCAGCATGACCGGTCCGGTGCCGGCCACGCTGATGAGCAGCCCGGCGAGGGCCGGGCCGAGGACCCGGGCGACATTGAAGTACGCGGCGCTCAGGGCCGAGGCGTTGGGCAGCAGCTCGGCGCCGACGAGCTCGCTGATGAAGGCCATCCGGGTCGGGACCTCCACCGCGTTGACGATGCCGAGAGCCAGCGCGAACGCGTACAGATGCCACAGCCCGGCAGTGCCGGTGAGGACCAGCAGCGCGAGCGCGAGGGCGAGCAGCCCGGAGACGACGTTGGCGGCGGTGAGCAGGGCGCGCTTGTCATGGCGGTCCGCAAGCCCCCCGCCGTACAGGGTGAGCAGGAGCAGGGGAGCGAACTGCATGGCGGTCACCGTCGCCAGGGCCGCGCCCGAATCCCCGGTCAGCTCCAGGACGAGCCAGTCCTGGGCCACGACCATCATCCAGGTACCCGTCACGGACGCGATCTGCCCGGTCGCGAAGAGCCGGAAGCTGCGCACGGACAGGGAGCGGAAGGTGATGGCGAGCGTCTTGCGCACGAACCCGGTCCCGCGCAGGAACCCGGGGGTCACGTTCCGTCCCGCCGCAGCAGGCATTCCTCCAGGAAGCCGAGAGCCCGCAGATGGTACGAGCGGGCTGCCCAGCCCAGACTGATGTTGTGGCCGGCGTCCGGCTGCCGGTCGACGATCGTGCGCGGTGCGGACGTCAGCCTGGCCGTGAGGTCGGCGAGAGCGGGACGGTCGTGGCACCACCAGTGCTCGTGCTCGGCGAAGGTGAACCGGACGGGCGCCTGGATCCGCGGCGCGAGTTCGTCGAACGCCTCCGGCCAGCGCTCGGCGGCCCACCGCTCACGTGACGGCACGGGGGCGACCAGCGCGCTGCTGGACCGGAACGTGTCGGGCGGATAGAGATCCAGCCGGCCCCAGTGCCGCTTCCAGTGCGTGCGTACGAGTGCGTCGGGCAGCTCTTCCCGCCCTACGGCGTAACGATGGCCGCAACCCGAGATGTCGAGGCCGAGCAGACGGGGCCAGGACTCGTCCGCCGCGCCGGTCAGGGCGAGCTTGCCGCCGAAGGAGTGGGCGAGGAGATACAGGCCCTGGCCCGTGGCGTACCGGGAGCTGAAGTCCTCCAGCGCCGCGCGCAGTGTGCGGGCCTGCTCCGCGAGGGTCTGGCCCTCGCGGAGCAGGGCGGCGGAGTGCCCGTAGCCCGGACGGTCCACCGCGAGCACCGTGAAGCCGAGCCGGGCGCCGAGGGTGAGCAGCGACAGATCGGGATGGGCCCGACCGTCGAAGTACCCGGCGCTCATGCCCGCCCCGTGCAGGGCCACCACGGTCGCACGCGCGGGCATGTGCTCCGGCTCGTGGAGGAGGGCGGACAGCGTGATACCGGCCGCGTCCAGGGCGATGGGGCGTACCCGGTGGGACAGAGCCTGTGTCGCCGTGGCCATCGGCGCTAGACCGCCACCGGCGCGCCGAACCAGCGTCGCAGCGCCGCCTCCGGCCCGTCGGGTTCGCCGGACGGGCCGCTCGACGAGTCGGCAGCCGCCCAGACCACATATCCGTCAGGCCGGACCAGCAGCGCCCGCGTCCCCGCGAAGGCACCGTCCTCCTCCGGCTCCGCGGTCGCGACGACGACACGGTCCTTCCAGCCCGCCGCGGTGGCCCGCACCCCGGCATCGTCGGTGAGGTCGAGCAGCACGCCCTGAGCCCGGTGCAGCAGCTGCATCGTGCCGGTCGCGCCCGTCGCACCGCGCAGTCGGCGGGGTGGTACGCGGCGACCGAGCAGCGGGTTGCCGCCGGGGCCGACGTCGTAGCGGATGTCGAGGCCGCTGACGACACCGGCGAGATGCCGTTTGACGTCGTCGAGGGCGATCAGCTCGGTGAACAGCTCGCGCAGCGGATCGGCCTCGTCGCCGCCGAGGAACACCTGGCCCTGGGCGCGGGTGTTCATCAGCAGCCGCGCGCCGACCGGGTGCCGCTCGCTGTGGTACGTGTCCAGCAGACCGTCCGGTGCCCAGCCCTGGATCACGGCCGCGAGCTTCCAGCCGAGATTGACCGCGTCCTGAACGCCGGTACTCAACCCCTGGCCGCCGGCCGGGAGATGGATGTGGGCCGCGTCCCCCGCGAGCAGCACGCTCCCCCGGCGGTATGCGCCGGCCTGGCGGGTCGCGTCGGTGAACGAGCTGACCCAGTCGGCGCCCCCACCGTGGATGGACTCACCGGTGATGCGCTCCCAGGCGTCGGCGACCTCGGCGAAGCTCACGGACCCGGCGCGCTCGGCCGCCGGAGTGCCGTGCGGGCAGACGATGATGCGGTCCACGCCTTCACCCAGCGGAGCGGCCATCACCATGCCGCCGGGCAGCCGCTCGCCCAGGAAGCGGGGGCGGAGGCCGCAGCCCACGACGTCGGCGAGGTACATCGTGCGGGTGGCCGGGCTCCCGGGGAAGTCGAACCCCGCCGCCTTGCGGACCGTGCTCTGCCCGCCGTCGCAGCCCACGAGGTAGGCGGCCCGCAGCCGCTGGACGCCCTCCTCGGTGGCCGCGGTGATCTCGACGGCGTCGCCGTCGTCGGCCAGCTCCACGAGCTCCCAGCCGCGCCGTATGTCCACCCCCAGGCCGGTCGCCCACTGCTCCAGAACCGCTTCCGTCAGGGACTGCGGGATGCCGCGGGCACCGAAGTGGGCGTCCTCCAGGACGCTGTAGTCGAACTGAACACCACCGAAGTGGCCCAACGGACTCGTCTCCAGGCCGCCGAACATCGGCAGGAGACCACGCTGGTCGAACACTTCCATGGCGCGCGCCGTGAAACCCAGCCCGCGGGACTGTCCGGTGGGTTGGCTCAGGCGCTCCACCACCACGACGCGGGCTCCGCCGAGGCGCAGTTCCCCGGCGAGCATCAAACCGGTCGGGCCCGCGCCGGCAACGATCACATCCGTATCCACAACTCTCCTTCTCTCTTCAGCGTCCGGAGGCCCGGTGCCTCCGCGTCTGGGAACTGGCCCGCCTGACAGGCCCAGGGCCTGTCAGGTGGATCTTGCTGGGCCAGCCTGATCCACCGCACAGGCCCTAGAGGCCCGGCTCGGGCGGGCCGAACCAGCGCACCAGAGCGCGGCGTACGCCGTACTGCTGGGAGCCGGTCCAGGCGATGTAGCCGTCCGGCCGGACCAGAACCGCGTCGATGTCCCGCAGCGGCCCGTCGGGGTCGGCGCGGGCGACGACGGTGGTGACACGGTCGGCCCAGAGCCTGGCCAGCCATCGCAGATGCGCGTTCGACACCGGGGCGAGGTCGAGCAGGACGCCCCGCCCGGAGCGCAGCAGAGCCGCCGTGGTGACGACTCCCTCCGGCGTGTCCAGCTCCAGATGCGGGAGCCGGGAGCCGAGCAGCGGATGCGTGCCGTATCCGACCGGGTAGCGGACGTCCAGTCCGGTGATCAAGCCGGCCAGGTGCTCGCGGGTGGCGTCCGACGCGATGAGCTCGCCCAGGAGTGCACGTACCGGTTCGATCTCTTCGCCACCGAGCAGCAGCTCGGTCTGCGCCCGGATGTTGGCCAGTACCCGGCTTCCGGCCTCGTGCCGTTCGCTGTGGTAGCTGTCGAGCAGGCCCTTGGGGGGTCTGGGACCGACCTGGAGCGCGAGCTTCCAGCCGAGATTGGCCGCGTCCTGGAGGCCCAGATTGAGGGCCTGGCCACCACTCGGCATCTGCTGGTGCGCGGCGTCCCCGGCGAACAGGACGCGACCCCGGCGGTAGCGGGACAGCTGCCGGTTGGCATCGCCGAAGGCATTGACCCACAACGGGGTTCCGCCACTGAGGTCCTCGCCGGTCACCCGCTTCCAGCAGTCGATGACCTCGGCGAACTCCGGTGCGGCGGTGCGCTGCCCCGCAGGCCTGCCGAACTCGTGCACCATCACCCGCGTCACACCGTCGCGGCGGGCGGCGATGGCGAGCCCGCGGTCCAGCCTCTCGAAGCGCCGGCCCGGAATGTCGACGCCCGCCACGTCCGCCCGCAGCAGCTCACGGCGGGCCCGCTGACCGGGGAACGCGACCCCTGTCAGCCGGCGCACGGTGCTCTCCTCCCCGTCACAGCCGACCACATACGCGGCCCGCAGTCGCCGGACGCCCGTCGAGGTCCTGGCCGTCACCTCCACGTACGAACCGTGGTCGGACAGTCCGGCCAGCTCCCAGCCGCGCATGAGCCGCGCCCCCGACGACACCGCCCGGTCCTGCAGCAGCGCCTCGGTCCGGGTCTGCGGGACTTTCCACTGGCCCGGGTAGCGGCTGGGCATCGTCAGATCCATGGGGATACCGCCGAAGTGGCCTCGCGGTTCGTTGGGCGGGGTGCCGAGGGCCGTCAGCAGACCGCGGCTGTCGAAGAGCTCCATGGTGCGCGCGTGCAGGGTGGAGGCCCTCGACTCCGTAGAGGGTGTCTCCCGGCGTTCGAGCACGGTCACCTCGGCCCCGCCGAGGCGCAGTTCGCCGGCGAGGAAGAGGCCGACCGGGCCCGCTCCGACGACGACGACCTGCGTGTCCAGGGTCGTCGGGGCCGTCGAGGTCGTCGGAACCGTCGGGGCCGTGTGGGAGAGCGGCAGGTCAGGGCCGCCCGGCCGGTACTCGCCGGCCTCTTTGTCCTCGCTGTCCGCGAACATGGTCAGCGGGACTTCTCGGCGTAGGCCTTGGCGTGCGCCAAGGTGGCTTTGCTGTTGGTGCTGAGCGCGCCGTGGACGTACTGCCTGGCATCGGCGACGGTGGCAGCGGCACCGAGGATCCGGGAGATGTTCCCGGGGTTCAGTACAACCGTGTGCTGCGAGCGGGCAGCCACGCCGCTGTCGCTCTCCTCGAAGGTCCAGTAGCCGGTGTGCAGGGTCATCAGGGCCGGGAGAGTCACCTGCTTGTAGGCGATCCCCCGGTGCGGGAAGGTCACCCGGTACGACTTGGTGGTGTGGGTGGAGCCGTCCTTGGCGCGGGTGTCCATCTCCAGGGTCTGCAGGCCCGGCGTGTCCTCATCGAGACGGACCCTGGCCACGTGCGGCAGCCGTTCGGACCACAGATGCGCCTCGTTGATGAAGTCGTAGACATCCTTGGCCGAGCCTTCGATGTGCACCGTGTCCTCGAACGAGAAGGTCAACTCACGTGAAGCATGCGCCAGTTCGACGTTGTGCTTCAGAGCGCCCAGTTCGGAGCGCGAGTTGCGGTCCACTGCCTTGTCGATCCAGTCCAGCCCCTCCGGGCTGTCGTCGACGGCCCGGAACTCGTGCAGCAGGCGCACCCGGGACTCGCTGTCCGACAGCGCCTCGACGACCCATGCGCCGCCCATCGAGGCGACCGGCGGGGCGGAAACCTCCTGCTGGAAGTTGATCCGGAGCTTTTCCGGCTCCAGCAGACGACGGGAGGACCAGCTCTTGGCCTCGCCGTTGGCGGTGGCCCAGATGCGTATGCGCTCCTCGCGCTCCCCCTTCTCGATGTGGTCGACGTAGATGGTCGGCGGGAAGATCTGCGGCCAGTTCTGTACGTCGGCGATCAGCAGGTAGACGGAATCGGCGGGGGCCGAGACGGTGATCTCGTGCTCGACCTGGCGCAGGCCCGGTTGCGACATGATCGGACTCCTCGTCCGGGATGGGGTTCGGGATCAGAAGGTGCCGAGGCTCAGAAGTTGCCGAGGCCACCGCAGACGTTGATCGCCTGTGCGGTGACGGAGGCCGCGGTGTCGGAAGCCAGATAGCCGACCATTCCGGCGACCTCGTCGGGGGTGGAGTAGCGGCCGAGCGGGATCTTCGCCCGGAACTTCTCGAGGATCGCGTCCTCGCTCGTGTCGTAGGCGGCCGCGTACCCCTGGCGGACCCGCTGCGCCATCGGGGTCTCGACATACCCGGGGCAGACGGCGTTGACGGTGATCCCGGTCGGGGCGAGCTCGTTGCCGAGCGCCTTGGTGAAACCGACGACGCCGTGCTTCGACGCGGAATACGGAGCACCGAGGACGACGCCCTGCTTGCCGGCCGTGGAGGCGATGTTGATGATCCGGCCCCAGCTCTTGTCCCGCATGCCGCCGGTGTTGAGTACCTCACGGGTCGTGCGGAAGACACTGTTGAGGTTGGTGTCGATGACGTCGTGCCACAGCTCGTCGGCGATGTCGGCGGTGACGCCGCCACCACTGCGGCCGGCATTGTTGACCAGGACATCGATGGTTCCGAACCGGTCCACGGCGGCCACGACGAACGCGTGAACCGCCTCTATGGAGCGGACGTCGACGGCGGTTCCGTCGACCTCCAGCCCTTCCTCCTGCAACTGCTTGACGGTCGAGGTGACGTTGTCGGCGTCGCGGGCGCCGATGAAGACCTGGTGGCCCTGTGCGGCCAGGCGCCGTGCTGTCGCCAGGCCGATCCCGCTGGTGGCCCCGGTGACCAGGGCGACCCGCTGCTCCTGCTGCGGCATATCTCTCTCTCCTGTCAGGTGGACGGTGCCGGGCGGATGCCGACTGCCGGGTGGGGGATCCCGGCAGCCGGCAGCATGGGGTCAGGCAACGGCGTCGGCGGTCGCTGCCAGCTGGGCGTTGACGGCCTCGATCAGGGAACGGGGCGTGGGGGTGTCGGCGAGCGCGTCGTCGTCGAGCGTGATGCCGTACTCGCGCTCGATACGGCCACCCGTCTCGAGCAGGGCGAGCGACTCGTAACCGAGCTCCTCGAAGCCGGTGTCGAGAATGTCGCCGTCGAGGTCCACGCCCTCTTCCGCGCCGGCGCCCTCGAGCAGGATGCGCTTGAGGTCGTCGAGGGTGAACTGCTGGGGTTCCACGTGAGGTCCCTTCCTTCTGCGTTCTTGTGTGCACTGGTTCACTGGGTGCTCGGTGAGCACGCCGCCCCTCAGGTGCGGCGCTGGGACCGGTGGCCGGCCCGGACCACGACGGCCGAGTTGAACCCGCCTTGGCCCCGGGCCAGCACGAGGGCCGTTCGCACGTCGGCCTCGCGGGGCCGGTCGACGACCAGGTCCAGGCCGTACTCGGGAGCCGGTTCGACATTCACGGTCGGCGGTATCGCGCCCTCACCCATGGCCAGCAAGGCCGCGGCCAGATCGAGGGGGGCGGCGCCCGAATAGAGACGGCCGGTCATGGTCTTGGGAGCGGTGACGGGAACGCCCCCGGCGCCGAACACATCGGTGATCGCCTGAGCCTCGACACGGTCGAGTTCGGGGACGGCCGCCGCGTCCGCGAACACCACGTCGATCTCGTCCGGTCGCACGCGCGCATCGTCCAGGGCCAGTTGAATCGCTCTGCGCAGGCCCGGTTCGCGCGCGCTGCCCGGTTTCGGGTCGAAGGTCGCGCCGTACCCTGCGATCTCTCCGTAGATCCGCGCCCCACGGGTCAGTGCCGATTCGGCGGACTCCAGTACGAGCAGCGCGCCGCCCTCGCCCGGCACGTGTCCCCGTGCCGCGCTGTCGAAGGGCAGATAGGCGCGGGTCGGCTCGTCGCTGGTGCTGAGCCGGTCGCCTGCCAGCTGGGCGACCCAGCCCCAGGGGCAGATCGAGGCGTCGACGGCACCGGAGACGATCAGGCCGGTCCCCTTGCGGATCTGCCGGCGGGCCTGGGCCACGGCGTCGAGCCCGCCCGCCTGGTCGGTGACGACCACGCTGCTGGGGCCCTTCATGCCGTTCCGGATGGAGATCTGGCCGCTGTTGACCGCGTAGAACCAGGCGAAGGACTGGTACGCGCTGACGTACTGGCTGCCCCGGCTCCACAGGTTCTCCAGTTCTCCCTGGCCGAACTCGAAGCCGCCGGAGGAACTCGCGGTGACCACGCCCATGTCGAACTCGGGGAGTTCGGCGGGGCGTACGCCCGCGTCCCGCAGCGCCCAGTCCGCGGCCACCAGAGCGAGGCGGGTCATCCGGTCGGTCTGGGGGAGCAGCCGGCTCGGCAGGTGCTCCTCGGCCGTGAACCCGGGGATCTCGCCCGCGAGCCTGGCCGGGTACTGCTCGGGCGCGAAGCGGGTGATGCGGCCGATGCCGCTCTTGCCGCCGAGCGTCGCCGTCCAGTAGTCCTGGGTTCCCAGGCCGTTGGGCGCGGTCACGCCCAGTCCCGTCACCACCACCGAGGTGGTCATGCCATGCTCCTCTCCGGCCGGGCCAGCACCATCGCGCTCTGGAATCCGCCGAATCCGCTGCCCACCGACAGGACCGCGTCGGTGAGCTGGTCGCGGGCGGTGAGCGGTACGTAGTCGAGGTCGCAGTCCGGGTCCGGTGTGTGCAGGTTCGCCGTCGGTGGCACCACGTTGTTCTCCATGGCCAGGGCGGATGCGGCGATCTCGATGGAACCGATGGCCCCCAGCGAGTGACCGACCATCGACTTGATGGAGCTCACCGGTGTCCGGTAGGCGTGGTCGCCCAGGCTCTTCTTGAAGGCTGCGGTCTCGTGCCGGTCGTTCTGCTTGGTGCCGGAGCCGTGGGCGTTGATGTAGTCGATGACCTCGACGTTCATCCGTGCCTCGGCGAGCGCCACCCGGATCGCCTCGGCCATCTCCGCACCGTCGGGCCGCAGCCCGGTCATGTGGTACGCGTTGCTGCGCGTGGCGTAGCCGGCGATCTCGGCGTAGATGTGGGCGCCTCGCTGCTGGGCGCTCTCCAGCTCTTCCAGGACGAACACCGCGGCGCCCTCGCCGAGGACGAACCCGTTCCGGGTTCCGTCGAACGGCCGCGAGGCGTGCTCCGGGTCGTCGTGCCGGGGCGTGGTCGCCTTGATCGCGTCGAAGCACGCCATGGTGATGGGGGAGATCGGGGCGTCGGAGGAACCGGCGATCATGATGTCGGCCGAGCCCTCCCGGATCAGATCGACCGCGTAGCCGACGGAGTCGATACCGGAGGTGCAGCCGGTCGACACCACGGTGCTCGGGCCTTCCGCGCCGACCGCCCAGGCCACCTCGGCCGCGAAGGAACTGGGAACCAGGTAGTTGTACAGGTGCGGCACGGCGTACTCGTGGTCCACCAGGTGGAGGCGGCCCCCGTCGCTGACGATCCGGTACTCCTGGTCGAGCCCCATCGTCGCGCCGACGGCGCTGCCGACGGTGACGCCCACGCGGTGCGGGTCGAACGTGCTCACGTCGATACCGCTGTCGGCGACGGCGCCGCGCGCGGCGACCACGGCGAACTGGGCGGCCCGGTCCATCCGCCTGACCTCCTGCGGCGTCAGGCCGTATGCCTCGGGGTCGAAGTCGATCTCCGCGGCCACCTGGGAGCGGAAGGGGCTGGGGTCGAAGAAGGTGATCCTGCGCGTGGCGGTACGGCCTTCGCTGATCAGGTTCCAGAACTCCTCCCTGCCGGCGCCACCGGGTGCGAGAACCTCGATGCCCGTGATGACGACTCGACGGCCGGTCATATGGAGGCCTCCCAGGTGTAGAAGCGGGTCGCCATCGCGTCGGCCGGCGAGCGCCATGTCGCGGGGTCGTACGCCTGGATGAACGGCTTCAGGTCTTCGCTGATCCTGATGAAGCGTTCGTCCGTCTTCGCCCGTTCGATGAGCTCGCCGCCGTTGTCCACGTCGAAGTCCTGCAGGTGGAAGTAGAGCCCCTGGTAGTGGAAGAGCTGGCGGCGTCGCGTGCCCATGAGGTGAGGCATCCGGGTGTCGTCGAAGTCGGCGAACAGTTTGGCGACATCGGCATGCGATCCGGGGTTCATCCGCGCCACGATCAAGGTGCTGTGCATGAGGTTTCTCTCCTTCGGAGTGGAATGGCCACCGGGCTCGGACAGTTCGTGCTGATCGGCGCGCGACGCATCGCACGACGCCTGTGCGTGACGTTGTGTCAGTTCTTGATTTCGCAGATCACGGCGCCTGAGGTGAGTGAGGCGCCGGCTTCGGCCGACAGGCCCTTGATGGTGCCGGAGCGGTGGGCGTTGAGCGGCTGTTCCATCTTCATCGCTTCGAGGACGACGACGAGGTCGCCCTCGTTGACCTGCTGGCCCTCCTCGA